>NZ_JBFOHH010000029.1:0-200 GCF_040888205.1 Enterococcus sp. C102(2024) | reverse complement strand
TTTTTTAAGTTGTTTTGCTCGGTTGTTGTTGTCTGTTGTGACAACTTCTATATCTTATCATCTCGTTTGTTATTTGTCAACAACTTTTTTGTTGTTTTTTCAAACTTTTTTCGAGAGATTTGAAATCAAGAATTGTTATTTAATTAGTGATTTCTGAATCGCTCAGCTGTGTGACTCGCCTTGCGACATGTAATAATATA
>NZ_JBFOHH010000028.1:0-221 GCF_040888205.1 Enterococcus sp. C102(2024) | reverse complement strand
CAATTAAGCGAAGAAACAAATTTTACCAAAGTTTGCGAACAGCCTCAACCACGATTAAAGGCATGGAAGCGATTCGAGGAATTTATAAAAAAAGCCGAAAAGAAGGGTCTCTTTTTGGCTTTTCCGTCTGTACAGAAATCAAAGGACTATTAGGAATCCCTGCTTAAATAAGAATCATCTTGAAAAACTAATGACCTTTTTGAGACTTTGCAACAGAACCC
>NZ_JBFOHH010000027.1:0-285 GCF_040888205.1 Enterococcus sp. C102(2024) | reverse complement strand
TAGGGTTAACCATACGCAAGACCAATCACTCTCGGACAATACTCATGATTTTAATGATAAAATCCATGTTAAACCCATAGATAAGAAATACACCTGCAATAACCGTTACCTGTTTGTGCCAATTTAAAAATGCACCACTTTTTTATAATTAAAACGGTTGAAAACTGTACCACTAATAACTCACAATAGAGAGATGTCACCGTCAAGTTAAATGTACAAAATAACAGCGAAATTTTTAAATCTATTTCTTATCGATACAAATTCCTCGTAGGCGCTCGGGACCCC
>NZ_JBFOHH010000026.1:0-306 GCF_040888205.1 Enterococcus sp. C102(2024) | reverse complement strand
CTTTTACGTTTCCGCCATTCTTTGCTGTTTCGATTTTTATGATATGGTGCAAGTCAGCACGAACACGAACCGTCTTATCTCCCATTATATCTTTTTTTGCACTGATTGGTGTATCATTTCGTTTTTCTTTTTGTGCGCCTAAATTTCCCACAATCACTCACTTCTTTCTATTTCTTCTTATTCTTATTTTATCATCAACAGTCACAAATCACTTGTGATTTGTGATAAGTGATTTGTGATAAGTGATTTGTGATTAATATATAAAAGCCCTCTTTAAAGGGCTTTTATGTTTATTTTGAGAAAGAT
>NZ_JBFOHH010000025.1:0-419 GCF_040888205.1 Enterococcus sp. C102(2024) | reverse complement strand
GAAGAAGCAATCAAGATTTTACAAGAAGTTGAGGGGATTGGAACAGAAGCGACAAGAGCAAGTATTATTGAAGCGTTAAAACAAAAAGAATATATCCAAGTGATTAAGAATAAGCTTGTTGTAACTGAAAAAGGAAAATTATTGTGCCAGGCAGTTGAAAGTCAGCACCTTTTAACGAGTGCTGAAATGACGGCTAAATGGGAAACGTATTTAAAAAAAATCGGTAAAAGAGAAGGCAATCAAGAGAACTTTATTACGAATATCAAAAAATTCATTGTTCATTTACTGGAAGCTGTACCTAACGATATAGAAAAACTAAATTTTTCTGATTACCAGGAACAGAAAGAAAAAGAAGCAGAAAAAAGTATTGTAGGAAAATGTCCTAAGTGTGGCAACAATATTGTATTAAAAAAATCGTT
>NZ_JBFOHH010000024.1:0-473 GCF_040888205.1 Enterococcus sp. C102(2024) | reverse complement strand
AGTTGGGCACTCTAGCGAGACTGCCGGTGACAAACCGGAGGAAGGTGGGGATGACGTCAAATCATCATGCCCCTTATGACCTGGGCTACACACGTGCTACAATGGGAAGTACAACGAGTCGCTAGACCGCGAGGTCATGCAAATCTCTTAAAGCTTCTCTCAGTTCGGATTGCAGGCTGCAACTCGCCTGCATGAAGCCGGAATCGCTAGTAATCGCGGATCAGCACGCCGCGGTGAATACGTTCCCGGGCCTTGTACACACCGCCCGTCACACCACGAGAGTTTGTAACACCCGAAGTCGGTGAGGTAACCTTTTTGGAGCCAGCCGCCTAAGGTGGGATAGATGATTGGGGTGAAGTCGTAACAAGGTAGCCGTATCGGAAGGTGCGGCTGGATCACCTCCTTTCTAAGGAATATTACGGAAATACACATTTCGTCTTTACTTTGTTCAGTTTTGAGAGGTCTACTCTCAA
>NZ_JBFOHH010000023.1:0-489 GCF_040888205.1 Enterococcus sp. C102(2024) | reverse complement strand
GTAACTTAAATTCATAACTGTATTTTGCCATAAAAAATGACCTCCCATAAGTTAGATTTTTGGTCTAACTTATGGGGGTCAGTTCATTCTACACTTGGGCTGCATGTTTTGATTAATTATCTAATATCTCCGGATCTCCTGTAAAGGAATATAAAACTGCCTGCATGTTTTTCAAATAAAATACGGTGAATTTCCCATCATCAGCGCTATACCAATCTCTCAAAGGCGGATTTGCTTCAAGCATTGCTTCCCTTGCTTCCACGGTATCATCAATTACGGCTTCGCCGGTGAGCCGAATCCATTTTCCTTTTGCCATACCTGAGACTTCCACCTTTGAATTTGCCAATAACTGCTGATAAACTTTTTTCTGATTGGTTGTACCAAGATAGACCTTGCCATTCCTCTCCATGGCTGCATTAAACGGTCTGACCCTTGGCTGGTCTCCTTCAACGGTTGCAAAATAAAAAGTTTTTGCTTCATTTAAAAAAT
>NZ_JBFOHH010000022.1:0-531 GCF_040888205.1 Enterococcus sp. C102(2024) | reverse complement strand
AGCAGATGTATCTTTAGGCGGTGTGAATAACTACGGAACGACTAATACGAGAATTACTATTCCAAAATTTTATGAAAATATCTCTCTTTACACAGGCAATGCTTATACACAAGCTACGTTTAATCAGTATTCAACTGTGGGCAATACATTAATCGGTGCACCACATAATAATGCGCCATTGTATTATGGTTTAAGTAAAGTGACAGCGACACAGTTTAAAATGAATGAATTTGCTAGTGGATCCAATTATATGTATAGTCGATTATTTGTAGCGACTAATCCATATAAATTAGAAAGTTATTACACAACAGTAGGAACGGTTTACTATCAATTAACCAATCGTAAGGTCACCGAGAATTTCGTTGACACCAATGGTGTAAAAATTACAGCCCCAACAGGCTTCACCCAAGGGAAAAAAACAAATATCACGAATACTGATTACACGTTTACGCAAAGTGGGACGCTACCAAGTACGTATAAAACAAGTAATGGGAAAGTCTACAAGCTAAAAGGGTGGTATAAAGGTAATAC
>NZ_JBFOHH010000021.1:0-573 GCF_040888205.1 Enterococcus sp. C102(2024) | reverse complement strand
AGGAGGAA
Source organism: Enterococcus sp. C102(2024) (assembly GCF_040888205.1). Taxonomy (NCBI): domain Bacteria; kingdom Bacillati; phylum Bacillota; class Bacilli; order Lactobacillales; family Enterococcaceae; genus Enterococcus; species Enterococcus sp. C102(2024). The sequence continues at coordinate 565 of NZ_JBFOHH010000021.1, read as the reverse complement.
TGACGATGAATCATTTTAAAGGAAAGCAATTTCAGCAGGATGTGATTATTGTAGCCGTGGGCTACTATCTTCGTTATAACCTTAGCTATCGTGAAGTTCAAGAAATCTTATATGATCGTGGCATTAACGTTTCTCATACGACGATTTATCGTTGGGTGCAAGAATATGGCAAACTACTCTATCAAATTTGGAAAAAGAAAAATAAAAAATCCTTTTATTCATGGAAAATGGATGAAACGTACATCAAAATTAAAGGAAAATGGCATTATTTGTATCGAGCCATCGATGCAGATGGTTTAACCTTGGATATTTGGTTACGTAAAAAACGGGACACACAAGCAGCCTATGCTTTTCTTAAGCGGTTAGTGAAGCAGTTTGATGAACCGAAGGTTGTAGTCACAGATAAAGCCCCCTCTATTACAAGTGCCTTTAAGAAACTAAAAGAATACGGCTTTTATCAAGGGACAGAACATCGTACCATTAAATACCTGAATAATTTGATTGAACAAGACCATCGTCCAGTAAAGAGACGCAATAAATTCTATCGAAGTTTACGCACTGCCTC
>NZ_JBFOHH010000020.1:0-587 GCF_040888205.1 Enterococcus sp. C102(2024) | reverse complement strand
ACGATGGTCTTGTTCAATCAGATTATTCAGATACTTGATTGTTCGATGTTCTGTTGTTATATACAGTCCATTTTTCTGAAGCTTTCTGAAGGCACTCTTAATAGAGGGTGCTTTATCCGTTACTAGAACCTTTGGTTCTCCAAACTGGTTCTTCAGTCGTTTTAGAAAAGCATACGCAGCCTGTGTGTCGCGCTTTTTCCGTAACCAGATATCTAAGGTTAAGCCATCTACATCGATAGCGCGATATAAATAATGCCACTTTCCTTTAATTTTGATATAAGTCTCGTCCATTTTCCATGAATAAAAGGACTGTTTGTTTTTCTTTTTCCAAATTTGATAAAGAATCTTTCCGTATTCTTGCACCCAACGGTAAATTGTGGTGTGACAAACGTGAATTCCTCGGTCATACAGAATTTCCTGCACTTCACGATAACTCAGGTTGTACCGAAGATAGTAGCCGACGGCTACGATAATCACGTCTTTTTGAAATTGTTTTCCTTTGAACTGAGTCATCTTCATTCCTCCAAGCTATCTTTTTCAATTATTTTACCTCAAAATGAGCTTATCGGAAACTTTGCAACAGAACC
>NZ_JBFOHH010000019.1:0-610 GCF_040888205.1 Enterococcus sp. C102(2024) | reverse complement strand
ATTGTTGTTTTTGGAGGTTTAGCTCAGCTGGGAGAGCACCTGCCTTACAAGCAGGGGGTCAGCGGTTCGATCCCGTTAACCTCCATTTTTTGAGCCGTTAGCTCAGTTGGTAGAGCATCTGACTTTTAATCAGAGGGTCACAGGTTCGAGCCCTGTACGGCTCATATTCATATTTCATTTGCGGGTGTGGCGGAATTGGCAGACGCACTAGATTTAGGATCTAGCGCCGCAAGGCGTGGGGGTTCAAGTCCCTTCACCCGCATATTTAGCCGGCTTAGCTCAGTTGGTAGAGCATCTGATTTGTAATCAGAGGGTCGAGGGTTCAAGTCCTTTAGCCGGCACCATTTTGCGGAAATAGCTCAGTGGTAGAGCACCACCTTGCCAAGGTGGGGGTCGCGGGTTCGAACCCCGTTTTCCGCTTAGCCAATTCATTACGCCGGGGTGGCGGAACTGGCAGACGCACAGGACTTAAAATCCTGCGGTGAGTGATCACCGTACCGGTTCGATTCCGGTCCTCGGCATTGTTTTATATTTAGCACCCATAGCTCAACTGGATAGAGTGTTTGACTACGAATCAAAAGGTTAGGGGTTCGACTCCCTTTGGGTGCAT
>NZ_JBFOHH010000018.1:0-1145 GCF_040888205.1 Enterococcus sp. C102(2024) | reverse complement strand
CTAATAATTTATCTCCATTCCCTTTAGTAACGTGTAACTTTCCAAATTTACAAAAGCGACTCATAGAATTATTTCCTCCCGTTAAATAATAGATAACTATTAAAAATAGACAATACTTGCTCATAAGTAATGGTACTTAAATTGTTTACTTTGGCGTGTTTCATTGCTTGATGAAACTGATTTTTAGTAAACAGTTGACGATATTCTCGATTGACCCATTTTGAAACAAAGTACGTATATAGCTTCCAATATTTATCTGGAACATCTGTGGTATGGCGGGTAAGTTTTATTAAGACACTGTTTACTTTTGGTTTAGGATGAAAGCATTCCGCTGGCAGCTTAAGCAATTGCTGAATCGAGACTTGAGTGTGCAAGAGCAACCCTAGTGTTCGGTGAATATCCAAGGTACGCTTGTAGAATCCTTCTTCAACAATCAGATAGATGTCAGACGCACGGCTTTCAAAAACCACTTTTTTAATAATTTGTGTGCTTAAATGGTAAGGAATATTCCCAACAATTTTATACCTCTGTTTGTTAGGGAATTGAAACTGTAGAATATCTTGGTGAATTAAAGTGACACGAGTATTCAGTTTTAATTTTTCTGACGATAAGTTGAATAGATGACTGTCTAATTCAATAGACGTTACCTGTTTACTTATTTTAGCCAGTTTCGTCGTTAAATGCCCTTTACCTGTTCCAATTTCGTAAACGGTATCGGTTTCTTTTAAATTCAATTGTTTTATTATTTGGTTGAGTACTTTTTCACTCGTTAAAAAGTTTTGAGAATATTTTATATTTTTGTTCATGTAATCACTCCTGAAGTGATTACATCTGTAAATAAATACAGAAGTTAAACGATTTGTTTGTAATTTTAGTTATCTGTTTAAAAAGTCATAAGATTAGTCACTGGTAGGAATTAATCTAACGTATTTATTTATCTGCGTAATCACTGTTTTTAGTCTGTTTCAAAACAGTAGATGTTTTATCTACATTACGCATTTGGAATACCAACATGACGAATCCCTCCTTCTTAATTACAAATTTTTAGCATCTAATTTAACTTCAATTCCTATTATACAAAATTTTAAGATAATGCACTATCAACACACTCTTAAGTTTGCTTCTAAGTCTTATTTCCATAACTT
>NZ_JBFOHH010000016.1:0-1990 GCF_040888205.1 Enterococcus sp. C102(2024) | reverse complement strand
CTTTCAACTCATCATAGAGAGGATAAACATGTTGCTGTAAGCCTGCCATAATTGCTGTATCTGTCATTTCATAAGAATTTAGAAGCATATTATCGAGTAATAGCTTAGTATATTTATTTTTCATTGCTTCAATAGCTAGCCTATCTTCTATTTCTTCTTTCTTTGCTTGTTCTGCTTGATACATTTTATCATTGAGTTTGTAGCTATTATCGTCTGCACACCGTTTCTTCTCGATATGAAAGACAATAGAGTCAATGCTCCGTCCTTTTTTGATTTTGTCATAAGTCACGTCAAAAGACGTATGGGCGTTGATTTCTTCCAACGGTTTTTTTAATATCCATGTTTCTAAACTCTGAAACCGTTCATAATCATTTACAGTATCAGTCATGATACGCAATTCTTTAATTGAAATAGACGGATTTCGGTAGCTTTCTACTTGTTCGGCTCGCCGTACGCCTTTAACGCTGTAATGCTCGTACTGGTTATAATTCATGGATAACCAACGATATAAGATAATGCTGTACTTGCTATTTAATTCTGCTAAGTCAGACAAAGCATGTTGTGTAAAATTCTTTTTAAGATTGATTAAGTAAGGCATAATTTCACGATGAAATTCAATTTTTACTTCATCATGATAATCTGTCCATTCCACGTAAGGTATAGGAACAATGCTTTTAAATTTAAAACCTTTGCCTGCTTCTTCTTTGATTTGAAAAAAGGCTTGTTTTTGCATTTTCTCAATCGCTTCTTTAAAGCGACTATGCTTGTCATTATCGGATACTTTAAAGAAAGCGAAAAGGTCTCTCTTTGAGAGATAAATAATATTGTCTTTTGGTGGCTCTTCGGTATTGATATAAGACACCGCTAACTCAAACATTTTCAGTGGGGTTTTATCCATTTTAGCAATAGACGTAATCAAGCTGTTATGCTCTACCACTTTTCTTTTTGACAGTTCATTCAAGGTCAGCACCTGCTTTTGATTTTCTTGTTTTTCTGGTATACTAGACATAGAAAGTTACTCCTTTGTGAGTGATTTTAAGGTGGCATAGAGAAGTCATTTCGTCGTGAATTTTCTCTATGCTTTTATTATATCATAATATAGCAAGGTTATATAGTTTTTTCTTGCTATATACACAGTTTTTTCTTGCTATATACACAGTTTTTTCTTGCTATAAAAATCTGCATAGCCTTATTATTGCTGAATTTTTGGGCACGCAAAAGAATAAAAGATTAAAATATATAAGATAAATATATAATAGGCTTCGCCTTTTTTTATTTTTTTCAAAAATTTAAAATCAAAGGTCAAAATCATCCAAAAAAAGAAACAGACTGCTCAAGTTTTATATTGAGCAGTCTGTTTCTTTAAATCGTGTTTATAGATCTTCTGTTTTAATTTCGTAATAGCCCTCGTAATAATAACTCGCATCAATTCCTTTAAAGAATTGTTCTTTTCCTAAATCATCGGTTAAAGCCTTTTGAATCAAATATTTTAATTCATTGGTGCTGACTGTACTACGAATCATGGCATTTAAATAGTCATCCTTATCAATTTGATTCCAATCGACAATTTTGTGTAGTTTATTTTTAAGAATTAAATCCAACCAGATACGAGTGGCTTGTCCATTGCCTTCCCTAAAAGGATGCGCCACATTCATATCCGAGTACTTATCAATAATTTCATCAAATGTTTCTTGAGGTAATTTATCAATATATTCAAGTGTTTGCGCTAAAAAAATACGGGGCGCAAATTGAAAGTTTCCTTTCGCAATATTCACTTCTCGAATTTTTCCTGCAAAGTCGTAAATATCTTGGAATAAAAACTGATGAATATCAGATAAGCCTTGAAACGTCCCAATTTCCAGATTCTCTATTTTGCCAGACTCAAACAATTCTTTGGCTCTTTTTTCTAAAACCATGGATGAACGAACAAAAAATCTATCGAATTTTGTTTGATCATCCACTAAAAATATGCGAACAGTATGGCTTCATT
>NZ_JBFOHH010000015.1:0-2542 GCF_040888205.1 Enterococcus sp. C102(2024) | reverse complement strand
TATCTAGCGAACTTTTAGAAAAGATATAAAACATCAGAGTATGGACAGTTGCGGATGTACTTCAGAAAAGATTAGATGTCTAAAAAGCTTGTAGTTAAAGCTTTTTAGACATCTAAATCTAGGTACTAAAACAATTCATCCAGTAAAATATAATATTTTATTTTCTCCCAATCAGGCTTGATCCCCAGTAAGTCAAAAAATAGCTCGACATACTGTTCTTCCCCGATATCCTCCCTGATCGACCGGACGCAGAAGGCAATGTCATACCACTTGTCCGCCCTGCCGCTTCTCCCAAGATCAATAAAGCCACTTACTTTGCCATCTTTCACAAAGATGTTGCTGTCTCCCAGGTCGCCGTGGGAAAAGACAAGTTCCTCTTCGGGCTTTTCCGTCTTTAAAAAATCATACAGCTCGCGCGGATCTTTAAATGGAGTGTCTTCTTCCCAGTTTTCGCAATCCACATCGGCCAGATCGTTATTCAGTAAGTAATCCAATTCGGCTAAGCGGCTGTCTAAGCTATTCGTATAGGGACAATCCGATATGTCGATGGAGTGAAAGAGCCTGATGCACTCCGCATACAGCTCGATAATCTTTTCAGGGCTTTGTTCATCTTCATACTCTTCCGAGCAAAGGACGCCATCGGCCTCACTCATGAGCAGATTGCTCCAGCCATCATGCCGTTCAAAGTGCAGGACCTTTGGAACAGGCAGCTTTCCTTCCAGCCATAGCATCATGTCCTTTTCCCGTTCCACATCATAGGTGGTCCCTTTATACCGGCTGTCCGTCATTTTTAAATATAGGTTTTCATTTTCTCCCACCAGCTTATATACCTTAGCAGGAGACATTCCTTCCGTATCTTTTACGCAGCGGTATTTTTCGATCAGTTTTTTCAATTCCGGTGATATTCTCATTTTAGCCATTTATTATTTCCTTCCTCTTTTCTACAGTATTTAAAGATACCCCAAGAAGCTAATTATAACAAGACGAACTCCAATTCACTGTTCCTTGCATTCTAAAACCTTAAATACCAGAAAACAGCTTTTTCAAAGTTGTTTTCAAAGTTGGCGTATAACATAGTATCGACGGAGCCGATTTTGAAACCACAATTATGATAGAATTTACAAGCTATAAGGTTATTGTCCTGGGTTTCAAGCATTAGTCCATGCAAGTTTTTATGCTTTGCCCATTCTATAGATATATTGATAAGCGCGCTGCCTATGCCTTGCCCCCTGAAATCCTTACATACGGCGATATCTTCTATATAAGCGTACCGGTTCCAATTTTTTCGCAGTTTAACTTTTCCGACGCATTTATCGTCTTGGTAGTAAAGATATATTATCTTATCAGTATTGTCAATATATTCAAGGCAATCTGCCTCCTCATCCTCTTCATCCTCTTCGTCTTGGTAGCTTTTTAAATATGGCGCTTCATAGAGTAATTCTGTAAAGGTCCAATTCTCGTTTTCATACCTCGGTATAATCTTACCTATCACCTCAAATGGTTCGCTGGGTTTATCGATATCTTTCAGGTGCCCTGCTTTCATTTCTGTAATCACTGTTCCCGCCTCTCTTCTATATCAGCGGCATATGTGCTATCCAGGCAGCCGGTTTTACCAGTGTATTTTTTATACATGTCCCTGGTATATTTTGTTATATTCCTATCATACTCCGGATAGGCATAATGAAGCCTTTCCGCCACCTCACCGGATACCGCCCTGAACAATTGATGGCATAGAAATAATGCTTCCCATATGTTTTCATAGGAATCCATCCGGTAGGTGGACAAAAGTTTCTCCCACAAATCCTCGGATATATACCTTTCAATAAACTTATAGTTCTTGCCTACACTTAATTTAAAGCCTGTTTCGATGCCGACCTTCCATGATATCATTCTCAGCAGCTCATGGCGAACAATCTGATTAAAATGATCAATAGCAAATAAAATTTCCTTACGGCACAATCCTTTAATAACATAAGGTGTTACATTCCAAAATTCATTGCAGCAATCATCATACTCCCTTGCGCTTGGCTTTCTTACATGATAATCTATATCAGTCGGAACTATGTCCCTTTTAATTCTACAATCTTTATCAATTAGAACCTTTATTAATTTATCGCCCTTTAGGTAATTATCTAACTCTTCCAAGGGCAATAAGGTAAGATCAATTTTATTGTAATCATCAAATAGCATAAGATAGGAAAATCCCTTTTCTTCAGGTGGGAATAATTCCATATCCTCCGGCTTTTGCATCATTATTATATTCCCAAATTGATTAAGCCAGTCATCATTAGATATAAACGGTTCTATATCACTTACAAAATATGTAATATCATAATCCTGAAATTCATCTTTAGGTATATTAATATTTGCGCGTGACCCCTCAAGGGTCACAATTCGAATACGTTCATCCTGTTCTGCTAAAGAAAGTACTAAATCCATCATTTCTTTTTCTGATCTCATTTACATACTCCTCGTTTATTTTTTCTTTCTAAAATGTTCAGCTAAAGTAAACTTACATTCAGGATAATTTGAACAACCATAA
>NZ_JBFOHH010000014.1:0-3238 GCF_040888205.1 Enterococcus sp. C102(2024) | reverse complement strand
AAACCGAGAACACCGCGTTGAATGAGTTTTTTAATAAGTTCAATTGCTTATTTATTGATTAACCTTCTATCGCTAGAAGAAGTGATCAAGACCCAACCGTAAGGTTGATAAGGTTAAGTGAATAAGGGCGCACGGTGGATGCCTTGGCACTAGGAGCCGATGAAGGACGGGACTAACACCGATATGCTTTGGGGAGCTGTAAGTAAGCTATGATCCAGAGATTTCCGAATGGGGGAACCCAATATCTTTTATAGGATATTACTTTTCAGTGAATACATAGCTGATTAGAGGTAGACGCAGAGAACTGAAACATCTTAGTACCTGCAGGAAGAGAAAGAAAATTCGATTCCCTGAGTAGCGGCGAGCGAAACGGGAAGAGCCCAAACCAACAAGCTTGCTTGTTGGGGTTGTAGGACTCCAATATGGTAGTCTGTTAGTATAGTTGAAGGATTTGGAAAATTCCGCTAAAGAGGGTGAAAGCCCCGTAGACGAAATGCTAACAACACCTAGGAGGATCCTGAGTACGGCGGAACACGAGAAATTCCGTCGGAATCCGCGGGGACCATCCCGCAAGGCTAAATACTCCCTAGTGACCGATAGTGAACCAGTACCGTGAGGGAAAGGTGAAAAGCACCCCGGAAGGGGAGTGAAATAGATCCTGAAACCGTGTGCCTACAACAAGTCAAAGCTCGTTAATGAGTGATGGCGTGCCTTTTGTAGAATGAACCGGCGAGTTACGATTGCATGCGAGGTTAAGTCGAAGAGACGGAGCCGCAGCGAAAGCGAGTCTGAATAGGGCGAATGAGTATGTAGTCGTAGACCCGAAACCATGTGATCTACCCATGTCCAGGTTGAAGGTGCGGTAAAACGCACTGGAGGACCGAACCCACGTACGTTGAAAAGTGCGGGGATGAGGTGTGGGTAGCGGAGAAATTCCAAACGAACTTGGAGATAGCTGGTTCTCTCCGAAATAGCTTTAGGGCTAGCCTCGGAATTGAGAATGATGGAGGTAGAGCACTGTTTGGACTAGGGGCCCATCTCGGGTTACCGAATTCAGATAAACTCCGAATGCCATTCATTTATATCCGGGAGTCAGACTGCGAGTGATAAGATCCGTAGTCGAAAGGGAAACAGCCCAGACCACCAGCTAAGGTCCCAAAATATATGTTAAGTGGAAAAGGATGTGGGGTTGCACAGACAACTAGGATGTTGGCTTAGAAGCAGCCACCATTTAAAGAGTGCGTAATAGCTCACTAGTCGAGTGACCCTGCGCCGAAAATGTACCGGGGCTAAACATATTACCGAAGCTGTGGACTACACCATTAGGTGTAGTGGTAGGAGAGCGTTCTAAGGGCGTTGAAGGTCGATCGTGAGGACGGCTGGAGCGCTTAGAAGTGAGAATGCCGGTATGAGTAGCGAAAGACAGGTGAGAATCCTGTCCACCGTATGACTAAGGTTTCCTGGGGAAGGCTCGTCCGCCCAGGGTTAGTCGGGACCTAAGCCGAGGCCGATAGGCGTAGGCGATGGACAACAGGTTGATATTCCTGTACCAGTTGTTTTTGTTTGAGCAATGGAGGGACGCAGTAGGCTAAGGAATGCATGCGATTGGAAGTGCATGTCCAAGCAATGAGTCTTGAGTAGAGTTAAATGCTTTACTCTCTAAGGACAAGTTGTGACGGGGAGCGAAATAATAGTAGCGAAGTTCCTGATGTCACACTGCCAAGAAAAGCTTCTAGTGAGAAAACAACTGCCCGTACCGTAAACCGACACAGGTAGTCGAGGAGAGTATCCTAAGGTGAGCGAGCGAACTCTCGTTAAGGAACTCGGCAAAATGACCCCGTAACTTCGGGAGAAGGGGTGCTGACTTCGGTCAGCCGCAGTGAATAGGCCCAAGCGACTGTTTATCAAAAACACAGGTCTCTGCAAAATCGTAAGATGAAGTATAGGGGCTGACGCCTGCCCGGTGCTGGAAGGTTAAGAGGATGGGTTAGCTTCGGCGAAGCTCAGAATTGAAGCCCCAGTAAACGGCGGCCGTAACTATAACGGTCCTAAGGTAGCGAAATTCCTTGTCGGGTAAGTTCCGACCCGCACGAAAGGCGTAACGATTTGGGCACTGTCTCAACGAGAGACTCGGTGAAATTTTAGTACCTGTGAAGATGCAGGTTACCCGCGACAGGACGGAAAGACCCCATGGAGCTTTACTGTAGTTTGATATTGAGTGTTTGTACCACATGTACAGGATAGGTAGGAGCCGATGAGACCGGAACGCTAGTTTCGGAGGAGGCGTTGGTGGGATACTACCCTTGTGTTATGAACCCTCTAACCCGCACCACTAATCGTGGTGGGAGACAGTGTCAGATGGGCAGTTTGACTGGGGCGGTCGCCTCCTAAAAGGTAACGGAGGCGCCCAAAGGTTCCCTCAGAATGGTTGGAAATCATTCGAAGAGTGTAAAGGCAGAAGGGAGCTTGACTGCGAGACCTACAAGTCGAGCAGGGACGAAAGTCGGGCTTAGTGATCCGGTGGTTCCGCATGGAAGGGCCATCGCTCAACGGATAAAAGCTACCCTGGGGATAACAGGCTTATCTCCCCCAAGAGTCCACATCGACGGGGAGGTTTGGCACCTCGATGTCGGCTCGTCGCATCCTGGGGCTGTAGTCGGTCCCAAGGGTTGGGCTGTTCGCCCATTAAAGCGGCACGCGAGCTGGGTTCAGAACGTCGTGAGACAGTTCGGTCCCTATCCGTCGCGGGCGTTGGAAATTTGAGAGGAGCTGTCCTTAGTACGAGAGGACCGGGATGGACTTACCGCTGGTGTACCAGTTGTTCTGCCAAGGGCATTGCTGGGTAGCTATGTAGGGAAGGGATAAACGCTGAAAGCATCTAAGTGTGAAGCCCACCTCAAGATGAGATTTCCCATTTCTTTAAGAAAGTAAGACCCCTGAGAGATGATCAGGTAGATAGGTTGGAAGTGGAAGGCTAGTGATAGTTGGAGCGGACCAATACTAATCGGTCGAGGACTTAACCAAAGAATGGATAAGTAAAAGCAACTTGGTTATTTTGATTCAAACTTCAATCCAGTTTTGAGTGAATGAAGATTCAACTCAATAAGAAACAACACCCAGTGTGGTGGCGATAGCGAGAAGGATACACCTGTTCCCATGCCGAACACAGAAGTTAAGCTTCTTAGCGCCGATTGTAGTGAAGGGTTTCCCTTTGTGAGAGTAGGACGTCGCCACGCGA
>NZ_JBFOHH010000013.1:0-3910 GCF_040888205.1 Enterococcus sp. C102(2024) | reverse complement strand
ATTGGTTTGTGTAAACGCAAAGAAACGGCGGCTCTGAAAATCAAAGCCACCGTTTCATAGGCGTGAAAATATGTCTGCTGTACGACGGCTTTTTTCTTTTGCCGTCGTGCGGCAGATTATTGCTTATGGAATTGTTTTTCTATCACATTACTGTTGTAAGTACAACAAGTATACCAAGCACAATTCGATACCAACCAAACACCTTAAAATCATGTTTTTTGATAAAGTTCATTAGGAATTTAATTACTAAGACAGATACCGCAAATGCCACAGCCATACCGAGAACAAGAGCGAGCAGTTCTGCACTTGTAAAATCAAACCCGAATTTTAACAGCTTAAAAGCACTTGCTCCAAGCATAGTAGGTACTGCGAGGAAAAAAGTAAACTCTGCTGCTGCCACTCGTGAAACTCCTAGGAGTAAAGCACCTATAATCGTTGCTCCCGACCGTGATGTGCCGGGTATAAGTGATAACACTTGAAATGCCCCTATCAAGATTGCTGTTTTATAGCTGATGTCAGAAAGTGCCATAGTAGTAGGAGTACGCTTTTTATTCCAATTTTCTATGAGAATGAATAACAAACCATAAAAGATTAACATGATTGAAATCACAATGGGGGTTTGGAGGTAAGCATCCAAATAATCATCAAATAAAATCCCCATAATAGCTGACGGTACACAAGCTACCGCAACCTTGAACCACAACGAGAAAGTATCCTTTTTAACAAGTGGCTGCGATTTATCCTTTAGCTGAAATGGAAACATCTTGTTCCAAAACATTACAACCACTGCGAGTATAGCTCCAAGTTGAATAACAACAAAAAACATTTCTTTAAATGCTTCGCTCATATTAAGTGTGATAAATTTGTCCGCAAGAATCATATGTCCTGTGCTGCTGATAGGTAGCCACTCAGTAATACCCTCAACAATTCCAAGAAAAATAACTTTTAAAATTTCTATAAAATCAAGTACCATTATTTCAAATCCTCCTTTTTAAAATGATGAAAGGTCATAAGAAAACCAACTGCTGATACAAGAATAATAATAGATACAGACAGCAGTGTAGGATAGCCGGTACTCTGAAGTTTACCCTGCACCAAGAAATAGGTGGCTGTCCACGGATACAACGCTCCCCATTCTTGATTTGAAAGTGCGGCACTTCCCATGACAATCACGGCAGAGCCAATCATCGGGGCGACAAATCCTTTTGTTTTCATAGCAACAAACACAAAAGGAGAAACTGTTAAAAACATCAGGATACTGCCAAACAAAAACTTGGGGAGCCATACTATTGCCACTAGTAAGCTATATCCCTCCAATGTAAAGACAGCGTGATATAGCCCACAAGCGATAAATATACCTGCCCATGTTACAAGGGTGAGCATAACAATCCAAAGAAGCAGGGTGCAAAATTTTCCAATTAATAGTTTTGTCCTTGAAATGGGTATGGGCAATATGGTTTTGAGTGTGCTTTCTGTGTACTCTCTGCTAAACAAGTAAGCTGCAATTGCCACATATATCATAATGTTTACCAGCAGCATGATATACAGTACACTGTCGCTGTATATGTCAGACAAGGTAAAGATAATCTCCGGCTTATCAAAATGTGTTTGCAAGGCTTCTATTAACATCAAAAGTGGGGTAGATAATACCCCTGCCACACTAATTAGCACCATTTTTGAACGCTTTAGTTTTAATAATTCACAAGAAATAAGATTAAGCAATACCGCCACCTCCAATCAGTTTAGAAAAGTAGTCCTCTAAGTTTTCCTCACTATCATCTATCCTTGTCACGAGCAGTCCATTTCGTGCAAATTCTCGATTGATTTCTCCAACACTTTGGCTAAAGTCATAAATTCTCACCGTACCGTCCTGCACTGTAAAATCCGTCATGTGGTAGTGGCTTTCTAAAATCTTTCCAGCTATCTCACTGTCAGATAAATCAAATTGAATGTATTTTCGATTCCTTTTGTGAAGCTCGGATATATTCACTTCCTCTACTAAATGCCCCTCGTGCATAACGCCGATAATATCTGCTATCTGTTCAATCTCGCTTAAAACATGGCTTGAGATAAAAATGGTAATGCCATGATTGTGACTAAGTTCAGATAAAAGTGAGCGTATTTCAACTATTCCAATGGGGTCAAGTCCGTTAATCGGTTCGTCAAGTATTAAAAGCTCCGGCTCGTGCATAATGGCGGCGGCAATACCAAGCCGTTGCTTCATTCCGAGGGAATAATCGGAAAAGACTTTTCTTTTCTCCTTATGCAGCCCCACAACTTCAAGAGCTTTTTCTACTCCACTTTTAGATACTCCCCCTCGCAGTTTAGCGAGAATTTGCAAATTCTCATACCCTGTTAAATTACTGTAAAATCCCGGTGTTTCGATAATAGAGCCTACTTTGCTATAAAGGGTATGGATATTTTCCTTATAGTTTGTGCCAAACAAGCGTACCGTTCCCTCCGTTGGGAAAGCAAGCTGCAACATCATTTTCATTGCTGTGGTTTTGCCTGCTCCGTTTCTGCCGAGCAAACCATAAATTTTGCCCGTTGGCACATGAAGATTGACCTTATCGACAACGGTGGCTGTTCCGTATCGCTTCGTAAGATTTTCTGTTTCAATGATATAATCCATATTTGATTTTCCTTTCCGTTGGTTGCTGTTCTTGTTTTCACTGACCACAATTTTATTATCACAGGAGCTATATCAAAAGCCAAGAAACCTACCGTCACATCGCCTACATCTATCATGTCAACATGAAAAAAAGCCCCGACACTTATCGTGTCAGAGCCTATTTCAAGGGATTTATATCGTTTTTACTTTGTTCCGTTCTGCTTAATCCAAACAACTATTTTTGCGACAAACAGCAGAAACATAAGTGCTGTTATATATGGTTCTCTTGCTGCTGCTAAGAAACAGATAGCCAAAGCAGTGAGTCCAAGGGAGCATTTTGTAGCAATGCCGCCCCATGTTTCTTTATCTAAATGGGTAAGTATTATTTTAGCAATCCCTATTACAATCAAGGCGGCAAAAGCACTCCAGTAGACTGCAAGATTGAATGGTGTGGTGGCTGTAAATGATAGTAGATTGACCGCATAAACATAACCGCCAACAGAGTTTCCATATAACGGAAGAAATATAAACGCAACTGCCATCATATCCAATATTCCATAAATATAGTTGTAAATCTTTTTCAAGTTGGAACGATTTTCAGTTTCGGCAAGTGTAATCAGTTCTTCGCCCGATAGTAGTTCATCTATGGTCACAGAAAAGAATTTAGAAATACACTTGAGCGACTCAATGTTAGGGTAACCCTTGCCGCTTTCCCATTTTGAAATGGCTGTTCTTGATACATATAATTGCTCCGCAAGTTGTTCCTGCGTTAAGTTCTTTCCAGTCCTAAGCTGTTGTAGCTTTTCATTAAATTCCATGATTCTCCTCCTGTTTGTTCCTTGTTTTCATACGTCCATCAACGGGTTTTTCTGCATCTTTTGGTATCATCCATGCACGACCAAATTTTTCAGTTCCGTCAATGCGATTTTCCTCACATAATTTTTGTATCCGTCTTTCCGATATGCCCCATTTTTCAGAAGCGGCTTTCACAGAAATGTAATCCATAATATCAACTTCCTTTCGCAAAGAGTATATAATTATTATATACGGAATGACGAATAATAGCAATTTTCTCTCCACTAATACGAAATTATACACTACTAAACATAAAATCATACTTCGTTCAAATATCATCACCCGAAATGTACAATGATATAGGGTGATATTAAAATGTACCAAGATGAAAGAAAACTTGATTTTAAGCCGTTAGGTATAGCGATAAAAAAAGCTCGGGAAGCAAAAGGGTGGACACAGGAATATCTTGCCCAACTGGTAGACCTTACGCCACGCTCTATTATG
>NZ_JBFOHH010000012.1:0-4176 GCF_040888205.1 Enterococcus sp. C102(2024) | reverse complement strand
CATGGAAGCCATCCGAGGATTATATAAGAAAACCCGAAAAGAAGGCACTCTCTTCGGGTTTTCGGTCTGTACTGAAATCAAGGTATTATTGGGAATCCCAGATTAAATCATAGATACCGTAAGGGATTTTATTCTTTATTTAAAACTTTGCAACAGAACCGTTTTTTCTTTCATATACATGAAAATAGTAGTTATACGGATTTTTATCATTCTTTATCCCTTTTTGGGCAAATACCTCATTCCATTCCTCATAATTCACTTCTGGAAAAAAAGTATCTCCTTCGAATTCATGATGTATTTTTGTGATGTACATTTTCTCAACATAAGGGAAAAACAAATTATAAATCTGTTCTCCTCCGAAAATAAAAATTTCTTCTTCGTTTTTACATAACTCAAAAACATCTTCTATTGAATGAACAATTTCACAACCATTAAAGGTAAACCCCTTATCTCTCGTCAGAATAATATTTCTTCTGTCAGGTAAGGCTCTTCCGATTGATTCAAGGTTCTTCCTACCTAATATTATCGGATGTCCCTTTGTAGTATTTTTAACATATTCCCAGTCCTTGGGAATCCTCCAAGGAATGTCATTCTCTTTGCCAATCACTCTATTCTTATCCATCGCAGCAATCAAAGAAACTTTCATTTATAACACAGCCTTTTTAACTAATTTACCATCTAATTTCTTATTTCTATCAAAAAACCTTTTCTCATTATCCTGCCCGTTAGTTGAATAAGCAATTTTTTCTATAAGTTATATTATCATAATACCACAAAATCACAAATTTTCATTCAATTATCATTTTCAATTGCATTTTATAAATCATTTTGTATGTAATTTGGTATGTAAGTTAAAATGAAAAAAGTAGTCCATTTTGAAGTACATTTTGTCATTTTGTACTCCAAAACTGAACTACTTACTTTTTTTGCTAGGCTTTTTTTTTACATTTCTTTAATTTTCAAATTTTTTATTTCCCACTCAAACCATTCGCTAAAATCTTGTTTAAAGCCGTTAATAGAATATTGCTCTTGTTCTTCTGCTTCTTTATCGTTTTGAGGGTCTAAGTAGGTCGGTTTATCTTTTGGTCTTGCGTATACACCTATCCATGTTTTAAAATCGCCCTCAAAACTGCTATCTATGATAAAGCCTTGCTCTTTTAGCTCTTCTCTTACTTGAGCTTTTAGATATTGCTGTTCTTGTGTTCCATAAAACCCATTTTCTGTAAAATCTTCTAATTGTAATTTTTTTGTTTTTTCCATTTTCTTTTCCTCTTTTCTTTTTTTGATTTTTAGTTTTTTGACAACCATTTTTGTTAGGCGTTTGAGGAAGTGAAGCTGTTTTCCTCATGTTTTAAAAGCTAGAAATAAATTACAGTGTACGCTCCTTTCTTTTTTCGTTTTGTTGGTTCATTTTCGCCAGTGTGTTCGTGTCGTTTGCTGTGACGAGAACGCAACATAGACACAAAGAAAACACAAGGGCGAGCTTGCTCGTTTATATACCCTTGTGTTTTCGACTGGATATGTTAAGGTAACAAACAGTAAATGGCACGTTACAGACTGCAAAATGTACCAACTGAAAAAAGAAAGAATACAGTTGTGTGCTTTATTTCTCGATCAGCTTTTAAAAAATGAGGAAATGTTTTTATAAAAAAAGAGTAGTTACCGTTTTTTGGTAACTACTCTTTTACTTTTTTAAGGTTTAAATCCCTGGAAGTTTAGGTGTTTTGGGTATTGGTGGTGTAGGTGGCTGCAAGCTTTCCATTTTTTGTTGAATTGCTTTAAATTCAGGGGTTTCTTGGTGTTGATTTTGAACCATTTTTTGCTCTATTCTCTCCAAAGTCGGTTGAATTTCTTTCCCTGATACTTTACGATTTAATTCTCTTTCTAAGGTCTCTTTCGGACTAATGGAAGGCGTTTCTAAGCTTGAATAGAGTTTCACTCCTTCTCTATTGTAAAGCCTTATATCGCTAAATAAGCCCGTTTTATGAAGGGTTTCTAAATTGGTCGGTAAGTTTTTGACAACAATATCATGCGCTTGTTTTGGTGTTGCCCTGGCTGTCATTGGATCATCTGCATACATAGTTTCATACCGTTCAATTGTTCCTAAATATGAGTTGATTTTAGGTACTGCCATGACATACATTTTTGTTTCATAATCTTTGGCTTGAAGCATTGTTGCGGTTTGAATAGGAACGTCTGTTGTTCGTCCTGTACCTTCAATCACTAAATTATACCCTTTATCTCTCAAACGGCTTATGATCGCTTCTGTCATGCGATTAGAATAAGGGGTAACGTATTTTACTACGTCTTTTTCATAAAGTTTCACTAGTTCATCAAAATTAGGGTGCTGTTGTTTGAACGTATCATTATCAATGATAACAACATTTCCTTGTGTCTCTTCGGAAATTGCCGATCGCAAACTAGTTTTACCTGATCCTGGTTGCCCACCAAGTAAAAAAGCGGTTGGCGATTCAACCGCTAGTCTATTTTTAGTTAGTCGTTCAACATTCTTTTCTAAACGATCTTCAAATTGCTTTTCGGTGAAGTCAGTAATATTCGCCATGTTAAGCCACTTTCTCTTTTGTCAAAATTTGTTTTGAATATTGATTCATTGACCGCCAATACTCATGAATAGCTTGTAATTCTTCAAATGGTTGTTGAAATAAATCAACTTCTTGTGCCACTTCTAATTGATTTAAAAGATTCACTTCTAGTAAACGAGTATTTTTAGTATCTAGTTCATGGTTCAAAACATAGTTTAATACTCGATTATAAACGCTTGCCGATAATTCGTTAATGATCTCTATTTCAAATGTTTTTTCATACGTAACTGCCATTTCATTTTCACTCCTTTTTAAAGTTTATCAGGTAAATATTTCCGTATATATTCTTCTAAGGCTTGATCCATAACTTCTTTTACGTTTCCGCCATTTTTTGCTGTTTCAATTTTTATAATATGGTGTAAGTCAGCACGAACACGAACCGTCTTATCTCCCATTATATCTTTTTTTGCACTGATTGGTGTATCATTTCGTTTTGCTTTTTGTGCGCCTAAATTTCCCACAATCACTCACTTCTTTCTATTTCTTCTTATTCTTATTTTATCATCAACAATCACAAATCACAAGTGATTTGTGATTAATCACTTGTGATTTGTGATTCTATTCTTTTTCGTTTTCTAATTGAATAATTCGCTCAAGCATTTCAAAAAATACGTTCTCATACATGGATAAAACTTTTTTGTCATAGCCTTTGTGTTCTGTAATTCCATTTTTAGACCAGGTACTTACTTTATTACTTCGCTTGATAATATTTTGGAAAACCAAGTTATCTTCTTTATGTTGCTTGTACAGTTCTTCCAGGTTTGATTTTATCGTTGCGCTGTCCGTATCAACTAAATAAGGAACAAAACCGATCATATCTAGTCCAGGGTTAAATTGTTCTTGTAAATCAATCAAATAGGAAATATAGTTTTGAATGTTGTTTGTACTTTCTTCTTCTGCTTGTAAAGGGATCATAACGTAATCACTCGCCACGATTGCATTATTTGTATAAACGCTTGGCGTTGGTACAGTATCAATAATAATGAGATCATAGTCACTTTTTAAAGGTGCTAAAAGAGTAGCAAGCAATCTACTTTCATTTTCAAAAGTCCATGAGCGAGTTAATTTTGGCAGTAACATCAAATCAAACGTGCCAGGGATCAAGTCTAAATTATCAGTCAAATGAACAATAGAAGAAGCCAAGTTTCCATTTTTCAAGCCTTCATAAAAATTGACACGTGGCAATTCTACCTCAAAAGTTTTTGCTAAGTCTTTTGTCAATGTTGCCTGTAAGTCCTTATCGATCATTAAAACTTTTAAATTCAATTTGTCTGTCAAGTAAGCAAACATAGTCGATAATTTGGACTTTCCAACACCACCTTTAAAGTAATTATTCAAGATAATAATTGCTTCATTTTTATTGTTTAAAATACGTCTTAATTCTTCAAGTATTTTTAGTTTTTCCTTCTCCATAACTACGCCCCATTCTTTTTTTGTATAGTAATATTGTATCATTAAGAATCACAAATCACAAGTGATTTGTGATTAATCACTTGTGATTTGTGATAAGTGATTTGTGATTAATATATAAAAGCCCTCTTTAAAGGGCTTTTATGTTTATTTTGAAAAAGAG
>NZ_JBFOHH010000011.1:0-8002 GCF_040888205.1 Enterococcus sp. C102(2024) | reverse complement strand
TTTGAAGAAAACGTCCAACTGAAGTGTCAAGTGCAAAATTACATATAGAGCTTTATTCTAAAAAGTAAACAGAAATGATATAATCAGTTACGTAAGGAGGTTTCAAGTATGTGCACTAGTATCGCAGTAGTAGATATTACTTTATCTCATTCATAATGAAAAAAATGGTAAGGAGAAGGTTATAATGAACCAGAAAAACCCAAAGGACACTCAAAATTTTATTACTTCTAAAAAGCATGTAAAAGAGATATTGAATCATACGAATATAAATAAACAAGATAATGTAATAGAAATTGGATCAGGAAAAGGTCATTTTACCAAAGAACTTGTCAAAATGAGTCGGTGGGTGGATTCTATAGAAATTGATGAGGACTTGTGTCAAGTCACCCAAAAAGTCGTGAAGCCTTTTCAGAATATAAAAGTTATCCATACGGATATTCTGAAATTTAACTTCCCCAAAAACAAAGACTATAAAATATTTGGTAATATCCCCTTTAACATCAGTACTGATATTGTCAAAAAAATTGCTTTTGAAAGCAATTCGAAATATAGTTACCTTATTGTGGAGAATGGTTTTGCAAAAAGATTACAAAATACGAAACGAGCTTTAGGTTTGCTATTGATGGTGGAATTGGACATAAGAGTTCTCAAAAAAGTGCCACGAGCATATTTTCACCCTAAACCGAATGTAGACTCTGTATTGATTGTTCTTGAACGACATCAACCATTGATTTTAAAGAAGGACTACAAAGAGTATCAATCTTTTGTTTATAAGTGGGTAAACCGTGAATATCGCGTTCTTTTTACTAAAAACCAATTCCGACAGGCTTTGAAGCATGCAAATGTCACTAATATTAATAAACTATCGAAGGAACAATTTCTTTCTATTTTCAATAGTTACAAATTGTTTCAGTAAATTAAAGTAATAAAGCGTTCTCTAATTTCACAAGAGAACGCTTTATTCTTCCTAAAAATTTTCAATATTTATTAATAAATCGGTTGTTTTAAAAGTAGGCACCTGTTATTGCAATAAAATTAGCCTAATTGAGAGAAGTTTCTATAGAATTTTTCATATACTTAACGATTTGTATATTATTTATATAATTGGCTGGTATTGAACGTTTGTCTAAAATCTTTTTCACTTCATCTGCAGTTGAACCTGCATATTCTCCATATGTTGCAATAACAAATAGATATTTGCAATTAAAAATAGAGCGTTCTAAAAAATCTCTAATATATGGCGGGATATTAACGTGAAAAACCGGGAATACAATACCTATCCTCTCGTCTGAGAACTCATATTTATTCTCTTTTATCATTTGTGGGATGGATATTAGTTTTCCACCAAGTCTTTTCGCAACATAAAGACTGTTTCCTGTTGCGGTAAAATACAAAATTGTCATTTCTGCTACCTCTCTTTAACTAATTAGGATTCAAAATTGATTTTTGATGCAGTTACACTTGCATCGGGTTTGAATTGTTATCTAGGTGTCATCATAATGAGTATTATACTTAAGAAAATTCAAAATGTAAGTACGCACATTTGTGACGTATACTATCCCAACGGATAGTGTAAAGGATGAACTAGATTTTGTTTAAACGTTAAATTTCTCAATTCCCTGTACAAATCTATCTTTATCCTCATCTCTCATTAATGGAATAACTGTAACACAGGATACATTCCTCATTTTTTACAGTGGCAATAATCAGTCTACTATGTTCAACTTCTATGAGAAAATATACTTCGTTTGGCTCTTTTTAACGAACAATACAAGAAAAATATCCTAATTATCTGTTGCTTTTTTACTACAAAACAATCGATTAGTACATTATTACCATACCTATTTAGCACCAAGGCAAGCAATTCTACAAATCACAATATAATCTGATTTATCACCCTATATCTAAATACTATTGTTGAACTTCAGTTTCTCTTATCTTAACCTTCCTTTCTGCTGTATTTGAGACGTCATAACCTCTTGAACATTTTCAAATTCTTTACTTATGACATATTCATCAAATACTTCAGTCCCATATTTAGAATCTGGTTCTGCAACGACAGAAACCACCTGCTCAATCCTCCTGTTATATACAGAGGGCTACTGGAAGAACAACTTCTGGCAGCATAACAATCAAAGGAAATTTAGTGAGTTTATACGACTACACTTTTCTTGACAATTCCAAAGTATAGATAATAAAAACCGCTATGCGGCAAACTCAAAAGGTCTTCACATAGCGATTATATCTAATAAAAATTCATTAATTTTTTTACATTTTCAACAACCAGAATGTATCATTAACACTTTTACATCCTTATTGCATAACTCAAAAATTACATAACTTCCAATTCTCTCATCAACTGTTCCCATTCATTAAAATAATTACCCTGACACCTTTTAACATCATCAATTGATTTTTGTATTTCCGTCAGTACTATATAATCAGAAGAATTGTTTGGTTCAGAAATGATTTTATTCAATCTTTCTAATTCTTCATCATATTGATTTATTAACACTTCAAGCTTTTCAATTCGTTTCTCCTTCTTAACCTTCTCCTTCTCAATGGAGTTACGATCGCCTTTTACTGTGTTATTTTTCTCTACTTTCTGCTCAACTTTAATGTTATTAAATGGCTTTTCAGAATTCATCCTTTTTTTCTCGTACTCACCATAAGTAGATTGTACAAACTCTACACCATCCTTATCAAAAACAAGTAATCTGTCAGCAATCTTATTAGTAAAATATCTATCATGTGACACAAAAATAATTGTACCTTGATAACTGCATAAGATATTCTCTAAATTCTCTTTTCCAATAATATCCATGTGGTTTGTCGGTTCATCTAAGATTAAAACATTAGTACGTTTATATAATAATTTACATAATGTCAATCTAACCTTTTCTCCACCTGACAAAGAGGACACCGGTCTAAAAACATCATCTCCACTAAACTGAAATGAGCCAAGAGCAGTTCTGACCTCTGTGTCATTTAGCTCAGGGTATTCGCTTTGAAAAATTTCGAATAGTGTATCATCTCCACTGATTTGAGCAAGCTGTTGGTCAAAATAGCTAATTTCAACATTGTATCCGAATTTAAAATCTCCAGACAATGCTGCCACACCACCCATAAGTGTTTTAAGCAACGTGGATTTACCAATACCATTACTCCCAACAATTCCAAGCTTCTGTCCCCTTTCAAGGTTGAAATTAACCTTTGCAAGAGGAGTATCATAGCCTATCACAAGTTCTGAAGCACTTAATACTTGCCTTGAACTACTGATTCTCGGTTGAAATTTAGACATATAAGTTTTTGTATCGTATTGGTCTGGTGCATTTAATATTTGCATACGCTGTAATAATTTAATTTTAGATTGCACCATTTTAGCTTTCGTAGGTTTATAACGAAAACGTTCAATCAAGCGTGTAATCCTTTCAATTTCTATCTGTTGCAAGTCGTAATCTTTTTGCTGTTTGATATGATTTTCTCGTTTTTGCTCCTCAAAGGCTGAATAATTACCTTTATAACATTTGGTCTTTCCCCATTCGATTTCATAAACCTTATCCACAATTCGATTAAGAAACATTCTATCATGGGAAATAATAACCAATGTAGATTTATAACTTCTCAAATAACTCTCCAACCATTGTATTGTTTCTATATCAAGGTGGTTAGTAGGTTCATCAAGTAATAGAATGTCTGGCTTTGTTAAAAGTATTTTTATAAAAGCTATCTTAGTTCGCTGACCACCTGAAAATTCAGAAATGGGTTTTTTATCATCTGCTTCAGTAAAACCCATACTACGAATCATCGTTTCATATTCTTTTTGGTAGGTTAGACCTCCAAGAGCCATATACCTTTCACTGATATCAGAGTATTCATTGATGATTTTATCATCATATTGATTCTCCATTTTATCTATCAGCTGTTTCATCTTGTTTTCCATATCAATAAGCGTCTTAAATACCGTACGGACTTCATCCACCATTGATCTACTTTCATCTTCAAAAGGCATCTGTCTTAAATAGCTAATATAAGGGTTACCGGTCTTTATTACTTGAAACTCACTTTCACCAGTTCCTTCTTCTAATTCAATTTCGCCTATAATAGCTTTTAGCAAGGTTGTTTTTCCACATCCATTTCTACCAACAATAGCAATCTTTTCATTATCATTGATTTCAATACCGATGTTTTCCAACACCATATTACCATCATAGTAAACGGCACCATTAATTATTTTGTATTGCATTTTCATATCCTCCTTTGCGTTAGTACTAGCAATTGCAAAGGTGGCTTTGGACAATAATTATTCTACTCCATGTAAAGCTTGTCACAGCCACCTATACATGGAGTTCTTTAAATGTTACTATAGTTGTAGATTTCATTTGCTTCTACCTCCTATCGATTATTAATATAATTCAATTGCCACCTTATTGTACCAAGTCGCTAGCGCAATGGCTAGCCTAAGTTTTAGCTTACACCCTTTCTGGTAAAAGTAAAGTAACTGATCTGTTATCTCATCTGGCACCAGATTCCCGATAAACCCTGCTGTTCCCGTCAACAGAAACCGCAGCCACACTGGAAAAAGATACAAAAGGATTGCCGCAATTGATTCTTTGCATTAGCCATCAGCTTTACAAATCACTCTTTCTATATTCAAAAGGCGTTTTTCCTGTTTCTTTTTTAAACACGGATGTGAAGTAACTTTGTGAGTTAAATATAAGATATTCACTAATTTCTGATATTGACTGATTCGTATATACCAATAGAAATTTGGCATATCTGGGTGAGAAACGATCACCAATGTTTTCATTGTTTCATCCTTAACATACTCAACTTTCGCACCAATAAAACAGTGTACGAAAGTTGAGTTACTTAAAAGTATTCTATTCTAAGAAATTCAAATTTGCGTGATTCCTAAGCTATTTATTTACAGCTTAAACTATAGAAGATGAACTAAACAATAACTAATCTTTACATAACTAAGTTATTACCCACGCTTTTTTAAACCTAATCCAGCTATTAAGGCAATGAGTATTGCCCCTGTAGCTGCAAGGAACGCATCTGAGTAGGACATAGCGTCCAATATATATAATGGATTTATCGGCTCAGTAGCATCACGTCGAGCGGATAATAATGCTCCAATCATACCTGCTCCAGTTCCTGCTCCAAGGTACAAAGCACCTTGGAAAATCCCCATTCCGACACCAACCTTGTCTGCATCGAGTGCACTTACTGCGGCGTTATTTGCGGGAGAATTCGTGAATGCAAAAGCAATCCCTACTCCGAGGACCCCCACGGAAACTAACAGAGGTGAAGCACCAGATGCATAGGTGGACAAGAATAAGGTAGACAGCCCCATCAGAGTCATCCCAGTAATTATCAGACGTTTATCCCCAAATCGATCAGAAAGACGGCCAACGAAGGGAGATAAGATTGCAACAGCCACACCACCTGGCAACAATATCATTCCAGCCTGTCCAGAAGAGAGTCCATTCACCTCAATGACTAGTAATGGGACGAACACAAGAACAGCGAAATAAGCAAACATCGAAAAAAATGCAATTATGACCGTATTGACATAATCCTTGTTATTGAACAGGACAGGTGGTACAAATGGATTTTCTGCGGTAACAATTCTCCAAATAAATCCCACCAAAGCTACAACAGAACCAATTAGGCTAGTTAACGATGAGAACGAAGAAAAACCAGAAGTTTCTCCTTGAGTGATGCCAAAAAGGAGTAATCCTACTGTGAGGCCGAGGAATAAACCACCAATGAAATCAAAGTTCTTATTGCTTCCTACGGATTCTGCCGGTTTAATTGTCGGTAACGCGTAGTAGGCACCAATAACAATCATAATGGCTAACAAAAATGTGAACCAAAACAAGGCATTCCACCCTAAATATTGACCAACTACTCCACCAAATATTGGACCAGCAGCAGTTCCAACACCAATACTTCCTGCGATAATTCCCAAAGCTCCCCCACGTTTTCCTTGTGGGAAAACCTTCGAAATTGCAATGACTGATAGAACTGGAATTGCGGACATCCCAGCACCCTGAACCATTCTTCCCAAAACCAACAATGGGAGGTTCGGGGCAATTGCACATAAAAGACTACCACTTGCCAGAATCATAATGGCAAAGATATATAGCTTTCGTAACTCAAAAAAGTCTGAGATTCGACCATAAATCGGAACTCCAATCGCAAGAACAAGTGCAATACCACTAACTATCCAACTCACTTGAGATTTCGAAGCTTCTAAAGCTTTGCTTATTAGTGGAAGTACGGGATTGACTGAATCAGCCGTAATTGAACCTACAAGTACAGATAGGGAGAGTACCATCATTAAAAGCCTAGTAGAACCCCTTTTTTCAGATTGAATCATTTCTTTAGATTTACTATCCTTTTTCATTTTATTTCCTCCTAAAATATATTGTGATTTTAGGAGGCTAAATCCACTGCTTTCACCATAAACCTCACCTCATATCTATTTATATTGTAAAACCAAATCAACGAACTCACCATATTTCTACAGCATGATTAAAGATTCGGTTCTCCAAACTAACTGAACTGATCAAACAAAAAAAAGGCACCAGTTTAACAACCGGTGCCTAATCATTCGTATGCATTTTTACAAATGCAATAGATTCATAAATTTTTGCCCATTATATAAAAGGAGGCAAAAAGTTTTCCGGTAGTGTTTCCATTTTTTGTTTTTGTGAAAAAGGACATACTGATCCCGTTGTACCTAAATCCCCTGAAACTTTTACATGCTTTCTAAACTCGACATTAATGAAATCAATTCCCATTACTTTTTGCCTCCTTTCTCATATTGTGATAATAACACAATTATAATTGATGAAAAAGAAATAATCAACCCTACTTTTTTGAAAACCAATTTAAAGCTTTACTACTTTTACTTACATAATAAAGGCAGGTGCAGTATAAACTTTTTTAAATAGGTCTTCTTTAACGAGCAGGTAGCGTCAGTTAAAGTAGATAATTTAAGATCGAAATCATATTATAGATATTCCGAAATTGGGCGTGATTGTTGCAGGTCAAAAGCTTAATTCCTCGATAAAATAAAAAGGAATTAGTTTTTTTATTTGTGGTACATTCTTCTGACCGTAATCAATTGTCATCTAATAATTACATTGTATTTTTTCATTTGATTTAACACGTTAAATATATGTTCTTAAAGTAAAAACATTGATGTTAATGGATTTTTAGTAATTTACTCTTGATAAAACCCACAACCAAGCAACAATGACTGTCTCTTCACCGAACGAATGAAACAAGCGGGCGAAATACTAGGAATTGAACTATTAGACCATCTGATTGTTACAAGCAATAGCTACTACAGTTTTCGAGAAGAAGGAACATTTTAAGAAGAAAAAAGAAGCATAGGCTCAAAAAAGAGCCTGTGCCTTCAAAAAAGCCAATCAAACATGGCAACTAATCTTCTAGTAAAAAGGTGTAGGAAATCAAAACTCAAAAAGAAAGAAGGAAAACATCATGACATACATTATCGAAGGACATTGCTACTTAACTAACGAGAGCTACCGAGAAAAATATGAAAGTAAAGCCGATATGATAAACGGCTTAAAGAGTTGGTTCAAACGTGACGATATCAACGTGACAGAAGAAGAATTTCATCAAGTATTAGAAGAAGGCTACTTTGCAGACGGTTATGACATCATTCGCTTAGAACAAGAACATCAAGAAAGTACCTACGAAACAGACCTATTACAATCCAAAATTAGACTCATGAATGAATACCAAAATGAAGAAGAATTTTATCGGATTCAAGGACTCTTCAATCAAGTAATCAACGTTGAAATTATTGTTCAAACATTCCGTGAAGTCTATGATTCAGAATTTCAGTTTATTGGCTCGCCTTATCAGCTGTATGAAGCAATTAATCAATGGATAGATGAGGGTTCTGTTGCAAAGTTTTAAATCTACTATCAAATAAGGTAGAATAATAGAAAAAGATAGC
>NZ_JBFOHH010000010.1:0-11834 GCF_040888205.1 Enterococcus sp. C102(2024) | reverse complement strand
AGCGCTCGGGACCCCATAATAAAAAAACACAAGAAATGCTGTTCAAACATTGCTCTTGTGTTTTTATTTTTTGTAGTAAAATAGTAAGATAGTAAAAAAGTATTTTCATTCAATAATTTTTTTAGTTCGTCTGCGGTGTTCTAAGTGCAGCAAATAATCGTCTTGCAGTCTTAGAAAATCGAATATACGGGGTCACCGGAACATCCGTACAGAAAATAGCGGTAGTGATTAGCTCTAAATCCATAAAACGCTTATTTAACGCTGATTATAGAATTTCCAAGATAGGAAAACACAAAATATTTCTGGAACATTCATGCAGAAATTAGCGGTAAGGAAAGCAGCATAGATTCTAAAAAACATTAGGTTTTGAAAATCAGTAAAATACGTTTTAAAAGCTTGATATAACAATGTTTCATAGTTTCAAAAAGTCATTGTAAAAACGATTCTAAATAACTATTTCCAAAACCTACCGCTATTTTCTGTTTAGTTGTTCCAGTGACCCCTATACCTAGTCCATAGTCTTGATGATAGCAGATATGAGAGTAAATAAATGAGATAGAAAGTGTTTCAATGTTCCAGTGTACGGCTCTCTATTGTACATTTACGCTTCTATGTTCTATATACCTCAATAGAGATAAAAGTCAGTATCATTTTTCAATATCATAAGTATGGTTATAGCTGTTTGTTCTTCATATAATCTTCTTTGATTTTTTCAAATAACGAATCTGTATGCTTACTAGCTTGTATACTATGAGAAGTATAACCGACTAAACTATCATCAAAAGCTTCTATAGCGAATAGTAATATTTCTTGTGCTAACTTTTTATCAATGTAATCATTTGGAAATTTATTACCAAATTGGCTTGTATTCCAATAAATCGCATTGTTTCGTAAGGTAAAAAAATCATTGTTTTTATATACTAGTGATATTAATTGTTCTACTCTTTCGGGTCCAATGACTTCAGGTAATCGTGAACCCATTTGAAATACTGGGGTTATCGATAGTCGTTGTTTTTTAGAATGATTAAAAAGTGGGTCTTTATTATTATTTTTTTCAGTGTCATGTTTCATAAATAGAGAGAAATGTGTTTTAGATACTTCTTCCATTGATGTAATTGCGAAAAAAACACAACTACCATAAGACTTTTTATTAAGTAGTGTAAAAGAATCATCAAGTAGGGTAATAATGTGATCTATAGCCTTGTTAAAATCATCAGTTTTATCGATATTAAATTTAGTACTATTGTTGAAAATATTTTTAAAATTTTCCAGTATTTTAGTATCTCCTGAATTAAAGTTAGTCATTTATTTTGCTCCTTTATTGTAATTTTTAGGTATAATCTGTTTCAGTATTGCAAATGGTCTGTTTTTTGTTTAATTATAACCTATTTTCTGCACACTTACTTTAGTTTTTATAGTTTATTCCTAGATTAAAATAGCTAACTTTCATCAATAATTTTTTTAGTTCGTCTGTGATGTTCTAAGTGTAGCAAATATTCGTCTTGCAGTTTTAAAAGCTCTGAATAGACTTGGTCCATAGTCTTGCTGGCCGATAAGGAAAGAGAGTAGATAAACGAGACAGGTAATGTTTCAATTTTTTTGTTACGAGTAATCCAAGAAGAAACAGTTCCTTGAGAGAAAGCATGTAATTCACAAAATTCTTCTACAGTAATCCCTAGTTGCTTGATAATGTATGCGTTGATAGGGTGTGGATATACAAAGGTTTTTCTAGGCATGGTGGGTAAGTTTCCTTTCTTAGGATATTAATGCGTTTGCAGTAATATTGTACTAAAAAATATGCAATAAGGGAAGGGCCTATCTGCTTCTTTTTGGTTGACCTCCTTTAAAAATATGTTATACTGAAGATGCGAAGCGAAATTAGTTCAACAGTATAGTTACACCAAAAAGCCCCCCTATTTGCGGTAGGAGGGCTTTTTTTGCGCTGTTGCGACTTCAGCGTTGGAGTTAGAAGGCAACTGCTTAGATTATCGGCTAATCGTCTAACCAACGATCAACTAGCAAAAGTACTAGACCCACAAGTAGCGGTGCGATAATCAACGAAATTAGTTTCTCAGCCATAGTTACACCACCTTACTTGGCAGTTGCCGCAATAATTATAACATAAATTCAAAATATCCCTATGGACTTTTAAAACCTTCAGTACTTTATTTCATCTATAAATCTCTTTTCCTAACATATACGTTCGCTTACACCAGGAACACTTGTATTTATTAGAATTACTTGACATTCTACTTGCCAAACAGCCACACGCACATTGTACATAAGCAATACTAGTTGTTTTATTTCCTTCTTTGATTACTGATCCTCGATAATCATATGTCTTCATAAAAATCTCCGTCACTGTAATATTCATTGATAAAAGCATCGATTGCGTTGTTTTCTTCTTCGGTTAACTCTGAAAATTTCACTTCTGAAAAAGGATTGTCTATCGGTTTTTCGGGTTCGTTTTCCGACCATTTATAAAAATCATGTATTTGTATGTGCCTAATGTCGTAAAAATCGATTTGCTGATCTCCAATAAGTACGACATCAAATTCAGCCATGCCACGAAATACACCACGTATAGAAGGTTTTACACGCTCATATTCATCTAAGGAATTCAGCTGAATTTCTAGCACTTTATTTTGTTTAATTGAGCGACTTAGCAAGTGTTCTATTTGAGCCTGTGCCTGTTGAGGTAAACGTTCAATTTCTCTTGAATGATAATCATTCGTCTCTTTAATTGCTTCTTGTAATTCCCCTAAAGGAAAGGCTGTTGGCCACTTCAATTCAAAGGGTCTATCGACGTAATCATTGTATGGTTTGAACTCTTTTTTCGTTCTTCTTACCATTTTGAACACTCTCCTTACTTGAACATTATACGAACAAACGTTCTTACAATCAAGTGCTAAATTTATTGTATATCTGAAAACAAACTAAAACGTCGAAGGCCAGTTGAGCAAAGCGAACCCAATTATTCGTATTTTCGAGTTTGGCCACGTTCCTGGCATAAAAAATTATTCATATTTAAATAGAAATATTTTTATCATTTCCGCTTGTAGCTCACCATTTAATCATGTAATAACGAACGTTAAACCTCTTTAGTGTATAATTGCCAATCAATATTTTTGAAAATGGCTTAGAATTGCTCTCTCAAATCTAAAATATAGTTAATTTCCACCTATATTTTAAAATAGTCAAAAAAAGCTAAAAAACTCACTGATTTAATTGACAGTGAGTTTTTGTGTGATACATGCTAGTTTATAATTATCTAATAGGTACTTTTTCAGAATAACTATAGAATTGAGACTTATCTGTAAAATTAGCTTTATATTTACTGTTAATTCCAGCCTTTTTAGATATATCTCCCAATTCAATTAATAACTTTTCATCATTTCCTAAAAAATGAATTTTATTGTCAAATCCAACAATGTAGATATAGTTCACCAATTTATTTATTAATATTTCTGGATATTTTTCGCTATCTATTTTTTTATAGACTTGCAGTAAAACATCTGTAATATCTAATATAGCTTTGGTCTTATCACGCTTCATTAAACTATTATATAGTTCATGAATTATTTTCTTTGTTTCCTCTATATCAATCATTTAGATCCTTCCTCCACTAAAACTACCAAACAAATTATCTCCCCAACGTTTAACTCCTTCTGACCAAGCTTGGCCCCAATTTACCCAACATTTTTGCTTATTACAATACACACCATTTCCGTAATATGTGGCAGCTTCTGCATTTGTTCCTAATGCTGTAAAACCAATCCCGATCATGCCACAAATAACTAAACCTTTAACTAATTTCTTTTTCATTAATATTCACCTCGAAAAATAAAAATTAGAAAACGTCTTCTATACAGAAATTATATAGCTATTGGTATAGTTTTGTAAACGCTATAATAAAAGTTTTTTTCTAACATTTTTGTAAGAAGGTATATATAATTAAAAAGAATCTACCTACTTACTTTTTTTGCCGCTTCAACTAAAAATGCTTATAAAAACCGTATGTCCAAATAACAACATTCAAGCCTACTAAAAACCAAAAAATTTTAATCATAAATGCTACAGTATGTTCTTCTTTTCTTTGTAAATACTCTTCTCTCCATTTAGGGTCATGTTTTCTTTTTTTCAAAAATTCATATGTATGATAAGAAGGTCTTTCTTTCTCTTTCACTAGCTATCACCTCAATTTTTTACTTCTATATATTGTCCACCAAATGCAAGCTTATACTGTTTACCACAACTTTTACATTTGTATTCTGTTCGTTTCCAACGAATACGTTCCGCTAACATGCCACAATCACAAGAAATATACTCAACCAAAACACCTTCAGCTCTGTTAGCTACTTCTATTTTCTGATAATCATACTCTTTTCTCATAACTAGTCACCTTAAATAATAACTACCACAATTTTATTTATCATGAAGGCAACAACTAAAAATTAAGGGATTACTTTATGCACTTTAATTGACACTATTATATTAATATTGAGGAATTAGTTGTTGCCTATTACTATTTTATCAAGATTTCCTCTTTTTTCAAATTTTTTCTGGGCTTATTTCTACGAAAATACCCTTACTTAGTTTGTATTCTTTTTTACAATTACTGCACTTAAAATGATTATATTTTCCCAACTCTCTTCTAGCCAATTGGCCACAATCACAATCAACATAAGCAACTACATTTGTCTTATTCCACGTAGTAATTTCTATTCCCCATTGATTGTATGTTTTTCGAGCTACCATTTGTTTTTTTCCTTATAACCATATTCTCTAATCATCTTCTTGAATTCTTGTTTTGTTTTAGGATTCATTCGTATAACTTCTTCAGCTAACTCTAGAAATACCTGTTCAACCTTTTCAGTCATACTCTCAAAAATAATCAACGGATTTTCTTCTTTCTTTACTCGATTCTTATATCTTTGGAAGTTTGCTGAATAAAGTCGCCCATTTGACATTATTTCCATTCCATAACCTGAAATCAAAGGATTTTCCAACATCTGAATAATCTTCTCTCTATTTTCAATAATAACTACTCCTGAATTATTTCTCATTAAGTAACTGTTCTTCCTTTGCTTGTTTCTTGATTCGTTTGAGAGTAGATAAAGAAATACCTGTTTTCCTTTCCACTTCTCGCATGCTATTTGTCTCCATTAACTCTAGTGCATGTTTGTATTTATCATTCAGAACTCTTTTAGGACGTCCTTCTCGATAGTTCTTATTATTTGCCCGGTGCCACTGTTTTCCTTCTTGCGTTCTTGTCACGATTAAATCTCTTTCAAATTGCGCAAAACTCCCTAACATGTTCATCATTAATGTTTGCATAGAATCACTTTTATTTGGCTCAAAGGTTAAAGCATTATCTAAGAAGGTGATAGTCACTCCTAAGTTGTTTAAAGAAGAAATAATCGAATTTAAATCAACGATACTTCTAGCCAGCCGATCAATTTTCGTCACTAAAACTTTATCACCAGTTTTTACAATAGATAGTAGTTCTTCTAATTCTTTTCTTCCTTCTTTTTTTGTTCCAGTATATTTTTCACTGAAGATTTTTTCTGCTCCAGCTTGTTCTAGTTTTTGAATCTGGGTTTTGTAATCTTGATTACTAGTACTCACTCTTGAATAACCATAAATAGACAAAATTTCCTCACCTTTTCTGAACATAAGTTTTTGACACCTGATGATTTCAAGTATAGCACGAAAAAACAAAGAGGTCAAAAACTTTTAAGTTTATGGACCTAACAAATTAATTCTAAAATATCTAATATCAATTAAATAACTAAATTACACTAAGTTAATTAAATGTAGTATACAATCATTTGAAACCATTTAATTATTTAGTATAATAAAATATAAGAGGTGATTTTATGTTAACCACAAAATCTAGAAAACAAGGAAGTTCTGTAGTATTGACATTACCATCTAATAACGGACAGAAACCAAAAGCAGACCAAGAATATATAGTGATGTATTCTGATGATGGGACAATTACGTTAGTCCCTAAATTACAAGACCCATTTAGTGGTGGATCAGAAGGGGAGTACTACGAAAAAGATGAATGGCATGACACTGAACCTGGAGGGAGAGAATTATTTTAATGAGTGACGAAAAGAAATATATTCCTAAAAAGGGCGATATTGTATGGATAGATTTCGATCCTTCAGCTGAAAAAGAAATACAGAAAAGACGTCCAGGTCTAGTAGTTTCTAGATATGAGTTTAATAGAAAGACATTGTTTGCAGTAATTTGTCCCATAACTTCTACAATTAAAAATATGCCAACTCGTTATACATTACCTGATGAAATGGAAACTCATGGACAAGTCGTTATTTCCCAATTAAAATCTTTAGACTTTGCAGAAAGAAAGTTAAGCCAAATAGAACATTTACCATTAAAGGATATGGCTAAAATAGATCAAATCATTGAATACATTTTTTAATTATAATAGGAAGAAAGAATACATATAATATTTAATATTCATGAATTCTTTCTTTTTATAACGTCTATTTACTATAACGCATTATAGTAAATAGACAGAAAGGAGGATAAATTGAACCTAAGAAAAATAGAACATGAAATCGAAGAAATATTGTCTAAGGATACTCATTCATGGGTGCGTCTATACGAGCTAATAAGAGAAGTAGAATATAATAAATTATGGCGTAATGAGTATAGTTCTTTCACACAGTGGATTAAACATTTAGCATATGTAACAGGAGTAACTGAATCTCTAATATGGAAAAGAAAAAAAGCAGGAGAAATATACTTTGACTACCAGCAACGAGCAGCAGGTAGAGGAGTTAGTGTTCCTAACATAGAAGATGTAGGAGTCAGTCCAGATAATTTTGAATTAGTAGAAAAAATCAGCCAAGGAAACAGCCAAATAAAAGATGAATTGATGCAGCAAGTTTTAGCAAAAGATATTAAGAGATCTGACTTATTAAACACTTGGGCAACTATTAAAACGATACAAGCTAAAGAGGGTGGAGGAATAGTTAAAAAAAACAGATACTCTAAAATTGATAGTAGCGACGAACAAATATTCACCGTATCTGATTTCTCGTTTGCATTGTCAGATAGTTCGTGGTTACAAAGTACTAATAACTCATATCATAAAGGAAAATCAGTTTATAAATTAGTTCCTGATTTCTCTTTTTATTCTTCATTATTAATGAGACAAGTTACTTTAGATTTTTTGTTACTAGAAAACGTTTCTAGTAAATATACACAAGAATTAAATACGCATAGCATCGAAATAGTTTTTTCGGATAACAAACTTAACAATATAATTTTAAATCCTAAAACTAATTATAGTTGGATAGTTGTTCCTGAAGATATCTTATTACTTGCATCTAAAGAGCTTCCTGAAGGAATAGGGTTATTAAAAATTTCAGATAAAAGAAAAATTCAAATTATTAAACCTGCGGCACGTAATATCGAAACTAGCAAATTAGATATTTTACAAGCGTTCATTGTTAAAAATATCTAAATTAATGTCTTATATGTAATAAAAAAACATCTATTATATATCATCAACTATCTATCATGATGATGTTCCAAATCTAAAAAAGGGCATTAAGTTTATTTTCACCATTAGGAAAAAATATATTATTGGAGAAAAGCTGGATAGTATGTATCTTTAGATTTTTGATTGTTATGTAGCTTTCATGCTAAAATACATTGAAAAACTTAGCATGAAAGTTGAAAGAGTTATTGAAAAAGAGGATTAATAATTAATAGGCGGTGAATTCAGTTGTTAGAAAACAAATTAGGTATTATTAACCAACTTGAGTTAAACAGAGTTGAGGAACGTGTCAGTAAAGAAAAGGCAAAACAATTATATGACTCTGGAGATATTGACAGAGTAGAAGTTGGAACATTCAAAGGTCTATCATATATCCATAATTATTTGTTTGAAGATATTTATGAATTTGCAGGTAAAGTACGAAATCAAAATATTTCTAAAGGAAATTTTCGCTTTGCACCAGTAATGTATCTAGAAGTCGCTTTAGAACATATAGATAAAATGCCACAAAGTAATCTAGATGAAATTGTAGCCAAATATGTTGAAATGAACATCGCTCACCCATTTCGTGAAGGTAATGGTAGAGCAACCAGAATATGGCTAGACCTAATCCTGAAAAAAGAATTACAGCAAGTTGTAGACTGGAACTTAATCGATAAGGAAGATTATTTGTCTGCAATGGAAAGAAGTCCAGTCAACGATTTGGAGATTAAATATTTAATCTCCAATGCTTTAACGGATAAAATTAATGATAGAGAAATCTTCATGAAAGGTATTGATATTAGTTATTATTATGAAGGATATACCGAATACAACGTTGATGACTTATAATTGAAATAAGAAAAACCGACTCTATACTTTCTGATGTTGGTATTTTTATCAACATCAGAATGGTGTTAGTATCAAATCTTAGACAGCTTTTCGTAGAGACAAAAATAAATTAAACTTAACTACGAGAGGATGAATTTTATGACCCGATACGAAGAAAGTTTTAAACAGATGATTGTTGAACTGAATCAAACTGGACGTTCAGTTCGAGGGTTGGCGAAAGAATATGGCTTATCTGAAGCAACGATTTACAAATGGAAGAATTTATATTTACCTAATCCGTCCACAGGACTGACTGGAAAAGAAGTGGCTGAACTGAGAAAAGAAAATGCTCGTTTGAAAGAGAAACTTGAAATCTTAAAAAAAGCCGCAGCCATATTCTCTCGGAAAACCTAAATTCGCTTGTTCAATTTATTGAAAAATGGTGTAAGGATTACACTGTTTCTTTGTTGTGTCGGTTATTAGAAATCCCAAGAAGTGTCTATTATTTTTATAAGAACAAACCATTGACAGTTACAGAAATCAGAAATAATAAGTTGAAAAAGAAAATTTCAACCATTTTTTTTACAAATAAACAACGCTATGGTGCCACAAAGATCCATCAAGTTTTATTAAAAGAAGGTATTTCGGTATCTCTTAAACATGTTCAAAAGCTGATGAAACAATTAAATTTAAGATCGATTGTAGTTAAAAAATATAGACCTCAAAGGTCTAATAAACCGATCCTTTCAAAAGAGAACCTCTTAAATCAGGACTTTTCTACTAAGACTATCTGTGAGAAATGGGCAGCTGACATTACTTACATTCCTACTAAGAAAAATGGTTGGTGTTACTTATCTTCAATTATGGATTTACACACGAAAAAAATTATTAGCTATACATTTTCAAAACGAATGACTGTGGATTGTGTCGTTCAAACGCTTAACAAAGCAAAAATGTATTATCACATTCCAGAAGGAATGATTCTACATACTGATTTGGGCAGCCAATACACAGCCAGAGAAGTGGAACAATGGCTTGAAACCAACAAAATAAGGCATTCTTATAGTAGAAAGGGAACACCTTATGATAATGCTGGAATTGAATCTTTCCATGCTTCATTGAAAAAGGAAGAGGTCTACACGACTAGCTACTCAGATTTTGAAGAAGCAAATCGAGCACTATTTAGCTACATTGAAGGATTTTATAACCGAAATCGAATCCATAGCTCGATTCATTATCTAACCCCACAGGAGTTTGAAGCGTTGGCAAAAAAAAATGGCGTAACCGTCTCTACTAAAATGTGTCCAAGATATTGACTCAAATCCATACTTGCTATTATTCAGCTTAGAAAAATTATATAATGATAGAGTAGAATGAATAAGAGAAAGTATAAAAATCAATAGTCGAGAGGGTAGGATGAAATGGTATACATACTAATTGGGATATGTTTAATTGTAACCGTATTATTCATAGTATTTTCAAAAAAGAACACAGCACAAAAAGAACAAACTTCCATTAAAGAGAGTACTATTAATTCAAGTGAAGTTGCAATTACGAATTCGGAACATTTGAATGAGCTTATCATTCAAACTGAAATGCTGCCTACTGAATATGAACTCGACGAAAATAAACTTGTTGAAGTTAAAGATAGAAAAGTCCTGGCTCATGTAAATAATCTGATACCCGGATTAATACAAATCGGAAATGCAGCGAATAATGCAATTCAAGCTGCGCAAGCGAATAATGAAGTTGTTTATCGTGCAATCCTTCCGGCTGGGGCTAAGTTAGTCAATTCTAAGGACATGGGAAATGCGTTTAGAGGTTTCTTCCGTGGCGCAGACGGAATAAGAGGACATGCTAATTTTGTGGCTGTAGAAGCACAAAAAGGCACAGAAATTGTGGCAAATACCGCTTCTGCAGCAATGGGTGTAGCAGCAATGGTTGTCGGCCAGTATTATATGGAGCAAATTAATAACCAACTTGGAGAAATTAATGATGGGATTTCTAAAATTTCTGATTTCCAAGATAACGAATATCGTAGCAGAGTGTTTTCGCTTATCACTCATGTTAAGGAGATCGCGAAATTTCAAGTCGAAATACTAGAAAATAATGACTTAATATACGGTAAAATTACTCAATTGGACAGACTGGAAGAGGAGTGTACTAAGCTATTAGGACAAGCTAATTTAACCCTTGCTGATTACACGAAGAAGAATATGAATGATTTTAAAGTCTATGAAGGAGACGTTCAAGACATTCATAAATGGTTCTCCTATCAAAAAACATTGCTAGATATTCTATATAAAATTTCTGATTTGAGATATACGTTGCAACTTGGTTCTGTTTCTAGAGAACAGTGTAGCGCGATTTTACAAGTGTATAGCCAGCAAGTGGTTGATACACAATCTCGATTAACTACTTAGCATCAGGATATATGGAAGATATTAAACATAGAACTAGAGGAAAGTAGACGCAAAAGAAGAGGATTTGATGGGGCAATTCACTACGTTCCCGGATTGATAAATAAAAAGCTGAATTTCCGAGAGATTGATCAGGACACTGTTGCTATGATTGGTCTACAAGTTTCTGGAACTAATGATTTTCAAGTCCCCAAACAAACACAAACTGAATTATATCAAGAAGATGTACAGTTGATTTCTAAGAATGGAAAGGTGTATTACTTACCAGAGGCAAGTGTAAGTTAGTACTTGTTTAAAATTCAAACTCTAGAATTAGGATAATAGAGACGGAACATCCCAACCTAAAAATGGTTGGGATGTTATGTAATTTGGTGTATCTTATTTTTCAGGAAATCGTTATAAATTGTTGGTTACTACGTGTAGGAGAGCAGGATTTTGAACACATTTCAAAGAGGAATGTGAGAGTTAGAAGAATGTGAAGTGCTTTTGAGGAGTGATGAAATAGTTTTTCGGCACTAGAGTATGATAAAATTAAAAATAATCTATCAAAAATACGTTCACAATTAGAACCTAAACAGCAAAATACGTTTGATATTTACATATAAAGAGATATGAAGTGAGCGATAAAGAAACAAGTAATTTAATAAATCTCATTATTTAAATATTTTTATGAAAGAAGGATAGTTTATTGAATGAATTAAAAGAAAAAGAAATCTTACAGAAATTAAGCCAACAAGGAATAGGGAACATATACTCAATTTACAAATTAAAACCCTTAAGATTAAGAGAAAAATTAGGATTTACTGCAGAAGAAGTGGCTATCATTCAAAGAATGCAAAATAATAAAGAAAAAGCAATATACTACAATGAAATATTAGCATTCGAAGAAGCAAAAAAACCGAAGAAAATGAGTAAATTTTTTCAAGAACAAGAAATTAATTATGACACTGTACTACAGACGTCACTAGTTAATTTGGTTGAGAAAAATGAAAGTCTTACTCCAGGACAGATTCAGGTATTTCTAAACTATAAAAATCAATGTCTGAAACTAAAATATAGTAATACAA
>NZ_JBFOHH010000009.1:0-31700 GCF_040888205.1 Enterococcus sp. C102(2024) | reverse complement strand
ATTATACAGTATCTTTTATTTTTGTTTCTTTTTGTCTCGTGATTCATAAGCTTTCATATACATTTCAAACATTGTACGTTGCTCTGGTTCTAATGTGTTATCTAATCTATCTAACATGAACGATACAATGTCGTCTTGTGTTTCAAAATCTAAAGTATTCTGAAACGCATTTATTCTATTGATGTTACTCTTTTGTATCCTAATTGTACTATATACTTTATTTTTAGCAGGTCGCCCAATTCGTTTTGCTCCTGAATCACTTGCTGAAATTTCTTCTTTTGAAAAACTACTTAAATCAAAAGTAGTTTCAGGTTCTGAAATTTCAGTTGCTTTAATTTCTTTTGATTGTTTACGTTCAGGATCCTTATGAAATGTATACTTACTCATTAGCAGTCGTCCCTTCTGTTCGTTCAATTATTTCATCAGATAATTTGTTATACAATTCATGAACTTTTCTATCATGAAAATCATATAATTCCGTATATCCTTCTTCTGATATACCTTTACGATCATAACGTTTTAACCGTTCCATGTGTCTAACGATTGTATTAAACAAAGTTTCATCACCAAAAGCGTCTTTGGCATCTTTAATTATTTGATTATCAATTCCAGAATCGTTTTTCAACAGCACTGGAAGTACCCCAGCAATATCAAAGTCAATGTTTTTATAAGTATCATACAAGGTTTGCAAGTATTCCCAAAATGCTTCTGCACCATCAAGGGAACGTTGCTGCGTTTGCAAAACAATTACAATGTAATTAGAAGAATAAAGAGCTGTATCGGTAAATACTGAAAGTGTAGGAGGAACATCAAATATAATGTAATCATAATCATTTTCAATTGGTTTAAGTAATTCACTAAAAAATGCTATTCGTCTCTCTTTGTAGTTTTTCTCTGTCGGCATAATTGTTAGCTCAAGAAAATCAGGATAATTAACAAAGTCTTTGTGTGAAGGCAATAAATACAAATTAGGCATTACATTTACAACAGCTTTACCTAAATTTCCTTCTTGAATTGCTACCATCATCGTTTCTTTTATAGGTAGTTCTTTATTATTTTGTAATCCATATGTTCTTCGCAACAATTGCGTTGAATTTGCTTGTGGGTCTAAGTCACAAACTAAAACTCTAAAACCTTTTTTAGCTAATTCATAGGCTACCATTACAGAATTAGTAGTCTTCCCAACGCCGCCTTTGAAATTTCCAAATACAATTTTTTTAACCATACAATGACTCCTCATTTCATAAATATTTTCTTACTACAAATAGTATATCATAAATATTTTCTTACTACAAATAATATTTATAAAATTTACTATTTTACTATCTTACTATCCTACTACTTTACTATTCTACTACTTTACTATTTTACTATCTTACTACTTTACTATCTTACTATTTTACTATCTTATTGTTTTAAAAGAATGATATTAACCTTTCTACAAAAGGATTTTTAGACGTATTTATTAAAAAATAAACATTTTTTACTATCTTACTATTTTACTATTCTACTACTTTACTATTATACTATCTTACTACTTTACTATCTTACTACTTTACTATCTTACTACTTTACTATCTTACTACTAAAAATAAAAATTGCTTTATTTTAAATAATGTTTTGGTATTCTTAAAAAAAGAACGCTTACTAAATAAATTAATAGATAAATTTTTAACTAAGAAAAGAGGGATCTTATATGAACAACTTCAAATTTTTTAATGTAAACCGTATTTACAATGAATTATTCTATCAATTCCCAAAAGTACTTATTGCTAGCGATAAATACAAAAAAATGTCAGATTCTACAAAAATTGCATACATGCTTTTAAAAGCACGTCTGGAATTTGCTGTTCAAAGAAATCAAGTAGATGAAAATGGAAATGTCTATTTTACATTTACTATTAGTGAATTAGGAGAAGTGCTTGATTGCGGTAAACAGAAAGTATTAGCTATAAAATCACAATTAGAAGAATACGGATTACTTTATCAAAAACAAATGGGTTTTAATAAAACACTAGGTAAGAACAATCCTAATAGACTTTATCTAGCGGAACTTGAAGTAACAGAAAACGATATTTATCAATTGCAAACATTCGATGATACTATGCAAGAAAACGTTGATAAATCAGAGGGTATGAAAATCATACCCACCCCCCAAGGAAAAACAAACGCTGAATGCCTTGGTAATCAAGAGGGTATGAAAATCATACCCTGCCAAAACGTTGATAAATCAGAGGGTATGAAAATCAGTACAGTATTTAATAATCTAAATACAGATACAATAGATACAATAGATACTGAAAAAGAACGATTGCAACAACAATTATTGCTCGAACAGTTTGCAGAAGTTCAAGAGAACACTTTCCTAAGCAAAGATAGCTTAAAATTTATTGCAGCCTTTTCTGATACTATTCAAGAAGCCCATGAAATGGTTGGAACAATTATACGTGCTAAAACTAAAGTTGAAAAAGAATACAATGTTGTTTTAATTGGGGAAGATTATCAAGAAGAAATAGACAAATGTTTGCGACGAGTGATGCATAAAATCAAGACAGATTCTACTGTTAAAAGTCCTAAAGGTTTATTTTACAAGTCTTTTTACAATTTATTTGTTGAATGTACAATAGAGAAAAAAAGTCATTTAAATAAAAATAGTACGGACAACTCCCCAGAAATAACTACACATAACTGGATTGAGTATCAATAAAATATGTTTTTTTGTGACCATTAATTTTGATATAAATATATAGAAATTATTGCTGGATATAATATTTATGGTATTATCACTGTATAAATAAGCTAATTATTTATAATTTTATTTACACAAGGAGGTAATAATGGAATACATTAAACGTTTTTTTATTGTAATTGGGTTATTTTTGTTAAGTCAAATAGGTATGTTTACGTATGGGACTTTAAAGCAAAGTTCTTTACAAGTAGGTCAAGGTACAATGCCTTTACTATCAACGCTAATTCTAATAGTGATATTTATTATGAATATTGGATTGCTATTTGTTTTAGCTAATAAACTAGAATTACTTAACTTTGATTCTAAATTTCTCAATAAAAAGAATATTTTAATTATTGTAATTGGTGTTGTAATTGCAAGATTAGTGGCAATTTTAGGAACGATTCTGTTAAATAATCAAGGAATTGATTCTACTGCTAATGATGCGGCAATTAATAATTTGTTTACAGGTGAGAATCCATTACTAATTATTTTGATATTAGGGATATCTGCACCAATCATGGAAGAGATTGTGTTTAGAGCTGGAATTATTGGTTATTTTTTAAAAGATTGGCCAATTTTAGGAATTGCACTAAGTTCTATTTCATTCGGTTTAGTACATGGACCAACTGATATTATTAGTTTTTTCATTTATGCACTAATTGGATTAGTTTTATCAATCGCATATTTTAAAACTAGTCGTCTTGAAGTAAGTATTTTGATTCATTTCTTTAATAACTTAATTCCAGCTATTGTTATTGCTTTTGGTTTAATGTAATTTTGGTATAGATTGTTTAATCAAAAAGAATGGGGTTATTTGATGAAAAAGACTGAAAAAATTTTGTTTTTAGGCTTTTCTGCATTAATGTTTATTCTAATCGGATGTAGCAATAAAGATAATCTTCAAGAAAATAAAAAAAGCAGTGCTGTAGAACAAACTGCCAATTTAACAGCAGCAACACCTATACAAAGTTTAGATCCAGCAACTGCTGTTGATCAAACAAGTATTACACTTTTAGCAAATGTGATGGAAGGCTTATATCGTTTGGATAAAAAAAATCAAGCAGAACCTGCATTAGCAGAAAAGCTTCCAGACATATCCAAAGACGGTAAAACATATACTATATCATTGAGAAAAGATGCAACTTGGACAGATAAAACGCCTGTAACTGCCGAAGATTTTGTTTTTGCATGGCAAAGAGTAGTTGATCCTAACACTGCTTCTCAAAATGTCGGATTATTTGCTCTTATAGAAAATGCTGAAGAAATAAGTAAAGGTAGCAAAGCTAAAGAGTCTTTAGGTATAAAAGCAGTGAATAATCATACTTTGCAAATAGCGTTGAAAGAACCAACTCCTTACTTTACTAATTTATTAGCATTGCCAGTGTTTTTACCTGTTAATCACGAATTTTCTGATAAACATAAGAAAGATTATGGTACTTCTAAGGAAACTATTAGTACAAATGGAGTGTTTAATTTAACTAACTTGGAAGGTTTAGGCACTTCAGATAGTTGGGTAATAGAAAAAAATACTAATTATTGGGACAATAAAAATGTCTCAATGAATACTATTCATTTTCAAGTAATTAAAGAGATAAATACAGGTGTTAATTTATATAAAGATGGTCAATTGGACGAAGCTCCTTTAGGTGGAGAGTATGCTAAACAATATAAAAGCGATAAGGATTATAGCTCTTCTTTATTAGCAACAAGTATGTATTTAGAACTCAATAAAAAAACAAAGGATTCTATTTTAAAGAACAAAAATTTACGTAAATCAATTAGTTATGCTATAGACAGAGCCTCATTAGTAGAAAAATTACTAGATAATG
This sequence comes from Enterococcus sp. C102(2024), assembly GCF_040888205.1. Taxonomy (NCBI): domain Bacteria; kingdom Bacillati; phylum Bacillota; class Bacilli; order Lactobacillales; family Enterococcaceae; genus Enterococcus; species Enterococcus sp. C102(2024). Next base: position 27,140 of record NZ_JBFOHH010000009.1, on the reverse strand, counting down.
GCTCCATAGCATCAGTTGGGTTAGTTCCTAAAAAATTAGTGTATGATCCAAAAACAAAGAAAGATTTTGCAGACCAGGATTTAGTTGGTTATGATAAAGAAAAAGCCAAGAAGTATTGGGAAAATGCACAAAAAGAATTAACTGCACCTAACAATTTAAAACTAGATATTTTGGTTGGAGACGGAGAATTCGAAAAAAGCTGGAGAATTTTTACAAAATCAATTACAAGAATCTTTAAAAGGGTTGACTGTAACAGTTACGCCAGTACCAGCAAATGCACAAATTGAAAAGTTGTCTAAGGGTGATTTTTCTATTAGTCTTATTGGTTGGCAAGCGGGATATGCAGATCCATTGAGCTTTCTAGCTAATTTCAAGACAAATAGCCCTATGAATTATGGGGGTTATGAGAGTAATGAATTTGATATTCTTCTAAAAGATACTTCTGATAATCGGCTGAAGAGTTTGAAAGAAGCAGAAGAATTGTTAATTGATGATGCAGCGATTGTCCCAATTATCCAAACAGGTTCTAGTAAATTGATTAATCCAAATCTAAAAGATATAAACTTGCACAGTGTAGGTAGTAGATATGACTATAGAGAAATGAAAAAGGAGTGACATTAGTCGCTCCTTTTTTCTTGAAAAAACTTTTTATAACAGTTGGAAGCCCAAGGGCTTCCTTTTGCGTTTAAAGAAACCAAAGAAGGGACTAACTTCTATTTTCGAGTAAAAGATACGGAACTCGCAAAGAAAGCCTTAGAACGCGTATTAACGGATATTAAGAAGAACCCACAAATGATTTTGCGTAAGCCAAATACCATGACTTTTGATGAACGGTTAGCCTACACTGCAGCCAATAAAAAATACGTGGGTAAAATCGATCAAACAAAAGCAATCACAAAAGGAAGGAAACTGTGATGCAGACGTACAAAAAAGAACTGAAACCGTATCTCTACCTTGGTATTTTTCTATTTGTGATTGGCTTTGGAATAGGAAATTTCTTTTGGCTGTTACCAGGGATAGACTATTTTTCAAAAACGAATTATCTCTTTACAAAAGATATTCTAACGTATATCGAACAAACTTTTTATCGGTTTTTTATAACACCAAGTCTATTAGGATTTAGTGTAGGAATACTTGGTTTTCTTTTAGGGCTATTAATGTATGTGCGAGATAATGATCGTGGAATCTACCGTCATGGAGAAGAATACGGTTCGGCTCGTTTTGCTACACCTGCTGAAATGAAAAAATATGAAGATCCAATTCCTGAAAACAATATTATTGTTAGTAAGCATGTAAAAATTTCTCTTTTTAATAAACGTTTACCAATCAAGATAAGAAAGAACAAGTTCAAAACCATCAAAAAAAGACACCTTTTCAGGTGCTTTTTTTATTTTATAAACTCATTCCCTGATCTCGACTTCGTTCTTTTTTTACCTCTCGGTTATGAGTTAGTTCAAATTCGTTCTTTTTAGGTTCTAAATCGTGTTTTTCTTGGAATTGTGCTGTTTTATCCTTTACCTTGTCTACAAACCCCTTAAAAACGTTTTTAAAGGCTTTTAAGCCGTCTGTACGTTCCTTAAGGAATTCCTTAGTGCTTTCATAGATTAAACTCACATCACGCTTTAAATCGCTTATTTTAGACTTTAAAGACTTGTTTTCTTCAAGCAACTCATTATAATCATTTACATTTTCATTAAATCGCTCTACAAGACCACTATATTTTTCTTTAACTTGCCCATGTTCTTTACTTAATTTTTTATATTCTCTCGCCATATCAGTACTCATGAGATTTCTAACATGCTGTTTTAACCTATCGTTATCTCTCGCAGCAGTCACTAAGTTTTTATAATCACGCTCCGATATAACAACATTTTTGGTTGGTTTCTTTTCTGTTTTCATTATTTCTTTTCCCAAACCAAACATGGACTTTTCACCCGTTGGCACTTCAACACTTTTCATGTGTCGTTTCGCTGGTACTTCTAAATCTGATTTAACTTTATCGCTATAAGCAGTCCATTCATCTTTTTTAACTGCTAAATTTTTTTCTAGAAAATCAATCTCTTTTTCCAAAGTTTGTTTTTTAAATTTAGCTGTCTCAATATGTTTACGGTCAGAGCCACGTTCACCACGCTTCAACTCAAAACCCTGTTTTTTCATATGCTCGGGGAATTTATCTTGTAGCCATAACAGTTCTTGACGATTAAACACATTTTTTCCTTGCAGTTTTCCATCACGCATAGGCACAACACCTAAATGCATGTGAGGGGTTTGCTCATCATTATGAACTGTTGCATAAGCAATATTTTGCTTGCCATATCGTTCGGAAAATAATTTATAACTTTCCTCAAAAAATCGTTTTTGTTCTCCTGGATCCAGTTGCTCAAAAAAATCTCGGTCAGATGTTACTAGCAACTCATTTACAAGAACAGCATCTTTCCTCGTTTTTCTTGTACCTGTTTTTTGTGATTCAATAATTTCTTTGACACGTTCGTTGTAATCAATATTTTTATCATTTTTCAAATCATAATTTTCACGTGTTCGCTCATGGTCAATATCATCATTCGTTCTACTTTTTCGCTCTCTTTGATTATGAAATTGCATGCCTTTTAGTCCAGCTGATTTCACTTTTTGCATTCTACAAACTGCATAACTCATATGTAAATCGCTCCTTTTTAGGTGGCACAAATGTGAGGCATTTTCGCTCTTTCCGGCAACCACTTCCATGTAAAGTATAACCCACTAGACTTATTTACTACGTTTCATAAGTCATTAATGCGTGTGCTCTGCGAGGCTAGTTTTTGTGCAAGCACAAAAAATGGACTGAATAAATCAGTCCATAAGTTCAAAACCAAATTCAAAATCAAAACACCAGCAACCAAAAATGGTAGTTGCTATAAACTTATAAATATCATAATTACTTAAGTTTATGAAAGTTATTTTAGATTTAAATCCATTCATTTACACTATCAACCATATTTTGAAATTCACTCATAAATAATGAAGCATGGTAACCATCACATACCGCATGATGAACTTGCAATGAGACTGGTAAATAGATCTTATTATTCTTACTATAAAATTTACCCATTGTAATAATTGGCAATAGGAATCTACTATTATTACCAATATTTAAATTAAATGAACTAAAATCAATCCAAGGAATCATCGAAATAGGAACTGTGTTTTCAGGTATTGGTTTTTTAGGAAACATTTCATTTTTATCTTTATATTCAAGTAAGTCACTCTTATAACTATTATAAAAAGAATTAAAACTAACATTTGATTCTGTCCAAATGTTAGAAAATTTTTCAGTTTCTTTATTAAAGACTGTATATAAAGGGTTTAATTTGTCCCAATAACCCAAATTTCCCTCACTATTAATTCCTGTTCTAAATACTTTATTTTGATTTATAATATTTACAATTATATAAATCAAAGCAGGATACAGTTTATATCCTTTATTTTTTATCATACTTTTAAGTAAAGTGATATCAAATTCTTTAGTAACACTGAAAGTTGTTTGTTGATTGAAATAATGATTAAAATATTCTTTTCTATCCCAAGTTTCCAAATTAATAATATTAAAAGTCATATATAATTTTCCTCCTAAATTTCATCTTATCTCTTTGTATTTAGGAGGAATAATCCTCTGATTTTTTCATATATTGTGTCACCTCTTAAACGTTAATTATACTAAAGTAACATTTTGTATAAAACAAAGTTACTTTACTTCCAAAATCTAAATTCACGTTGCCAAAAATCAATCTGCTTTTGCAATTGTTTTTCGTTCGCTTTTAAAGTCGATTTCATTAAATCAGTTAAATCAATTAGAGATATTTCTTTAATTAATTTTTTATATTTATTCTTAGTACGTCTTTCTAATTTTCCCCATTCTTCTTCATCATTCAACAACATAAAAACCATTGCTCTATCAGAAGTACGTTCGATAGTTTTCCAATCTGGTTGTAATATATGTAAATCATTAAAACAATCGTTCCAATAATCAACCATATCTCTTTTTAATTCAATTTTTATTTTTATTATTTTTAATCTCTTTAAATATCTTTACGCACGTATATAGACTTCATAATTTTAAAATTATATAGACTTCACAACACAATATTTCGGTACAACTTCCATGTAAAGTATAACACACTATACTTTACTTCGTAAAGTGTGTGCTCTGCGAGGCTGTCGGCAGTGCCGACCAAAACCATAAAACCTTTAAGACCTTTCTTTTTTTTACGAGAAAAAAGAAACAAAAAAACCTGCCCTCTGCCACCTCAGCAAAGGGGGGTTTTGCTCTCGTGCTCGTTTAAAAATCAGCAAGGGACAGGTAGTATTTTTTGAGAAGATCACTCAAAAAATCTCCACCTTTAAACCCTTGCCAATTTTTATTTTGTCCGTTTTGTCTAGCTTACCGAAAGCCAGACTCAGCAAGAATAAAATTTTTATTGTCTTTCGGTTTTCTAGTGTAACGGACAAAACCACTCAAAATAAAAAAGATACAAGAGAGGTCTCTCGTATCTTTTATTCAGCAATCGCGCCCTTTAATGGAACAAAAAGATTTGAATTCCTGTTATAAAAAAAGGATCAATTTTGAACTCTCTCCCAAAGTTGATCCCTTAACGATTTAGAAATCCCTTTGAGAATGTTTATATACATTCAAGGTAACCAGCCAACTAATGACAATGATTCCTGAAAAAAGTAATAACAAATTACTATACAGATAAGTTGACTGATCAACTTCCATAGGTAACAACCTTTGATCAAGTAAGGGTATGGATAATAAACCACCTACAATTGCAATACCTGTTCCCTCTGATAAAAAGCTGGTAAAGTTAAGCAAACTCATTCCAGCACCAGCTTCCTGCTGTTTCAAGCTACTTGAAACAATTGTTGATATAACTGTTTTGGTGAACGAAAGCCCACCTAAAACAAATACGATTATAATTGTCATGAACCATGATGTTGTTTCTAAAAGAAAGGAAGCAGTTAAAAAGCTAACAGAAAGAAATGTAACTCCGATGTTTAACACGTATAAAGGACCTCTTCTATCAACAAGTATCCCACCAATGTAGCCGAAAATAATGACACTCATTGTTCCAGGGAAAATAATTACACTTCCGATTTCGGCAGTACTTAGCTGGTGAACATCTTTCATCATATAAGGAACCATAGAGACAAACCCTGCTACTGTTCCAAATATAATTCCCCCACAAAGAACTCCAATCATAAAAGGTATATTTTTCCCTAATCCGGGATCAACAAAAGGATCTGTTACTTTCCTGATATGTTTTACAAATATCAGGAATGACAGCACGCTAACGATAAGAAAAGAAATGCTATATGATGTTGTAAACAACATAAAAAATACAATGCCTACAGACATTAGTATAATTCCTTTGATATCAAAATGACCTTTTATCCTTACTTCTTTCTTTAATAATTTCATAAGAAACGGAACAGTGATAATTGTTATCATAGGAATGAGTAGAAGATAGGACCAATGAATATAATGGGCTATCATTCCACCAATCGCTGGACCGACTCCTTCTCCCATGGCTACTATCGATCCAATAAGACCAAATGCTTTACCCCTATTTTCCTTTGGAATATAGCGCGCAACTACAACCATTACGAGTGCTGGAAATGCAGCTGCACCAGCCCCTTGAATAAAACGAGCCATAATAAGTAAGGAAAAGAAAGAATGGCCAACAAACCCAATTACCGACCCGAAACAATTTATTATAATTCCAAATAGGAGTAACCTTTTGATGCCTAATTGATCAGATAGCTTTCCATATACAGCTGTTCCAATGGAAAAGGTTAACATAAAGGCTGTGTTCACCCAGTTTGTACTCGCAGGTGGTTTATTAAAATCATTTGCAATATCAGGTAATGAGACGTTCAAAACCATTTCATTTAATACGCTAAAAAAAGATAAAATGCAAAGCCAAATTAAAATTTGGTTGTGTCGTAAATTCGATTGTGAATAGGATGTATTCACATTTCACCCTCCAATAATGAGGGCAGACGTAGTTTATAGGGTTAATGATACGCTGCCCTCTTTTAATTGAACCCTGTTACATTCATTTCACTTCATAATTAATTCCTCCTTTACACTTTAATTCAAATCTTTATTAAAAAATATTTCATCTTATTTAACAAGAAACCATATTTATATAACAACATAAAATACACTAAGTTATTTTATTGAACATATATCGTACTTTATCTATCCGACTATTTGGACGACGGGGCTGGCAAACAGGTTCACCGGTAGTAACATGGTACCCTTTTAACTCTGTTAAACAAACACTACGTCCATTTGTAAAGAAAGTTAAATCACTACGATATTCTTGAATACACCGAGCAGGGATTTCTCCACTAAGAATGACCTCATTATTTTTCAATTGAGTGTCTACGATGTTCGCACAATATTTAGGAGCATCGTTGTATGCTCGTGAAAGATATTCCTGTGGCGCATAAATTTTAAAACTAAGATATGGCTCTAACAATTCTGTTCCAGCTTTTTTTAAGACTTGTTCCAATACAATAGGAGCAAGCATCCGAAAATCTGCTGGGGTACTAACAGGGCTATAGTATAAGCCATACTTAAAACAGATTTTACAATCCGTCACATTCCAACCATATAATCCTTGTTCGCAACCATAGCGTATCCCTTCCATAACTGCATTTTGAAATGATTGATTTAAGTATCCAAGAGAAACCGAGCTCTCATACTGCATTCCACTTCCCAACGGAAGCGGTGATACAGATAAACCAATGGAAGCCCAGAAAGGATTTGGCGGCACTTCGATGTGAATGGTATATTCTGCATTTTTTAACGGTCTCTCCATATAAATGACTGTAGGCTCTTTTAGTTCTATCTCCACATGATACTTTTCTTGCAACAGTGCACTAATCACTTCCATTTGTACTTTCCCTAAGAAAGAAAGTATAATTTCATGTGTCGTAGAATCCACATAATATTGTAGAAGCGGGTCACTGTCGGAGATTTCTAAAAGTGCATCAAGTAACATTTCCCTTTGTTGAGGTTTGCTCGGTTCAACAGTTGTTTGCAGCAGAGGGAGCGGATTTTCAATTCTCTCTCTCTGTGGCAATAGCTTTGTATCTCCAAGAACACTATTTAGCTTCAAAAACTCATTTTGCAAAATAACAATTTCCCCGGAATAAGCCTTATCAATTTTACATAATTCACCATTTATTGAAGTATACATTTCTGTAATTTTTATTTTTTCCTTTTCCGATATTCTAACCGAATCCCGCAAATGCAGGATTCCGCCATAAAGGCGTACATATGCAAGACGTTGTCTTTCTTCCGAATATTCAATTTTGAAGACATTTCCGCAAAGTTCAGACTTCTTTCTGTATGTTGATGAATAAAATTTATTCGTTATCACTTCTATAAGCTGCTCAATCCCTATGTTGCTTTTTGCGCTTCCATGATAAACAGGGTACAAGGAGCAATTCTGAAATCTTCTGATTTCCTCTTGTTCGAGTTCTAATGCTTCTAATGATTTACCGGACATATATTTCTCTAAAAGGTCATCATTTCCTTCTATTACCACATCCCATTGCTCAGGTTCCGTACAGCTCATCACACACATATTAGGGTGCAGCTCTACTTTCTGTTTGATTATAATTTCCATAGAAAGTTTCTCTTTAATATCCTGATAAACCGTTGATAAATCAATTCCATTTTGGTCAATCTTATTGATAAAAAAGATTGTGGGAATCCCCATTTTCCTAAGTGCATGAAATAATATACGAGTTTGTGCTTGTACGCCATCTTTTGCAGAAATCAGTAGAATTGCCCCATCTAAAACTGATAATGAACGATATACTTCTGCTAAGAAATCCATATGTCCTGGCGTGTCTATGATGTTCACCTTCGTATTTTCCCACTGAAAAGAGGTTATTCCTGTCTGAATTGTAATTCCTCTCTGACGTTCTAAAAGCGTATTATCCGTCCTCGTTGTACCTTTGTCCACGCTTCCTAATTCTGTAATCGCTCCACTGTTATATAATAAGCTTTCTGTTAAGGTAGTTTTTCCTGCATCAACATGAGCTAAAACTCCAATATTAATAATTTTCATGTGATTTTCCTCCATTCAAAAACCCAAAAGGGCATAAAAATCCCAGTGATAAATACTTTTATCACTGGGATTTTTATGCATAACCATAGGTATACAAAGCATACAGATATTCTCTGGATACTTTAGAATCACATGATAAAGGTATTCTTAAACTGGGTACAAAAAACTAAGCCCTCCTAAAAAAGGACATCTAATTATTTGTTCCTGCTATCAAATTGACAGTTTATTTAAGAATACCTTGCCGCATATTTATTAACTCCTTTTAAATAGTCACTTAAATAATAGCACGTAAGAGCATATTTGTAAAGGAATCTCCAATTTTTTATCAAAAAGAGTACATGATTACAAAGTATCTGTAATCATGTACCAATATTTGTTATTTTACAATCTTCCAATTACTCCCGTTCTTTTCAAGTACCAAATCAAATTGAGATACCTGCGTTGCTTTGGTCTGCTGGTCGATATACTCCACTGTCAGCGATACCGTGACTTGATTATCCTTACGATTGTGAATAGGATTTACCAGTTCTTGAAAGATGTACTCTTTTCCGATTGGTTTTAATATCCCGTCATTCACATAGTAGGAAAGTTCACTGGCTGTCGCTGTAGGATAGAGCTTGAAGAACGTCGTTAAAAACTCATTGATTTCATTGGTTGTAATGGAATCAACCGTCCCCTCACTTTCAATGGCTTTTGGTTTATAACTTGATTTCTTAGGTATGTTGGTAATGGTCGGATTCTTAACCAGTACCATATTTCCAGAACCATCTACATAGACACTCACTATATAAGCAGAGTGGACGGTCTTTGTATTTTCTCCCTCTGTAATGAGCTGGTCTACACTGTAGGTTACATTAAACTCATTGTCGCCAGTTGGCTCTACCGTCCATATCTGAAATCCTCTTACAGAAGACGATACAGGAATATCTTTGCGTACTGTATCAACATTGAGAGCTTGAAGTTCATCTGTCAGATAGCCTTTTAGACTTTCCATTCGATTATCAATGGACTTATCGGATTGCTCCCATGAATAGTAGACTTTCGCAAAGTTCTCTACAAAATTTTCTACATGATGAGTATCAACGTATTCCTTTTCTATGATAGTTGTTTCGTGAATAGTATGAGTATCTATAGCTGTAAAGTGCTTGAATATCGCAAAGCTGAAACTAAGCCCTAAAAGTACCCACAAGGCAATCACAACCTTTTTATGAGGATTGACCTTATAGACACGAGGTTTCTTTTCCTTTGGTATCTGTTTTTCTTTATTCTGATTTTTTCTAAATTTCATCATTAAATCTTCCTTTCTCATTGTTTGATTCGTCCTGCTCCCACTAAATGCTGTTGCCAGTAGGGGCTTGTTAAGTCGGCATAACCGATTGGGTCGCCTGCATGAAACATACGGTTATTGCCAAGGTATATCCCAACATGAGTAATATAAGAGCCAGCGTTATAGGTAGAATGAAAGAAAACCAAATCGCCAGCTTGTGCTTCCGATAGTGGGATATGCTGGGTCACATCATATTGCTGTTGTGCGGTTCGTGGTAAGTTAATTCCAGCTTTTCCATACGTCCATTGTGTCAGTCCGCTACAATCAAAAGAAGTAGTCGGGGAAGCTCCACCGTAAACGTATCGCCAGCCCTCATATTTCAGTGCTTCGTCCATGATGGCTTGTACCGTATCATCATCAAACTCTGTTGTGACAAGATACTGCGTTACCAGTTGCACATAAAACATATTGCCATAGTTGTATCGCCAGCCCCCATTGATAGGTATGGCTATGGGATTGGGGTAAGACACTTTTTCGCCACCTGAATACTCTTTTGAGAAACTTTGAGCCAGTTCAAAGGTATATTTATCTCCACGATTAGCCACATACCCTAAGAAACCACCACCATAATTGTAGGACTGGATAACCGATTCTAAATCTACACTGAGCCTTTCGCTACTGGCTAATAATTCACTGAAATACTTCACACCTTGCTTAATGGATTCTTCTGTACTCAATGAATTAGGTGGAAGACCGAGGGATTCCGAGGACTGCATAACATCTTCCGCAGTACCGCCCGATTCCACCTGTATAATCGCAAGAAGTATGTTGACATATTCTTCAACGCCATATTCTTTGGCATATTTTTCTACCATAGGCTTATGAGCCAGCACTTCTGCGGAAACATTCACACCTCCATAATGAATATTGGAAATTCCGCTGTCCTGTTCATCTGAAAATAAAATGGCAACAAACAGAAGCAGTGAGAAGACCATCAAGAATAGCCCAGAACCACCAATCACTAAAGCTTTCAGTTTCATGGTTTCTTACTGCCTTTCTTGATAGTGGCGGATTTTATTGGTGGTCTATTTCTAAGGTTTTGGCTTTGAACTCTTTGAACAGTAGACGGACGCTCTTTTGTGACTGGACGTTGTGAAGCTCTGTCTGCTGGTGTAGTTGAAGTTGCTGGCTTTTGAACTGTTCTTTCTTGTGTAGTACGGTTTTGTCGTTCCGCTTTTAAACTTAAAGAATCGGACTTAACTGCTGGACGCTCCTGTTTGGCTTGTTGAGATTCCATGCGTGAAGTCTGAATAGAAGATTGTTTTGCGGTCTGTCCATCATGAGATTGTTCTTGCTTAGTAGCTGGTCTTTCATGAACGGAAGAAGCTGGCTGTTTTTTCTGTTTGACCTGTTCCATTTCAGAGCGACGCTCTGCAATGGTTTTGCGTCTTTGTTCCTGCTGTTCCTTGCGTCCGCTGGCTCTGTCTGCTCTGGTTTGAGAAATACTGGAAGTTAGGTCACGAACATTTTCTTTTGCTTTGGATTTTCCTTGATACACTGCATATCTTGCATTGGTCGGAATATCCTTAACCTGTTCTTTGAGATTACCAGCAGAATCAACGATTTTATCTTTGGTATCAGCAACTGCTCCGATTGTTTGTCCGATACGTTTTCCAAGTGTTGATTTTTCCTGTCCGTCTGGACGGGTGTGATCTGCTTGTGTCCTACCAGAACTACCCGACTGTCCTTGTTTTCCTGTAGCACTGGCAATGGCAGAGCCAGCACCTAAAGCTGTCATGGAGCGTCCAAGTTTACGCTGTAGGCGGTGCATATGAGCGTGCATAAGCATACGAGGTTTTCTCATCACACGACTTCCCACACTTTGAGAATCGTTGCTTTGAAGCGAAAACATACTCATTAAATCGCTCAGTTTGAAGTAGATTCCTGCAAAGGTCACAATCTGTAAAAAGGCAATCAAAAAGAACGGATAACCAGCCGATAAGGTATAGAGCATGGTTGAAATACTAAAGGCTGTCGTAATAATCAGCGTGATTCCAGCTCGTGTCAAAATGGTATTAAAGAGTTTGATAATGGCTCGTTTTGACATACCATCAAAGGACGGAATCATGCTTAAAATAAAGCTCACAGGCAGAAACATGGCATAGATGATAAAAAGTACCTGCGAGAAAATCATGATTCCTGTTAGTAGGAATACGAATATAGAAATCCCGATATTGAATACAAAGAGAAAGAAGACTGTACCCAAACGGTTAATAGTTTTTGTAATCGTCATGTTCACATTGTTTCTGTCTTCGATTTCTTCTGCTACAATTTTTTCTCTGTCTTCTCCATTATTACTGTCTGGACTGGTTGAAAGTAGACTTTCCACACGGTCAGCACCAATACTTTCAATGTCTGAACTGTTGTATTGAAGCAGTAGCCACGGTTGCTGAACCTGTATGGAAAACAGGCTATCTCTGATTAAGTCCACGCTGTCCTTGCCTTGACTATCGGAATGGGGCATGACAATCTTCGTGCCAAGTGATAAACTGGCATTACTGATGTCTGATGAAAAGTCATTGATTTTTTTAATGTAGTCGGGAGCGTAGGCAATAAAGGAAGCCGATAGGATAAACACCAGCACAAAATTCATAATGGCATGAATTGCCTTTGTGGTTTCTCTCTTTATCAGTCCCGTATAGGCAACATAAACCCCAAGAACCAAAATCAAGAGTAAGAGGAATCCAACATAGAAACCCTCTGTTGAAAATCCGTTTGCACTCACACCAGCTAAGGTCTGCATATTCTTACCAATGGAATCTGCTGTAGCGGAAATGAAGTCTAAGGAATAGGCTTCCTGTACTAAGTAACCTGTCGCATTGGAAACATACAAACTGATTGTCCAAATAAAATTGGTAATGGCATATAGTCCATACATGACCTGTTTTCCAATCCCGTCCGACCAGTTCCACGGAAGCCAGCCCCAGCTATTATCCACATAAAAATCCAGTTGATAGTTTTCAAGTGGGTATCGGCTGTATTCATTTGCCACATTGACCGTATCATCTACCAAGCCCGCAGCTTGAACCACCGTTCCCAGCATGGCTAAAAGAAAAATGGCAATCACAAGTGTGAAAGCCACTGTCATTGCCACTTTACCTAGACGTTTCAGCGTCCAGTTTGATTTTATTCTGTTTACTATTGATGGTTTCACATTTACACCTCTTTTCGCACAGGTGGTCTGGTATCAAAGGCATGGAGCAGTTCTTCAAATACAGGGTGGAACTGTATCACACCGACACGACCATATAAATCACTGATAAGGCATTGCCCGTTTTCCAAATCACGCAATCGCTTCTGATTGTTTTCGTCCTCTGGGTCTACACCAAAAAAGGCTAAGGTCTTTTTAATCTCGTTAAGGTCAGTGGAACGAAATGCAAATTTTAAGCCGAGGTTATTTTTCAGTTTTTCATCTAAGAGGTCGTCTGTATTTTGGGTCACGAAATATACCCCAGCGTTCATAGCACGACCAGCCCGAACCAGCTTCATAGATAGTGTTTTTCCTTGTGCTACCTGTAAAAAGCTCCATGCTTCGTCTAAATCTACAATCTTGAAAATGCTTCGGTCTGTATGGATAAAGTCTAAAGCAAAGGTACTAATGACAATCAGCATAGCAACGGATAAAAGCTCCATAGTGGTATATTCCTCAAAGGAAGTTTCCTTGTCGGGAAGTACCAAGTCCGCAACCTGTATAATGTTCAGTTGTTTTTCTAAGCTGATAGACTGCTCCACATAACCATTACTGAATAATAAATGTGCAAAGTCATAGTCTGTAAAACTTTCGATATGGTCGGCTATACTGGTACTTAGTGGCGTATTCTCAACCCGTAATTCCTCAATCACTTTCATCAACCCTCGTACTTCACTATTGGTTACTGCACGAATGGCTTTTCTAAGGATTGGGAAGCGTTCCCCATCACGAGAGGAAATCCCCGTAAGGAATGTCAGAATATCAATAGCCAGTGATTCAGAATCTTTGGGATTTTTCATAATCACATAAGGGTCAAGTAAGCCTTTGTTTTTCTCATCAGAAGTCAGAGTGACGATATTGATTTCATGGGAAATCTCTGGCAAGGTTTCTTTCCATCTGCCACGTTCTGCTTTTGGGTCTACAATCACTGCTTGTGCCCCATAAAGCACCGCATAATAGACGATAAGGTTATTCGCAAAGGATTTACCACCACCCAGCGAACCAACAAAAGCCGACGCTAACGCATTGGTTACTGAACCCTTAACCCCTTGACTGGCAAGAGCAGGTTTCAGATAGACATTGCGTCCAGTATCTAAGCTGTAGCCAACATAAATCCCCTCATTTTCCCCCAGCATTTGAGTAGCACCAAAACCTAAACCAGCGAGGAAATCAGAGGTCACGTATTGAATATAATCATTCATATAACGCTTGCTGGCAGGTAAAAATTCTTCATGTAAGCCGAGCATATCCCCAAATGGTCGTACCAGTTTTACGCTTAAATCGTCATAAAAATCTTTCACTTCATTACAACGACGTTTGAGTTCGTCAAGATCATTTGCTGATACCCTTACCACATAAGACAGCTTGTACATAGATTCCTTGCTTTGGTCTAAATTGGTTTCCAGCTCATTCACACTTTCCAGAGCTTCCGCCACATTGGAGCTGGTTTCATTATCACTTTGCCAAGCGTGGTTATCCAAGTCTTTCAGTTCTTTCTTTTTATTGCGGACAGTAGATAGGGCTTTACGATTCGCTACAATTTCCACATTCATTGACGTATCAATCGGGAATGTAAATTGCTGTTGCTGGTAGTAGAAGATTTCAGAGGACGGGAAGTCCAGTTCTCCGACAATGCTGTTAATGGTAAAGTAAGCTACATAGACGGTTTCATCTTCCTGCTGGATTTTCAAATATCGCTGTTTTTCTTCCACCAAACAGCGAGTAGGCTTAATCAAGTCATAGTATTTAATCAGCGTTTCATTATCCAGCTTTTTCTTTGATAGATGGTACTCATACTCTTCATAGGCAGTGCCTGTCTGTCCGTAAAGGTGTTCAATCAGATAGCCGAAGTCGTCCTTATCTAACCTGCGGATTTTGAAACGACGAGAGATTTTATTTTCTAAGAGCTTTTCCATCTTCTGAAAACGCAGGATTTCATCATTACTCATACTAACAAAATCGCCCATCAGCTTATGGTTCACATCATAGACAAAATCAGACAAAGCATTTTTTGCTTCAACGGTAAGACTTTTCATAGAAAACTCCTGATCGTTGAGAAGCAACTTAAAGCCGATAAAGAAACGGTAGTTCACTTGATTTTCGCCAATCATGGATATTAAAGCGTCTGTCTGTTGGTCGATTTTGTCATAGGCAACCGCTTTGAGCTTGCCAGTGACTTCATTTTTGGAACGCTCTTGTGCAGAACGTATGCTGGATTCTGTACTGATTTGTAAAGCATGAATTTTGCCATCACGATTTTGTGCGATAAGCTGTCTGAAAGAATCATGCACTTGTATTTTCTGTTCTGGACTTAGAAATGAGTAATTGTAAGGAACAAGCTCATAGTAAGCATAACATTCCCCGTCTTTATTCCAGACGAGATTGTTTTCAATGTATTTAATTGGATATGCCATAAAATTCACTCCTAACTGCTGTAATGGCTTCTTGTGGCTGGTTTCTGCCAAGCGTTACTTTTTTTCCTGCATAGGTCAGCTTTGGTCGCAGTGCATAAGCAATGACAGACTTCAAAAATCCATAAGGCTTTTTACCATCAAAAGTTTTTGTAGACATAAACCATGTGAAAGCCACAGGAATCCCAAAGTATTTGAGAAATGCTCCCTCTATCATGGAAAGAGGGGGCAAGTTGCCAAGTATCATCACTGCAAAGAGTGACACGACAAACCATGTCATTTGCGTAAAGGTTATGGGAAACGGAAGTCTAAAATCATTGATAGAATACAGTACCTTTTCCACAGACCAGATACTGGTATAGCTTCGTATTTTCTTCATGTAATCAATCCTTTCATAAAAAATAGGGGTAGCTGATTGAGCCACCCCGTAAAATAGAAAATCTGCCAGTAGTAATGTACCGACAGATTTAATAGACGATTTCAAAAATCCCATGATTGGTTGAGATAAACGTTCCTGAAAGGTCTAAATCCCGACCATAGGCTTGATAATCAATATAGTTTTGAAGACTAGCTGGTACTTCGCCTAAAGCACCCGTTTCTTCAATGTAGTAGCGTGCCACGTCATACATATCATCACAATCGGAATGAATGATAATATCCTCTTGATGTTCGCTTAGTTCTTCAATGCTTGAAAAATGAGTGAGCAGAGCAGATAGCTCCGATTGTAATTCTTCGGGTAATTCCGATACCATTTCCCATAGTCGATTGAGTTCGCCAATGGAAGTGTATTCGTCAACCGTAAAGGGTAACTCGTAGTCATGAATGGCGTATTCCTCATATTCATCATTCAAGCCGATTTTCTCTTTGACTTCCTCAAAGTCAATGGGAAAGGTAAACCACGCACCGACCAATTCGCCCTCATTGTATTTGCCTAAATTCGCAATATAGACTTGCATATCGTCCATATATTCACGTCCTTTCTTTGTAGAGATTCAAAAATCCCTACCGCACTTCGTTTGGTGTACCATTCCTTTGCGGAACATAAGAAAACCACTTATATTCCACAAAAGAACGGTTTTATTTAAGCACCAATAATGCGATTGAATAGCTCTAGTAAAATGTCTTTTACTCCAGCAGCGTTGAAGACTAAGCCAACCGCAATAATCGCAATAATTAAAAAGCCAATCAGTTTGCTAAACTCACGCTTGAAGCCAAGATACAAGCCAATCACAACGATTGCTAAAAGCACCAGTGATTGAGCGTTTGATAGAAACCAGTTATAAAGGTTTTGTCCAAAATTCATAAAAATGTTCTCCTCTCTATATTCAATGAATTTGTATTTGAGTTATTTTTTTGTTGTTATCACGTCCTGTTCTTTTACTGACTGTTGCTTCAAAATCTGCTTGTGTCGGTCTGTCAGTTTCGCATGGTCGAGAATGTCTTTTACAACCTGCGTCTGGTTGATTTCATCAAGTTTAATCGCAACCTTTAAGGTCGGGGCAACTTGATGAGATAGCCAGTTCAGCGTCCTTTGGAAGGAGTAAGGCTCTGGTTTTGTGGTTAGTTTTAATCGTTCACGATTGTTCCCAATAAACCAAGCCCATTCTTCATTCAGTTTCCAATCAGAACGAGGTTTGGAATCGTCTTTATCTACAAAACGGATATACCGATTGATAATTTTAAAGGCGGTATGCTCTGGATTGTCATAGACGAGTAAATCACGGACTGCATAATAGGCACGCTCATTTTTCAATCGAATCTCAAAACGGTTTTTTACTTCTGCGTCTTCAATGGGAATATCATTTTTCTTGTACTGCTCGTAGTCCTTTTCATAGATACAGAAATAAACTTCACTTTGTAATGAACCGATATAGAGGGTGTTTCCCATACATTCCTTTTCCTCTTTGCGTACCAGTTCGCCACTGCGATAGCTTTTAAAACTGCGGAAGACGGAGATACATTCTTCCTGTTGGCACTTTTCAGTGAGTACAGGGATATTTAAAATCCCTGTCTTATCGTTAATGGCAAGGTCAAGGCGTTTCATCACACCGCCAGCCACCAAAACGTCCATAAAGAACTCATACCAGCTTCTTTGTTGTGCCAGAAGATAGCTTTCAAATTGTCTGCACCCACGACCTTTCAATTCCACCAGAACTCCTTTGTCCAGTTCATGGGAGCAAAGGACGAATATGTCGCCTAAAGCATAATGCTCTGAATAAGAATAGAAACCATAGTCCTCATGAAGAAAATAGGACAGTTTCAGTTGTAAGATGTTTTCGACCACCTGCTGTACGTCTGTTGTCGGAAAGCGAATTCTTACATAATCAAACAGCATTTCAAGGGGAGCGTCGGGATTGAAGCGTTCCAGAGCTTCCCAAAGGGACTGCTGTAAATCCTCTGATGGCTTGACTTTTCCTGTTTCAATATCGCTTAGATACTGCCTTGTAATACCAGTCGCAACAGCTAAACGGTTTTGAGATAGTCCATAAGCCAAGCGTTTTTCTTTTAAATGCTGTAACCAAGTTTGTTCATTCAGTAAAAATCCCTCCAATCAAAAAGGCGTATGTCAACTTTTAAAGCCCATTTGACATACGCTGAAATTTTGTAAATCCCTTGTAACCAAAGGATTTTCTAATGTTTTTTTGACTGTTTCCTGTCGATTTGTACCCCCCTGTTAGATACGGGGGGTTAAGTGCTGGCGTGGCTATTGCCACACCAGCCAGCAAGATCAGTCCACACCTGCGACTTCCGCTTCGCACGTCGCCTGCGTGGACTGTCTGCTGTTGGATAACTTTTTAATTTCCTCCAAGAAATCATATCCTTTTGGTACAAGGGGAGTATAAAACTCTGATATGACACTTGTTCCTACATCAACATAGCCACGACCTTTGATTCGCTTTAAGAAGAAATCCTTTTGTACGTCACTGCCAAACATCATGCCATAGCCCATTTCAGACATACGACCTAAAGCCACTCTGAAATTAAACTGATCACGGATTCCGTCGCCTAAATATTTTGCGTCTGGACGTTGACAAGCCAGTATTAGAAAGAAGCCAGCTTGACGACCTAACATGACAATCTGTTTCAGCTTATTCATAACTGCGGTGTTTTCTTTTGTTCCCAGCATTTCCATGAAAGCGACGTATTCATCAAAGATTAAGAAGTGTGCCGGGAGACCTAAGTAAGCATAATTTTTGCCAGTCTTATAGTTCTTCATCTGCTTCATTTCCTCACTACGTTTCATCATTTCTTCATAGAATGTTTCAATGCAAGAAAGCAAGTCTTCTTTTCTATAGTAGACATTTGCCATCACAGAACCTAAGTCCGCAAGATCAGCATTTTTCGGGTCAAGAATATACAGTTTTGAATCTGTATGAAGCAAGGCTTCAATCAGTGTCAGTATAAAGTAAGTTTTACCGCCACCTGTACCACCAGCAATCAACATATGAGGGAGCTTATCATATTCCCACCATACGTTTTTCATTAAGCGAAGTTTACCATCTTTAGCTTCTACTTCATCAATAGAAATACGACTGGCTATGGTGTCATAGAGCAAAGTATATTCCACATAGGAATCCTTTAACTCTTTATCCGTCAGCTCACAGTACAAGCCACTCTCTAATTTCTTTTCCAAGTGTAAGAGTTGGTCTTGATATTTTCCCAGCGTGATTTCCACCCGTATCTGTATCAAGCCATTTTTAAGTCGATAATACATTTTAGGGAAGTAGGTTATCTTTTCCTTTGTACGACCAGCACTATCTTTAAAGAAACCCTCTGTTTTGACCTGTTCAGATTCATACCACTTGTTTTCAAGTATCATCTTTGCCAGTTTTTGACGGTGGTAAAGTTGTTTAACCGTATCATAGCGAACCCGTTTGAATACAAACGCTACCAGCAAGCAGATAAGAATTGCGACACTGAAACTGATAATTAAATAGGGAATGTCAATCTTATCTGCTTGTGATAGGTTAAAATCCTGCCAGTTGATCTGCTGGATTGTCTTCACATGAAACAGTCCGACAACCAGCAGGAAAACAGGCAGGAGTGACGCTATCGTAAAATGAAAGACTAAATCTTTACCAGATGGGCGAATCCTTTTACCACGCTGTTTCATGCGAAAAAGTCTCCTTTCTACCTAGCGACTATTTGTCTTGTGTCGGTTCTTTCTTTGCTTGTGGTTGAGCTTTGAATGAACTAGAATCCTTTGTCAGCACAATATCGTCTGCCTTGATATACCAGTCAACATCTGCTCCTTGATAGGTGGCAGTAGCAACGGTGTCCGCAATGGGATTGATAAGTTCCACCCGTGCGTTATAATCAAACTCTTTCAAAGGCACGCTGGCAGGAATACTTACTTGAATCATGCGTCCTTGTCCTTTGGATTTTAAGTCATAGGTACGTTCCTTGATTTCATCTGAAACCGACCCGTCTTCATTTTGGATTCTCACTTCACGACGTAGAGCAGAGAATTTCAATTCTCCAAAAGTCGTGTCTTTATCTAATACAATGCCATTTGCTAATCTCATCATTTTTCCTCTCTTTCTTTATTCTTTTATCATGTCGTCAGCATGTAAAAGGTAATTTGTAAAACCACGAGTGCCGATTTTGTAGCCCTCTGCGGTAATACGTGGATTGACTAACTTCACACGTTCCTCAAAGCCGAAATGTTTTTCGCCAGCTTCAGCAGGAAGCACCACCACAATATCATCTGCTCTTTGAACATCAGAATAGAGATTATAGCTTCTTGATAAGACAGTTAGCCGTCCGTTGATTCTTCGCTGAACGACTTTATCCTCGCCAGCAAATTCTAAATTGCCGAATGTTTTTTCCATGTTGGGAATCACAAATTTAAGTTCCATATTTTTACCTATCCTTTCTTTTTTATTGGCTGAATGAATGTTTGATGGTCTTAAAGAGTGGGGAACGACCTTTTGATTCTTGATTTTTTGTTTTCATAAGTTCACTTCCTTTCAAAATCGGGTAAAAAAATAGACACCTCATTTTTTGAAGTGTCTACCTATTAAATATTCAAATTTTATTGGAAGTATCTTTATATCTTCACTTTTCAAGGATAAATCGTCGTATCAAAGCTCATTCATAAGTAGTAAATTAGTAGTAAATTGAGTGGTTTTGACCTTGATAAAGTGTGATAAGTCCAGTTTTTATGCGGATAACTAGATTTTTATGCTATTTTTAAATTAAAAAATTCTATGCTTTTCAGCATGACCGAGCAGATGAACTAGCAACAGGCCCGACTGATGATAAGTGGTATACGTGGCGCCGATATATGACTGATGAAGAAGCTATTTTGGATAAAATCTCGGCAACAGATATTATTGACCATGGAGAAATTACAAGTGAACTGAAAGACGAAACACACGTTTAAAAAGACGTGCGTTTTTTCTTTTAGAAAATAGAAAAAGGAGGAACAGAAAATGCCAATGACACATGCACAACGACAAAAAGTGTTAGAAGAAATTGAACAAAAAAGTATTGTGGGTGTCGCAGAAAGTTTAGGAATAACACTTGTACGACAGGGACAAAGTTATACCTGGTCAGAGCACGATAGTTTTGTTTTAACCCCTAAGAAGAATGCTTTTTATTGGAACTCTCGCCAAGTTGGTGGTGGGAGCATCAAGCTTGTTCAAGTGATAAAAGAGTGTACACACGCTGAAGCATTGCAGTATTTACAGACCGTAGAAGCAGGGGCTGTTGAAACGTTGAAAGAACCTACTCCGACGAACTTTCATTATTATATGAAAGAACATACACAACAAAATGCCACCATTGATTACTTGCTTCAGGAACGTAAGTTATCAAGAGAAACGATTGATTTCTTTTTTGAACAAAACCTCATGGCACAATCCACGTATACAGATAAAGAGACCGGACAAAGTGAACCAGTAATAGTCTTCAAGCACGTTGGTCTTGAAGAAAAAATTAAAGGCGTTGCCTTACAAGGTATTTGGGAAAATAAGAAGCTACATGGCGAACGAGGACGGTTAAAGCGTGTCTGGGGAAATGGCTATTATGGGTTGACTGTTCGTGTAGGGTATCCACCAAAAATTGCAGAAGCTACGTCAGAAAAGCCAATCAAAATCATTGTTTTTGAAGCGCCTATAGATCTCATGAGTTATTACGAATTAAAAAAAGAAACGATTGGAGATGCGGTATTATTTTGTGCGAATGGACTTAAAAAGGGCGCAGTATCTACGCTTATTGCCAATGAAATTGGCTCTTATGTCAAAGAAGAAGAAAAGCCAACCGTCCTTGAACAATTAGAAAAGTCGAAACTAACAACGGAAAAAGTCCAACTCGTTTTGGCTGTAGATAATGACGAAGCAGGGAAGAAATTTATTCAACAATTTTCAAATAGCTGGTGTCCAATTACTCTTGACCAACCTAAACTAATTGAAGGAAAAAGTAAAACGGATTGGAACGATATTTTAAAGCAAATAAAGAATGAAATAAAGAAAAAAGAAGCAAAATTAAAGCGTCAAGAAGCAAAAAAACGATCCAGAGAAAGGAATAAAGAAATGTCTGAAAAAACACAAATGAAGCAAAAAAGCCAACCAGAATTCACCTTGGAAGAGATAATTAAAAAGAAAGATTATCAAAAATTATCGCAACATTTGAACGACGGAATCAAAGAGTATTTAACAAGTGATACGTTTAAAAACTATTTAGATTTTGCTTCAAAATTTCATAAATATTCGTCAAAAAATATTCGTTTGTTGTTGGCACAAAATCCAAACATACGTCGTGTAGCTGGTTACAATGCGTGGAAAAAGTTAGATCGTCAAGTAAAAAAAGGCAGCAAAGCACTGTATGTGTATGCCCCTTATTTTAAAGATAAAGTCGATAAGAACGGGAAAAAAGTTACGGATGAAAATGGAGAAATTGTCAAAGAGACGCGCTATTTTTTAACGCCTGTCTTTGATGTAGAACAAACGACCGGCGCAGAGTTGCCACAGCTTGTTTATAATCTGGAAGAGAATCTTAGCGACGGTAAAACATTCACCAGAACTTACAATGCGTTAGTTGAGATTTGCCCAGTTCCAGTAACTGTCACGTCTATTGCAAGTGGTGCGAATGGGTATTATGATCCAACGAAAAAAGAAATTGTCCTCCAACAACATTTAGGAGAAGTGATGACTTTAAAAGTCTTACTTCATGAAATGACGCATGCCATGCTTCACCCAGATTCGCAAGCGATATTTGGAGATGACGTTTATTCTCGACAAGAATTTGAAGCGGAATCAGTTGCCTATATTGTCTCCCGTCACTTAGGGCTGGATACGTCCTCGTATTCTTTTGGTTATCTTTCTTCTTGGACGAAGCAAGGAGAAAAGTTAGAAGAATTTACGCAATCGTTAGAAACGATCACGAAAGAGGCGCGCACGCTAATTGAAAAAGCCGACCATACTTTATCCATAGAAAAAGGCATTCAACTTCCCCAAAATAAATTTGAAGAACGTTTATTGAATGCGAAGAAAAAAGAAACTGAAGTGGGAAAGTCCCAAGCTAACGAGCAAAAAAGGCAACAAAATGAACCAAAAATTTCTGCTCAAATAGCAAATCCCACTCGATTTTAAAAACAAATAATAAGAGAAAAGGAGAAAACAAAATGGACCAATTAACGGACGAAAGTAAATTTATTTTGACACAATTTTTTTTGGCAGACCCGCTTAGTGAACAACCAAGAGTCCACCAGAAAAAGAAAGAAAAATCAAAAGGAACGGTGCTAAAAGAACTGGATACGTTGATTCATGATTTTAAAGAAAAAGAATTAGAAATTGATTTATTTCCTTACGAAGAAGCAGCCACTTATTTACGAAAGTTGAAAGGAAATGACGCGTATTTGGTCTTTCTGGATGAGTTATTAGCCCCTTATCAATAAGAAAGAAAAAATAAAGGTCAAAAATGGTAAGTCTAAACGTCAATAAATGTCAAAGTGTAGCGATGGGGATTGGGGGAACCCCAAAAATTTGAACGACTCCTACCAGTATTTTTGGTAGGGGTCATTCAAAATATCGCAACATGCTAGCATGTTGCTCTGCTCGCAAAAAGAAAGCCTACCCTTGGGTGTAACCAATTGTCAAACTAAGGAGACTACTTATTATGTAAAAGAAAGAAGAAATAATTATGGAGAATAAACAAAAGCTAAAACGTCCTATTCAAAGAATAGTTAGACTATCAGAAGAAGAAAATAACTTAATCAAACGAAAAATTGAAGAAAGTTTCTTTCCGAACTTTCAAAATTTTGCCTTGCACCTTTTGATTCAAGGAGAGATTCGCCATGTTGACTATTCCGAACTCAACAGACTAACTACCGAAATTCATAAAATTGGCATTAATATTAATCAAATGGCCCGTCTGGCCAATCAGTTTCATGAAATTTCGTCTGAAGATATTAAAGATTTGACCGATAAAGTACAGAGTTTAAATGCGCTGGTTCAGAGCGAATTAAACAAATTAATAAAGAGAAAGGAACAATCGTAAATGGTGTATACAAAACATTTTGTTATTCATACATTTGATAAATTAAACAATGCTTGCTCATATATTGAGAATGCAGAAAAAACTGAAGTCACGAATGATAATCCGTCTGAACACTTGGAACATTTATTTCAATATATTGTGAATGACGATAAGACATACATGAAAAAATTAGTTTCTGGTCATGGCATTGTGGATCCAACAAATCCTTATGAAGAATTTAAATTAACAAAATTACAAGCAGCAATTCAACGAAAAATCGGGTACACATTCGATCCAAAATCAGAACGATTGCTTCCGCCAACGTTAACAGAATTAGAAAAAGGCAACGCCGTTTTAGCACACCATTTAATCCAATCCTTTTCTCCAGAAGATGATTTAACGCCAGAAAAAATACATGAAATAGGGTACAACACGGTGATGGAATTGACGGGTGGAGAGTATGAATTTGTGATCGCCACACATGTCGATAAAGAACATTTACACAATCATATTATTTTTAGTTCAACCAACTTAAAAACAGGTAAAGCCTTTCGCTGGCAAAAAGGAACCAAAAAAGTCTTAGAACAAATTTCGGATAAGATTGCAGCGAAGGAAGGCGCAAAAATAATCGAAAAATCACCAAAAAATTCGCATAAAAAATATACCATGTGGGAAACTGAATCGTTATACAAGGAAAAAATAAAATCTCGTTTAGACTTTTTATTAGAACAAAGTTCTTCAATTAATGATTTCTTAGAAAAAGCAGAAGCTTTGAATTTATCGGTAGACTTTTCTAAAAAGTGGACGACCTATCGATTACTTGACGAACCACAAATAAAAAATACTCGTAGTCGGAGCTTGTCAAAAAGTGACCCCACTAGATATAATTATGAAAAGATTGTTGAACGATTGAAAGAAAATAAAAGTGTTTTAACTTTGAAAGAGGTTGTTGAAAAATATGTAGAAAAAAGTGAGAAGTCTAAAAATGAATTTGACTATCAATTAACTATTGATGAGTGGCAGATTTCGCATAAAACAACAAGAGGGTATTATGTAAATGTTGATTTTGGCTTTGGAGAGAGAGGAAAAGTCTTTATTGGGGCGTACAAAGTAGATCCACTTGAAAATGGTCAGTATAATATTTATGTAAAACGTAAAGATTTTTTTTATCTGATGAATGAAAAAAATGCAGACCGGAATCGGTATATGACTGGTGAAACTTTGATTAAACAATTACGCTTGTATAATGGCCAAACACCACTGAAAAAGGAACCTGTGATGCGAACCATCGATGAATTAGTCAACGCTATTAATTTTTTAGCAGCTAATGAAATTGAGGACACAAGACAACTAGAATTATTAGAAGAGAAATTAGAAGCTGCTTTTCTTGAAGCAGAAGAAACTTTAGAAACTCTTGACGAGAAGATGTTGGAGTTGCACCAGTTAAGCAACCTCTTATTAGAAAACGAACTGAATGGAGAACTAGAGTTGATTCAGCAAAAATTGAAAACATTATTACCAGACGCAACACTTGCGGAATTTTCTTATGAAGATGTTCGAGGGGAAATAGAAGCAATTAAAACCAGTCAATCTCTGTTAGAGAATAAATTGGAACGAACGCGAAATGAAATCAATCAACTTCATGAAATTCAGGCTGTACAAAAAAAAGAAACCGCAAACCAAAATAATGTCAAACCAAAATTATAAAAACAACTGTTAAGGAATGAAAGGAGAGTTTTATGCTTATTTTGAAACGAGGATTGTCTGTAGTGTTATTTTTACCCTGTTTTATTCTACGTCTTCTTTTCCGTTACATTGGGCTGTTAACGATTCTTACTAGTGGTTTTACTACCACTTTAATACTAATCGTTGCTCGAATTTTAGCTTTTATTTTTTTAGTTTACCCGATTGTGATTTTAACAACTGAAGAACTTAGAATGGAATGGGCAAGTTGGATTGCTTGGCTTTTATTTGGATTGATCGTTCTATTTTTCCATTATCTAGCTACGTGGAACGAAGACTTAGGCAGTTGGTTTCTGGATTTTTCTAATTGGTTGAGCAGGGTACCAATTAAACTGTGGGCTGAATAATTGATCCTATGCTAAAACGCCTTAACTTAAAAAAGCCAAGGCGTTTTATGGTATAATATACGAGATAGTAAAGGTTTATGACGGTGGCTAATCTCTGAAAAAGGGGTGATTGCCTATGTTGATTTTTGGCTATACTCCTAGAAAGGACTAGCTTTGACTATTTTTGAAGCGTTAATGTTTGCGATTACTTTTGCGACATTAATTCTAAAAATTAGTGATAAAAACAACAAAAAATAACCGTCAACTTTAGCCGAGTTTGGTTATTTTTTGTAAAAATATTTAATTATCGGTCACCGTCTTAAACGGTGCTATCATGAGGGCGTATGACTAGTACGTCCTCTTTACATGTTTATTATAACACATTCTCTACAAGAAGAAAGGCGGAAGCCTTTCTTTTTTTTCAGCGCGCCTTAACGGCGGTGGCGGTGGGAGTTTGGCGCGCTGAAAAAAACGCTCTTTTCTTGATTTCTAATCAAGAAGATACTCGCTAAAAGCGAGTATCAGGTTTGTCTTATATTATGATGACAAGGCATGCTGTAAATTCTCTTGCCATTGTCTGACTGCTTGTTTTATCTTTTTTGGTACCTCCTGACGGTTACATTTTCCTTGTATTTGTATAACCTGTTGATTTCGATATTCTAATGTGAAGTAAGGCATATCTGGCTTTTCTTTTCTTCGGATAAAAACAATCGTTGTTTTTCCTTGCGTATGCCGTTCGATATAGTGTTGACTGCCCACACAATGGCGTAGAATACTTCCTTCTTGAATGATTTCTTGTAATGAATGCGGTGTGAGAAAGAGCAAGTCGTCAATTTCAGCTTCTAACGCTTTAATTTGGTTTTTCCGTTCTTGATACTGCTTTTCTTCAATCTCACTTTTCAAAAGGTTTAGCGTGTTCATAGCGTTATCGTGAGCTACTTGTAAGTTTTCAGGATACAATACACTATCGTTATTAAGTGGGGTGTTAACGCTTCTAATCCTACACCAGTTGGACAGCAGGCAAGCAATACGCAACAACCCTTTCCAGATTTAGAAGGTAGTTCTATTGAGATTTCAGATCATGACTTACCGTTTTAAGGAGGAGTGACTCATGGTTAATGGAAATTTACAAAAAATATATGCAGACAGTACAAAGAAACGTACAGCACAACAAACAAAATGGGAACGAGCTGTTGAAGGATTAACGTTTGATAGGTTAGAAAAAAAGAAAATCGATTATTTATTAAAACGGAAAAAAGTTAAGGAGTTAGGAAATGAAACTATAGTGGAAATAAAACAGATCGATACGGACGAGTGTTAGGGTATATTTTTGTAGATGGAACATTACTACAAAAAACACTTGTGAGTGAAAGTTTAGCACGTGTGGCTTATGTCAAAGAGCCTAACACTAAGTATCTACTAGAATTAGAGGAAGAACAAGAAAAGGCTAAAAATAAATCAGTCGGAATTTGGAGCATACCAGGATATGTAATTGAAAGAGGGTATAAATAAAGAAGATGAAGGAGCAAATAAATAGTT
>NZ_JBFOHH010000008.1:0-50331 GCF_040888205.1 Enterococcus sp. C102(2024) | reverse complement strand
TACTGTATCTTTATATGTGTCTATAGTAATAGTATTGTATAGATCGTGTCCGATTTTCGGATTTCCGCTTGTATCAAGGGATTCAGTTGATATGGCACGGTGTCCGATTTTCGGATTTCCGCTTGTATCAAGGGATTCAGTTGATATGGTACGGTGTCCGATTTTCGGATTTCCGCTTGTATCAAGGGATTCAGTTGTTTTAAGATATACATCTTTTGCTGTAACTTCTAAATCTGCTAAGTACAGTCTATTAGGAATATTTTTTCGTTTTACAGGATCAAACCCCATATTTTTTTGGTAAAGTAACCCAGCTTTCTCTAAATCTTTTTTTACTTTGTTTAGTTTGTCATTAGACCAATTGAATAGAGTTTTTAATTCCTTATTAGTAAAAATAAAATAAACATTGTTTTCTTCATCAATCCAGTTGTTTTTTAAGGAGTAGTCCAATCGATCTCGTAAAACCATATACCCTAATTTCGCACTATCACTTAAGTGTTTGTAATTATCTCCGTATAAAAGAATTTGCGGGAACTGAAAAAACTTTGTTTCATAAGCTCTTTCAGATTTAATAAAAGTAAAATTAGACATAATAGTATTCCTCATTTCTTATACCACAGTTGAACGGCAGGAAGAAACATAAATTATTATTATTGAGAGAATGTCAGTTAGTATGTTATAATTACAATGTAAATTAATCTCAAATAAATAATTTCTTTCCCGCTCAGAATGAGTGTGAAGTTCAAAGTCGCCAAACTGCAAAACTTCACACTTAGTGTGGGTTTTTTTTATTTTTTAATATAGCATACAAGAAAAGATAATGAATGTAAACCGCTTTAAATAAACGTTTCCACATAACACATAACAAATAACAATGTGTTATGTGTTATGTGTTATTGATATGCTTAAACCTGTATTAATCACTTAAAAACAAAAAATGTTAAATATTAATTGTTAATAACATTTAATATTTTATATTTTAATTATTTTTAATTCAATTAATGATTCTAACTTTTTCCAAATTTCTTTTTGTTCAGATTTATCTAATGATTTTAAATATAATTCTAAACTTTCCTGAACGATAGAATATAATTCTGTATTTTTACTTAAGGATATTGCTTTTATTAACGCATGAGTTTCTTTGTGTAAACGTACATTCTGACCAGTTTTTAACTCAGATTCAGGATGCAAAATTTTATTTTGAAAAGACTTTGAAGAAACACTTTCTTTCTTATTTGAAAGATATTGATTATTACTACTGTTTTTAGGAACTGCCTGAGTAGGTTTTCTATTAAATATATCTTTGCTATTTGTCATTGATTTCGTCCTTTCCAATTCTAGTAATTAACTCGTTGGCAACACTATCATATAATGAATGAACTTTGTTATCGTGAGCATCAGTAAGATTATTAGTTATACCTGTCCAATCAAACCTTTTAATTCTTCTTAACTGTTTAATTGGATTTTTGAATATATTTTCAATACCAAACTCTTCTTTTGCTTGATTGATAATTTGTTCATCATATTCTGAATTGTTTTCCATTAAAACAGGTAGTATTCCAAGTGCTTTAACGTTTAAATCATACGTGTCTCTCAATTGTGATAAATAGTTAGCATATCGGACAGCTTTTCTGTATGATTTCATTTGTGTCTGTAAAACTATTAGTATATAGTCACTAGCTACTATTGCAGAATCGGTGTAGATATTTATTGTGGGTGGTACATCTATAATAATGTAATCATAGCTTTCTTTAATTCCATTTAATATGGAGTTTAAGAAAAAATCTTTTTCTTTTTTTGTTTTAAGATTATCATCTAAAAAATCTTGATAATTTACTAAATCAGTGTCTGAAGGAATTAAATCCCAATTTTCAGTAACGTGAATAATTGATTTTCTTGGTTGACCCTTTTTAATTGCACTATAAAAGGTATATTCAAATTTATCGGATATATCTTGTTTATAAACAAATTCCATTGTTGTAAAAACAAGATCGGTGGCGTCAGCTTGCATATCAAAGTCTAATAGGCATGTTTTATAACCTTTTTTTGCTAAAGTATAACTAAGCAATACAGCATTAGTAGTCTTACCTACACCACCTTTTAAATTCCCTGTAGTAATAATTTTTGTCAAGTTAATCACTCCTTGTGTTAAATGTTATGTGTTAATAACATATTAACACATAACATTTAACATTTCAAGCGTTAACTATAATATTTAATTACGTATTTCAACATAATGACCTAAGTTTAATTTATACTTGCGGTGACAAGCAGGACATTCAAAATAATTTTTTTGGGAAACTAATTTTGCTAATTTTCCGCAATCACAATCTACAGAAAAAGCGATATTTCGATTAAAACTATTTATTTCTAATCCCCAACGATCGTAAGCTTTTCGCATCATTAATAATCTCTCCATTCTATTTTTTGTAGGTTGGTATATTGGTAGTACTGCTTATTTTAAAATGGGCTTAGAATCGCTTTCTGAAACACTAGATTTTAGCTTTCGCTTGATTTTATAGACGGTTTCTCGTGATACATGATTCTGTTTAGCAATCTTTGCTACTGGCTCATCAGCTGTAAGCATAGAAACAATGTTATGATAGATTACTTGTTTTTGTGGGTCAGGAGAGTCTGGTGTGTAAACAGCGGGACGACCTTTGTAAATTCCTTTTGCTTTTGCTGCTGCAATTCCTTGACGTTGTCGATCTCTGATTTTTTCCCGTTCATTTTGCGCAATGTAACTAAGCAGCGATAAAAACATATCAAACATAGCTTTATCAAGTAAATCATTGCCAGTATTGAAGTTCAAAAACGGCGCGTCTAAAAAGTTTACTTCTATATTGTTTTTCCTGAAATAAAGAACTGTTTCTTTGATGTCATCATAATCTCTGCCTAAGCGGTCTAGTGAATCAAAAAAGAGAATATCACCCTCACGGGCATAGCGCAATAACTTTTGAAACTCTGGTCGGTTCGTATCTTTCCCGCTGATTTTTTCTTGAAAGATTTTTTCTACCTGTAATTTTTCCATTTCCAAGAGTTGTCGATCCAAATTTTGATCCATCGATGAAACACGAATATAGCCAATTTTTGTCATTTTTTGCTCCTTTTTCAATTGTATATAATAGACATGTATAATAGACGGTCGAAAATAGTGTAACATAGCGATTTTCAAAAATCCATTTTAAGTATACTCAAAATTTACACAAATCAAGTATGCCCGACTTGAGTATTATTTTTCTTCATAATTAAAGATATAATAAAAACTGTCTCTTTGGTGGGAGACAGTCTCTAAGGTTATAACTTATTTTAGCCTTTCATTTCTAATAAATACTCATAGAACTAAACGATTGATTCATTTAGTCTGTAAGAAAATAGTTAAATCTGAAATGGCTATTTTTATTTTACAGTATCTGCCTTTGCCTTTCAATTGCCTTGATATTAATTTTATTTCAAGATTATTTAACATGAACAAATACTTCTGAATCTTTTACATAAATGTCATGGTAATAATTAGATTTCATTAACTCACTTTCTTCTTTATTCAATGCGTTAATATCAAAAATCTCCATGTTCACATATAAACCAGTGTACGTTCTAAATAAAAACTGATTTGGCCAATAAAGTGCTTCATTTGGTGGAACCAGTTCTTTTAATATAGGATAATTCTTCGAACTATTGACAAATACTGGCGAATCCTTAAATAAAGACGTACTATGCACGGTGACCGTGTCACGGTTCACTAGGTCTTTTAAATCATCGGCTAATATCATACTTTGCCGTTCAAAGGATTCCTTTTGGTGACTTAACGCACTAGCATAAACAAATGTAAAAGATAAAAGGTAAACACAGAAAAGACAAACTGCTGTTTTTGAAACATATCCTAGCACGTTTTTAGAAGTATTTGCCAAAGTAAGCATGACAACTGAAACTACAAAAAAACTAAATCCATAGCCGTACCTAGGTGAAATTAACAGAAGCTTTTCCGGAAAGATTAAAAAGACGCCGTAACTCAAAATAGAACCTAAAAATAGAAATAATACTACGTACAAAAAGCTTTTAACAGGCGATACTTTCGCATTAAGAACCGTACTTAAAACAAAGAAAATTACTAGAATAAAAAACAAAAGTATCCATAGTTTTGTACTCTGATCAGTTATTTTTGACAGATACATTTGACTATTTACCACGACTGTTTTAGGTATATCCTTAACGCTCGCGATTGTTGTCATACCGCCTCGTGTTGCTATTTCAGGGTTAAATTTTGTTTCAATAAGATAAAGAAACATGGCGCTTATATAGCTAATCATAGCTACAATCGCTTTTTTAAGCACAGCAATAAAGGATTGATTGTCTAACAGCTGCTTCAGTGATAATGCTAATACCATCACAACATAGATCCCCGAAGACGCCTGATAAGTATTACACATCAAAAAAATGCTTAAAATAGAAACAGCCAAAAATAAGACTTTATTTTTATTCCAAAAAAGAAATGGAAGAACAGAAAATAAAAGGCTCAAAGACATGTAAGGACTGTCGAATCTGAAACTTAAATTTTGTAAAAACCAAGGATTAAAGCCAACCAACATGGCTGCCGTTAAAGCTAAAAGAGATAGTTTCTTATGAAAAGAGTAAACAATGATAATACCTGTCACTGATACAATGAATCCAGAAATAATATGCGTCCACAACCCCATATCCGTAAGGTGTCTACTCCCTTGAACTAACCAAGAACCAATTTCGCTACCCCAACGAGAATAACTTCTAGCAAAATCCGTATTGCCATCAATTTGCCTTCCTGTGTCGTCAATATAAGGAAAGTTGATTATTCCAATGCTTAAAACTAACACTTGACACATTACTAGACTTGTAATTAACAGATTTTTATTGGCCATAAGCCAACTTTGAAACTTATTCATTTTTTCACTCCTAAACTTTTATTATTTATCTTTAGTAAAATATTTGTATACTCATTTATAAAATGCTATAAAAGAATTGTAATAAGCACAAATCACTTTTTTACAAATCTATCTCTTTTTCCAGTCGGCGGAAAACGACTGGAAAAAGAGATAATCAATCAGTGGTCGATTGATTGTTGCAGCTGTTCAAACGTATAATTGAAATTGAGACGGTCTATGAGAAAAGCAGATTCCCTAATCTAGACGATTCTGCTTTTACTATATTAAGAATCAATAAATTTTTTTAGGCTTTGCAAAAATAAAAATAAAGAGGCACTGTTTATCTTGTATCTATGTGCTAATGTATTTGTAGCGTAATATATACCTACTAATCGGTTTACATCAAGTATAAATTCATAAGGATATTCCTTGGAATTTTCCATAAAGAAATAATTATAAAAATTTTTCGTGCAATCTGCAATTATTGTAGATAGTACTACTAAAAACTCAATTTCATAATTTTTTAAATCTTCCTTTGTAATACTTCTGATAAACATATCTTTAGCAAATAAGAATATGGATATATTACTTTTAGAAAATATAATATCTTCTTTGAAAACTAGCCCTTTTTGAGAATCAATTTCTTTTATAAATGTATATTCCATATTTTTAATCTTTTTTTTATCCAGATTAAGCTCCGGTCTGTTTGACATTATGTTACCTCCCTTTTATTTATTAGTTTGGTCAAATAGTAGGATTCTCGTACTTTTAATTAATTTTAGTTAATTTTACTTTCTCTTTATCGCCTGAAGTCCCTTGTTGACTATTTGCTTCGATTGTCTCTTTGTCAGAAACTTTAATCTCCGTTAGCTTTACTATCGCGTCATCCGAATCAGGTCTAGCTAATTCAATTTCAGTATTTTTGTCATTTACTTTATAATCTAACTCGATTTCATGGTTACCAGCTAAAAAGTTTGCTTTTCCTGTAGTAAAAAAAGCTATTTTTGCAGAATGAGACGTGTCATCTAAAGACTGTAACTCCCATTTACCTGTTCCGTCAGTCAGAACTTCATTCAAGTTCTTATTTCCACACCCACCTAAAAATAAAAGGGTCAGAATAGCTATTGATACCAATCCTAGTAATTTTTTATTCATCTTCATTTCCCTCCGATAAGAACATTTGTAGTAGATATTTAGCATGCTTCTGAATAATCTCTTTCTCTTCTTGAAACTTATTGGCTAATAAAACCGCATCAATCCCAGACGCCAAAGTGTTAGTTTCTAACAACAAACGATCCTCTGTCTGTTGGTGAAAGATAATCGAAAAGTGCATATTCCGAAACATCACGATTCGTTTGGTTGGTTCTAAAACAGCCAGTTTATTATTAAGTGTATATAAGTCAATGGAATCATCGACTGGGGCGTCGGGGAAATACGTTTCTGGTGCAGACAAAGTATAGTGATTTACTTCTAATTCTGCCTGTAAAGCGTCTCTCCATGCTTGTAGTGGATTATACTTAACAGTTTTTTCTTGAAAATCTAAAGAAATTATCTTGTTATTTTTAGGCATAGAAATCAATCCTTTCGTTGATTGAAAAGCGCTTAGAATGGCAAGTCATCATCCGAGATATTCACTGGGCTAGAATCCTTTGAGAAAGGATCAAGTGGATCAGGAAGTGGTGTCTGCTGTTGGTTATTGGCCTGTTGCCCATTTATTGTAGGTGCAGGGGTATTTGCCCGACGTTGTTCGCTTATTTCTTTGGATTCTAACAATTGAAAATTCTCTACAACCACTTCCGTCACATAAACACGTTGTCCTTGCTGATTGTCATAGTTTCGTGTTTGAATACGTCCAGTAATTCCTAGTAAACTACCTTTACGTGCGTAATTAGCCATCGATTCAGCCGCTTTTCGCCAAATTACACAATTGATAAAATCTGCTTCACGGTCGCCATTTTGATTGGTAAAGTTTCGATTGACGGCCAACGTAAATTGTCCGACTGCCGTCCCGCTACTTGTATAGCGTAAATCCACATCTTTGGTTAATCGACCGACTAAAGTCACATTATTAATCATTTTTATCTTTCCGCCCTTTCTTTTTGCTTTCCAAATTTTTCAATTTATAATTATTAGCAATTTGTTTATCTTGTACTCTAAGACCTATTTCTAGCTCAACGATTCTTTGTTTGACACTCTTTGTATACTGAGTTATTCTGTCGTTGGCATTTCCCATTATACCTACCACCTTATCTTTTTCTTTTGAACTGTTGGTACTCAAACCAATAGGAAACAGTCATAAAAACAAAAGCAATCCAACCAAAAATCGCTAATTTCCAAGTATTTTCCTTTGGCTCAATGAATGAAACGACACTGAAAAGAATGCCCATGTATAAGAAAGCAATTAAACTGATGAAGTGGGCAGCTTTTTTTAAATTCAATGCGCTTATTTTTCTTGTACAGTAAAATATAGAGACACATTTTTGTAAGCCTATCAAAATAGCAGCTAAGAAAATAAGAAACCCAAAGCCTAAACTCCAAAATAATGTCCACCTGCCCTCAAATGCTGACGAACCCATACCTACAGTAATAAATGCTAAGCTTCCAAACCAAAATAGTGTCCATCCTACCGCAAAACATTTCTCAATGAAATCTATCATTTTATCCATCGATTACTTGTCCTTTACATTTATCGCTTGCCAATACTTAATACGATCTGGCTTGAATCCTGCCCAATGTTCTAACTCTTCTTCTGTTTCATCATCAATAATTTTAATCAGTGGTAAGCTATGAATACCATACTTGGCTTTTAACTTTTCTACTTTCTGTTCGCTCCATGATCTTTTTCGTTCATTTTGACTATCCACTTCAATTGAGTTAGTTTCTTCTGAATTGCCATAGTACGTATTTTCATAGGGTAATCCTAAGTCGTCCATCAACTTGGTACTCATCTTACATTGAATGCAATGTGGTTTTGTATATAAAACCGCATGTACTGTTTGTTTCATAAAATCTCCTCCAGTAATTATTCCGTTGCTTCTTTTGCCTTAAAAAAATATAGGATAGAATGAATCAGTTTTTTACTCATCTGATACGTAAAGTAAGCAAGTCCAAATAGAATCAGCCATCCTAACGTATATTTTAAAGCGATTAATGTAAGTGGGAAAACAACAAACAATCCTACTACTAACCATGGCGCAAGATAAACAGCGATTATCCCTAAACCAATCACCACAACAAAAGCTAAAAAGAGTAACGCACCATGTATGGCTGAGCTAGGTTGTGTCTGTCCTACTAGCTGGGAGAACCCTCGACCAATGAACTGTAAAACCAATGTAAGCAGCTTCAATAAAGACCCAATCCCCACGTCCACAATTTTCTCTGACCATGCGAAAATATAGTCAATAACAATCATTTTTTTCACGCT
Source organism: Enterococcus sp. C102(2024) (assembly GCF_040888205.1). Taxonomy (NCBI): domain Bacteria; kingdom Bacillati; phylum Bacillota; class Bacilli; order Lactobacillales; family Enterococcaceae; genus Enterococcus; species Enterococcus sp. C102(2024). The sequence goes on along the minus strand of NZ_JBFOHH010000008.1, from coordinate 42,012 downwards.
CCTTTTCTTTTTCTAACCCTTTTTCTTGACGAGAAAGATATTCGTTGAATAAAGCTTCTTTTTCTTGTGGTGTCGCCTCTTCAATCAAAGACAAAAACCGTTGATTTAGTAATTCTTGCAATTGAAAGAGGTCAGGAATATCTGAATGTTTATTGATAAATAAACGTGCCATCCGTCTGTAGGTGTTGATTCGCTCGGTTTCTTTATTTTCTTGGCGGTATTTTTTACTGGCACGTCGGTGCGCTTCACTTGTTTTATACTTCAAAAAAACACGTCCTTTCTTAGTACACCTTAATTATAACACGTATACGTGTGTGTATCAAGGAATACCTTAAAAAAGGACATGCTTTTATTCCCTAGTGAGATAAATAGGGTGTTTCTTGTTGGTACTGATTCTCTTCTGACGAATTTGGTTTTGTCAGAGTTGGTGCTTTGACGATTTTTTCTTTTTCAGGCAACGTTTTTTGTCCCATTTCAATGGATAAATTCAAGTCAGTTTGTCGCTGCAACAGTTCTTTTAACTCATCTTCCTGTTCAAAGGGTTTTTCTAACTGTTCCTTTGCTTGTAGAGCATTTCGTTGAATGTCTGCCTGTTCATTTCTTAAGTCATTGATTGTCTCAGGGATTGCTTTTAAAACATTATCTAATCGAACAAAGGAACCTGTCCCATTGCGCTCAACCGCTGCTTTGTGGGTCACTTTTCCATCAAGGAGAACAATCACTTGCCCCAATTGTGAAGGCGCGACAGACAAGGTTAGTCCACGATACCGTCCGATTGTTTTTGTTTGTGTCCCATCCGTTGGTGCAGGCAATAATTGATTGAATACGTCGAGGGCTTCTTTTTTCTCGGTGTAAATTGTTCCTTGTAACTCAATTGAAAACTCTTTGCTTAGTTCCTCAGCAACCAATTGTCGATCTTCTTCATACAATTCTAACGATTGGCGAATTTCCTCTAAACGTTTTGGATACCGTGTTTCCACTTTTTCCAGTAAGGAAATGCGTGAAGATTGCCAACTACTTTGTAAAAGCTGATACTCCATCACTTTTTTATCTAATGTTAATTTTTCTAAAAGCAAGGGATTGTTGGTGGCGATTGATTTTGCTTCTGCTGCCGACATCATCGTCTGGTCAATATCTTCGGCAGAACGTGCCATGCTTTTATTTGTCATGATTTGATTGATAAATTTGAGCTTGTTTTCTTGGGTTTGCCACAAGAACGAATCAAAACTATTTTTTGCAACATAACGATAAATCTGGACTTCTTTGTTTTCGTTTCCCTGACGCACAATTCGCCCATCACGCTGTGTTAAGTCACTTGGTCGCCAAGGGACATCCACATGGTGGACAGCGAGCAACTTATCTTGAATATTTGTTCCTGTACCGAGTTTTTCCGTACTCCCTAAAAGAATACGAATTTCTCCTTGACGGACGTTTTCGAATAATTCTTCTCGTTGACGGTCATTTTTTGCAGAATGAATAAAAGCAATCTCCTTTTCAGGGATTCCTTTTTCAATTAACAGTCGTTTGACTTCATCATACACATTGAATTGAGTTGATTTGGGTGTGCCACTATCAGAAAAGATTATCTGTGTGGAACGCTGAGACTCAGATGTTTTCCAAATACGATAAGCACTTTCGGCACAGCGGAATAATTTTCCTTCTGGATACGCAGGGATAGACGGGTCTAACAAGCGAGGGTCAATCGCCATGAGCTTGGCTTCATGCGTAATTTTTAACATATTATCCTCAAACGGCGCGACTACCCCTTCTCTGATTGCGTCTGCACGTTCCCCTAGTTCAATCATTTTTTCTTCTTGATAAGGGCTTGGCTCGGAAACAACAAGCTGTGGTTTGCCTGTTTGAATCGCAGGCACAGGAAGGGCTAACTGTTCGCTTGTTTGAATATCTGCCACCAATTGGAAAGAACACATTAATTCTGGTAGGTTGTGGAACTTTGCAAACCGATTTTTCATACGGAAACTCGTACCCTCTGGATTGATTTCAGGAGCGCTAACTACTTTCCCAAACGTTGAAGCCCAGCGGTCAAAGGTTGTTAAGCGCATACGTGCTAACTCGTCAGGTTGTAAAAACCGTTGTAGGGTATACAATTCGCTCATTGAATTGGAAATTGGCGTTCCTGTCGCAAATACCACCCCACGGCCATGATTCTTTTCTAACAAGTATTGGCACTTCATATACATATCACTGGCCCGTAGACTGTTTGACGTGTTTACCCCCGCGACATTCGACATTTTTGTATACGTATAAAGGTTTTTATAGGCATGTGCTTCATCCACAAATAAGAAATCTACTCCTAATTCTTCAAAGGTAAGTAAATGATCTTTGTATTCTTCATTTTGTAGGGCTTTTAACTTTTCTTTTAGGCGTTTTTCAAAGCTGACCATTTGTTTTAAACTCCAACTTTCGCCTGATTGGGCTTTGGTTTCTTGAATGCCTTGACGAAGCTCGGTCAACTCTCTTTGTATCAGGGCTTCTCGCCGTTCTTTACTTAACGGAATTTTTTCCATTTGACTATGTCCAATAATCACCGCGTCATACTCCCCTGTTGCAATTCGAGAAATAAACTTTTGCCGATTCTTCTTTTCAAAATCTTTTTTTGTAGTGATTAAGACTTTTTTAGACGGGTAAAAACGTAAAAGTTCTTGGCCGAACTGTTCCGTTAAATGGTTAGGGACACAATACATTGGCTTTTTGATCAGCCCTTGGTCTTTCATCATCATGCCGGCCGCAATCATACTGGCCGTTTTTCCTGCCCCTACTTCATGCGCCATCAAAGCTCGTCCTGTTTCCACAATACGTGCCACAACATTTTTCTGATGAGGTCGTAAGGTAAACTGTTGATTCAATCCCTCAAAAAGTAAATGTTCCCCGTCGTACGTTCGTGGACGTATCCGATTAAATCGCTCGTTGTAAATAGATAGTAGTGTTTTTGCTCGCTTAGGGTCTGAAAACAGCCATGATTTAAACTCTTTTTTCAGGTGGTCTTGTTTGGTGCGTGCCAACATGGTTTCATCCACGTTTAAAACAGATACTTTTTTTCTTTCGCCATCAATCATTTTTTCTACTTGGTCATAGATAGAAATTGTTTTAAAGTTCAAGGATTTTTCTAGCAATTGATAGGCATTAGCTCGTTCCGTTCCATATTCAGTGGTAACAACAATAGAATTCCGAACGTTTTTCCCCTTAATATGGTACGTGTCTGTAAATTCATTGTATTCCACCGCAACCATTTGTCTTTCAAGAAAAAAAGGATCTAATTGGAATTTCTCTTCCATAAAATCGTGATAGATTTCTAATGGCAACCAACTTGCACCAAGTTCATAGGAAATATCTTCAATGCCTAAGTCTTTTGGAATAACGGACACCAAAGCTTGAACGTTCTCTTCAAAGAGTGGATTTTTCCTCGCTAGCGCTTTGGATAAGGACAATTTTTTCTTCACATCTCCTGAAAGAAACGCTTCTTTTGTGACGTAACTGTTCGTTAGCTTTTCATCATTTTCAATATATTTCTCTACATCAACAAATATATGCCCTTTCAATTCTTCTAACAGCTGTGTTTCAGGAACATTATAGAGTTTGTTCATGTACGGAATATCGACTGCCCCTTGTTTGGCCAAGCTATGATTGAGTGCTTCTAAAGCGGAGTGAACACTTGTAACAGGCTCAATTGGACGAATCGTTGCTTCATGGAAAATAGCAGACTTGGTATAAGAACCATCTTTTTGCGGCACTTCAATGGACATTAAAAGTGCGAAACGGTCGTCCTCATAAAACAAACGGGTATTGGTTGGACTGTTTAGATAGCCATACTTCCGTTCGAATTTATCATAAGCTTCATTTAAACGGTGCAGTTTTTCTTCAAAGAGCGACGATTCAAAGTCCAAGTCTTGTTGGTAAGCAATCACCTCAGAAACAAGGTCGCGAAGCTGAATCATTTGTTGTAGCCGTTTTTTCGGTGTTGGTTTTAATTCTTGCTTTTGAATGCCCTCTAGTCCGTGATAATAAATGTCACCATTCTGTTCCCCAAAACTGAACTTAGGAATATCCAAATCCATAACTGTTTCTTGTACTTCTTCAACAGTCGGCAATACCGCTGGTAAGGAGAGTTTCATCGTTTCAGCGGAAAGAAACTGCCCTTCCAGTCTGTTTAGAACTTTTGGTAACTCTGTCTGCCAAGGTTTTTCTTCTCTTGGATTAAGCGTATACGTTCCTCCTCGGTAGTTTTTGAAATGATACCTACCCAACGTATGCGTCAGCATATGTTTATGGAAATAATTATTCATGGTCATCGGTGGCTGAACGCTACCATCTTCTCTTGTAATTCCTGAAGGGACATTGGTAGTTTCAACCCAAAGTGCTTGTCTACGCTCAAGTAATTGTTCTTCTGCTTGTTCTTGTATGCCGCTATGTTTCCTAAAGAATAAAACATCCGTAGTTACTTCTGTACCTGCAATTTGCTTAAACGCAGTGTTTGGTAAACGTACACCACCAATTAAATCGGCTTTATGAGATAACTCTTTACGAAAAGACGCGTCCTTTTTATCCATTGTTCCAGAAGAGGTAATGACTGCGACAATCCCACCTTCATGTACAAGGTCAACGGAACGTTTAATAAAATAATCATGAATGTAATACTTTTTGAGTGTTTTATTGTCTGTTAAGCGTATATCTGCAAACGGAACATTGGCCACAACCACATCCAAACTATTTTCAGTAAATAGCGTTTCTTCAAACCCTTTTTCTTGAATGACTGTTTTTTGGTGCAATTGTTTCGATAATCGAGCGGAAAGCGAATCAATTTCCACTCCGTACAATTCACTTTGTTCACGCATTTCTGAAGGCATTGCCGCAAAAAAGTTTCCTGTTCCCATAGCAGGGTCTAAAATTCTACCAGAAGAAAAACCAAAGCGTTTCAATGACCGATAAATTTCTTTGATTATCAGTGGGTCAGTATAATATGCGGTTAATACACTTTCTCTCGCACTAGCATATTCTTCTTCTGTTAATAAGGTTTCTAATTCTTTTCTTTCTTGTGAAAAATTACTTTTGGTTTCATCAAAAACATCTGCTAACCCACCCCAACCAACATATTTTGCTAAAATTTGCTGCTCGTCACTGGTTGCTAATCGGTTTTCTTGTTCTAAGGTTTTCAGTAAGCGTAAAGCAGCTAAATTGTCTGCAAGTTTTTGTTTTGGTGTATCACTGTAGAAGTTTGTAGTTTCTTCAGGGAACGAAAATTCTATGGCTGTTCGTTCTTCTTGCTCAACAAACGTTTTCTCTTTTACCTTTTGCTCTTTTGTCCCAGAAAGTGCTTGTTTTGTCCCAAAATCAAAGGCGAATAGATCTAATTCTTCACTTTCAGATTGATTTTTCTCTGCGTTTTCACCAACTGGTGCTGCAGGCTTGTTAAACGGACGATAATAGGTTTTTCCATCCTCTAAGAGGATCTCAACGGCTTCTCTTTCCATTTCTCCCTTTTCGTTGACTAAATAGGCTTTCTCAAACAGCCGTTGATAGCGATAGGTTTCAGGCAATTCTATCCAAGCCACTTCCGCATCTGAAAGAACCGTCTCTTTTTCTTGTTCCGTTGTTAATGGTTTTTGTACGGTCTCTTTTTCTTGAATATAGTGTGTGTAGGCTTTTTTTTCTTCCTCATTCAGATACTGATCGGTTTCGATTAACTTACGAATGAGGGTACTCACTTCTGCCCATGTTTTTTTTATTTCGATAGGTGAGGCTGTATTATACTTAAAGAATTGAATCCCTTCATGATTATATCGAATAGCAACAGTGCCATTGCCATAACCAGAAGCTCCTCCAATACCAAAGGCTTCTTTCACAAAAGACCGTCTTTTTAGCGCATTCGGTTCTTTTTGAAAGAAGTCCATTATTTTGTATTTTCCTTCTTGAATGCCAGTCCCATGTTTAATTAACGTTCGCTCGATTTCATGGGTGGTTATTTTTTCTTTTTGAGGTTCTAATTGGTCGGAAATAATTGACTGTTTGCTAATTCCATCGCCTGTGTTTTTAGGTAATTCAGTTGCTTCTCTCGTTCCATTGGTTGCTCCTTCGGCTTCTCGTTCTGATTGAGCGTCTCGAAGTTCTTTGCCACTTGGCTGTGATACTTGGCTTCTATCTGAGGAAGAACCGTCATCAACTCTTGCGTTAGTAGGAGTTCGTTGTATAGGTTTGGTTGATACGTCATCAGGTATTGTTGTATGCGTTGCTCCATTAGCGATAAGGTGTGATTGTTCTTCGGTTCGTTGATTTCTGGATACATCAGACCGTCGAGTCCCTCTTTGTATGTTAGTTTGACGAGTGGCTCGGTTCTCCGTGTCATTCCCTCTTCCTTGTCTCTCTGTTTCTCGTAAGCGTTTAGTTTCTCTAATGCGTTCATTTTCAGTCTCCTTTTCAACTAACAATTCTTTTTTAGCTTGGCGAATGCCTGCCAAGGTGATACGATTCACGGTTAATAATTGGGGGTAATGTTCAATCAGTAATGCTTCATTTTCAAATATTCGCTGTACACTTTCTTTAATTCCTGAAAAGCTAGGGGCTTGTCCTAACTTAGAAAGAAGAACATAATTAGAAACAGCTGCTAAATCTTCCGCTATTCCTAAATCAATACCATTAATTTGTTCATGAATAGCTCCTTTGATTGCTTCTGTTAGCAATTTATAAGGATTATGTTCGTCTGCGAGTCTTTCATCCTCACGCATTGACGCCCATTTGGTCATCGTTTCAGTAAAGGTTTCCTTACTCAGCAGCCAATCAGGGAAAGGAACATCTTTCCCTGTGGTCTGAGAAACATCAAATACATTTTCATGATAAAAAGCACCTGTCTCTTTTTGACGTAAAATTTTTATTGCTTTTGATCCTAAAGTGACACTACGACCTACTCTTTTCCACGTATCAAAATCAGCAATAAACTTCGCATTCGGTGCTTGTGCATAGATAGCTAATAAGCTATCCATGTCATATTTATACAGTTGGCCTGAAAAACGTAAAAATTGGTGTAATTCATTTGGATTCCTTACAAGTTCTTGCACCGTGATACGATACAGTTGTTCTAATTCTTGGTGTATTGGACTGTCTGGTTGTCCTTTCCATCGTTCAAATAGCGCCATTGTTTTCATTCACTCCTTATCTACTCATAGCCCATGCAGATTCTTTTTTCGATTCTGGACTTCGTTTTGTTTGATATTTTAGTCGATCTTCTTTGTCTACCGCTTGGAAGCCATAGTTTTTCACGAGCATGGCTGCTTCAGCAGGACTGTCTGCTTCAAAGAAAGGCTCAAACTGCCGCTGAGACAATGAAAGTGCTTTGTACTTTTTCGTTTGTTCATCTTTAATTATTTTCATTTCTTCTTCATTGTTTCGTTGGTATACAGCCTCCAGTAATCTTGCTTCTTGTAGAGTGAATACTTGATATTGTAAAGCGTCGTTCCAATCTTTCACTAAAGCATCTGTTGGCCGATAGCCAAGGTTTTGATAATCTTCATAGTAAGTACTCACTTTTCGGTGCAGACCACGCAATTTAATTGGATCTAATCCTTCCTGTACTTGAAAAAGTCGTGGAATATCATATTGTTGTGGTGCTAATTCAATTTCACTTAACTTTTGAGCAACACGTTGACTTTCCAAAGTTAAATCAAAATCTTCTCCTGAAAAGAATTCTTGGACATCCCAAGCATTAGCGGTTTTTCCTTCGGGAGAAAAATTCGTCAATGCTTTATGTGTTGCAGCGATCATTCGCCAATCTACATGATACTGATTCGCTGCTTCTGAATAAATTGGAATGTTGGCTTTGGGAATATCCAAGTCATGTGCCACACAACGCTTAAATTCGACGTCCCTGCCCTCTTTGTCTGTGTAAGAAAGCTTTGAAAGATTATCAAAAAAGCGCTGCCCTGCAGGGTCGTTATCTATTCCTAGATAAATACCTTCATACGGGGTAGCGCCTTTTGAAACAATCATATTATTCATAAATTTATAAACGGATTGCTCTTTCAAGCCTTCCATTTCAGCTAGCATACAATTTTTTAATTGTGGGTTCATCGTCCAATAACTTAACAAGTCAACTGGGGATTCAAATACATACAAACGATTAGGCGTTCCTAGTGTGACATTAAAACCAAAATTACTTTCACTATTTCTAGCAATTCCTTTGAATCGTCCACGTTTTCCATACTTTTCAGGATTATATTCTGACCCAATAATAGACGCCCCTACTGCTTTTCCTGTATCCGACCAAACAAACACACATTGGTTGTATTTATCCTGTTGAATAAACCCTTTTTTATGAAGAGTATCTACTAGTACAGGACTTATTTTTCGTTCATTTACAAGATAATTTCTTGCTTCTTGAAAGGTATTGGCGTGTTGAAAATAATATTGAAACGGTTCTTTAGGTTTTGCCATTTTTTCTTGCGTTGTTAACTTTTCATGTTCTTCTTCTGCTAAATAAGTCAGTGCTTCCATATGACTCTTGTTAAAAAAACGTTTGACAAAATCAATTGTATCTCCACTAACTACTTTTCCGTCTTCAATTTGAGAGTTCCAATAAAAACGATTCTTTCGTTTATCAATCATTAAGCTGTCATGCTCAACAGACTGCGCAAAGTTCCTCATATCAATATAGTCCATTCCCTGCTCATCCATGACAGACGTAATTGTCACTTTTTTTGCTTGTTCCATTAATTTTTGATAGTCCTCTTTATTCATTTTTGCACCTCCATGTACAAAAAAAGAACCAAGTAAGCATTACTTGATTCTTTCCAATTATTTTATTTATTTGTCGTAAACATTTCTTCTGTGGCCAACCTGAATGGCTGTAACAACAAGACGTTCATCTTCTATTTCTACAATGACACGATAATTCCCTATCCTATATCGCCACTGACCTGCACGATTTGCTGATAAAGCTTTTCCATGCTCTCTAGGATTGGCCGTTCCATCAATATTTCGATACAACCATCTTGTTAGCAATGTCGCTTGATATTTATCCATTTTTTTTAACTGTTTTTTTACATCAGGAGTAAATTCTAATCGATACGACATTATAATCCACCAAACTCATTTAATATTTCGTCCATAGAAATTGTTTCTTTTCCTTGCTCAATCCATCGTTTGTGAGCAATTTCTGCTGTTTGTTTATCGTACTCATCTTCTAATTGTTCCATTGAATAGCTTTTTAACAAATCCGACAACGTCACACCGAAAAATTCTGCCATGTAAGAAAGCCATTCTTTTTCTTCATCACTCACTCTTACAGTAATCATAGCCATAATTATCAGTCCTTTCTTATGTATTACATTGTAATACATATCAAAGAAAAAGTCAAGCGTTATCGAGAAGGTCCCTGCTCTTCTTGTTGCTGTCTTTGTAAATTTTTCAAATAAATTTGTTGGTTCTTCATACTCTCAAAATCTTTACGAAAAGCTTTTTTTATTTTCCCTAAGTCTGCTTTAATAGGCTTTACAGTCGGCTTATCTTGATAGATAAGTTCTTGCCAGTTTGGTTGTCCTTGCCGTGCCTTCCCTTGATTTTCTAGTTTATATTGTTCACGCATTTCTTTTAACAAAGCATTACCTAATTTTGCATAAAGTTCTTCATTTTTATTGGTAATAAAATCATTGGCACGATCTGCTTCTTTTGTTCCTGTTCCATAGACCCGTTCATAGAACCGCGCGTTTTCTTTTAACAATAATTGAAGCTCTTTATAAGGTTTTTCATCATAAGTTTGTACATACGTATCTATGAAACGATTAATCAGTGGACGTGCTTCTTGTAACGCATTCATATTGTATTTCCATGTTCGCGTATCAGGTGGTAAGGAGTGATAGATCTTTCCATAAAGATACTGCAATTCCTCACTTGGTGTACGTGAAAAGTTTCCCGTTTGTTTACCAAATCCATTCCTAATTAACGAGGAAATTCTGGCCAATGGTTCATCACGATCAAGTAATTGACTGGCAACTTGACTACGAAAACGATCAATGCTTTTTTTTGAACGACTGCCACGTCTTGCTTGATAGGTTGAGCCATCTTTGTTTGAAAATGTTTTGTACTCACGAGTTGGATTTGGTTCAACAATCGCAATATGAACGTGAATATGGTGTAACTCATTGTAATGAATTGCCGCTGTCCAAATGGCACTATTGGCAAGTCCCTCTCTGTTTAGCTGTTCTTTCATTGCTGCGCGGACAGCGTTCATTATTTTTGGTTCATTCAATACTTTTTCTTCTGGATTATAGAGTTCTTGTTCAATCAACCAATTGGTGTCAAAACTTACTACGTCTTGCCACATAATCGAATCATTTTTTTGTGCCTTTAGAAATTCTTTTTTGACTTGTCGACGTTCCTCACTCGTTAATTGATTTTTCTTACTTGTAAAGAGTCCTGACGATTTTTCAGGATCTTCCATGTAATGATTGTATCCATCGGTAGAAAGCAAGTTGTATTGCTTAAATTCTTTTGTACGTGTCGCTTCATCACGGTCAATGTAATCAATATATTTAGAAAATGTTCTATTTTTTGAAGAAACAAATTTCCATTTTTGTACAATCGCTGCTTTTACCATTGTTATTCAAACATATCCCTGATTTCAGGTGGTAAAGAACTAGATTGAGGAGTATTTGTTTTTTCTTTTTCAGGAATATTTTCTGATAAAATTGATTGAACATTGTCCTGATTATTATTTGTTTCTTGTATATGCCCCTGTGCTTCTGCACGACTACGTTTCTTCTCTGCTAATTGTCGATAATAGTGTGCGACTTCTGTGATTGCACTTTCCATAGGTGGCGTGATCATTTCTCCCATACCAAGATATTTCGTGACATTATTCAAATAGAAATAGGTATTCCAACATTGTAAAAGAGTGCGCGCATTTTTTTCTGCATCACCTGTTCGTAGCAACGTGTAATGAACTTCTTTTTGAATTTTGTCTAACTGTTTTGTTGTAGCTTCGTGCATGGTCGTCATATTGTCTACAATGCCCTTGTAGATCTCATGTTCGCGAAAAATTTGCTCCAATACAAGATAAAGCGGTTTGCTTGGTGAATTTTCTAAATACGGTTGAAGGTAGGCTAGTCCGTAAGCTGATTCTTCCGCTTCTCTAAAATTAATTTCTTTTTTAATCATCGATTTTCACCCCATGTATTTCTAAAAATTTGTGTAATGCTTTTGTATTAGCATTTAGCGCCGTGATCCATTCCTGACTCATTGTTTGAACGAGTGTTTCGTATTTCATGTTAAGTCCTTCTACCTCTGCAGAAAGGACGTGGTGGTTCAATAAATCGCGAATGTAGCCTTCACGCGATTGACCATTTTGTTTAGCTAAATCATCAATACCCGCAATTGTTTTTTCTGGTATATTTCTCACCATAAATTGTTTCATACGACACCTCTCTTACGTTATTATTTATCACAACAAATTGAACGAGCTTGCTCGAGAAATTAAAAAAAGGCCGACTTTGTGAAACAAAGAGAGGGCTATTTTTAAAGAGCATAAGGGGAAACTGATATCATAAATGATATAAACCGCAGTGCGGTTTGTTTCTGAGTGATATCTTAAAATCTTGTGAACCATGGTGGGAGCATGGTCTATTTTTCAAAAAAAACAAGCAGACCATGTTGAGAACATGGTCAAAATTTGTAAAAAATTATCTAACCATGTTCAGAACATGGTCATTTTTTTGTCTATCATGGTGAGAGCATGGTCATTTTCAGCTAAAAATACTTTCCACCATGTCCTGAACATGGTCATTTTAGTCTAAAAAAAGATAGACCCTGTTACCACCATGGTCTATCTTTTTTTATTCTTTACTATTTTTTGACCGTTCATTGATTCGATTTTCGAGGTTTTTTTGCTTTTTATTTAGCTCAGTTAACTCTTTTTCTCGCTCATTAATTGTTTTTTGTAATTCTTCTTTTTTACTTTTATTTTGAGAAATTGTTTGTTGTAGTTCTTGTTTTTCTGAATCGGTTTTGTCTTTTAAGGTATCCTCTAAATCATTTGTAATTTTATTCAATTTTTCAACATCTTCTGACAAACGCTGTTGCTCTTTTTTATTTTTCTCTTGTGCTTGTCGCGTTTCTTTCAGTTGGAATTTTAAAAAGTCAATTTCATAATCTTCCTTTGATTTATTCTTCGCGGGCAGTTCTTTGTCAGACAATTCTTTGTGGACAAAATGAAACTTCTGTTCATTTGTTAAGGTATCCTTACTGTATCCTTTTGGATAAATAGCAATCTGCAAATTTTGCCATTTTTCTTCAAGATTGTTAATTTCCAAGAGGTAAAGCTCTTCCGTAATTTTTTGTAGTTTGGTGTCGTAACGTGTCTTGTCTGTACGATTTTTTTTCACCGTTACAAACAATTCGTCTAAGACGTTTGAGCTGTTAATTGGTGAAAAAAATAGGACGTCTAAACGTTTATTTTTCGGAAAATACGCACGATCTATAAGTTGATATTCTCTCGTATCTTGCTTAATAATTTTACCAATTTGCGTTGATTGTTCAGAAGAAACTGCTGGAACAAAAAGCCGACTAGCAAAACAAACAAGGAACACAACAGCAATTATTCCAACCAATTTATTGTACTTTTTCCGCTCATTTTTTTTAAGAGAAATTGATTTTACCATTCTTTTCCCCTCACTTAATAGGCCTGCCGAATATAAGAAACAGTCAGCTGACTAATTTTTGTTTCACCATTTTTGTCCGTTAATTCTACAAACAAAACAATGCCATTTTTATTGCCATTTGCTTCGTCTGTTCCGACAATGACGTACTTCATTTCTTCAGTTGTTTGTCGATAGATTGCTTTCACTTTTCCTTTTCCTTCAACATTTATATCTACAGAAGTATCTAGTCCATTGATTGCTCTAGCTTCTCCAGTGAACATGTCTCTAACACTTTTATTTCGTTCATCAATTGATGAATAGTTCAGAAACTTTTCGCCAAAATCTTGTAAGAAAGTGTCATAATCTTGTTGTGATATTTGCTCTTTTTCTGATTGCTCACTTGACTCTTTTGAGAACGTTTCAGAGGAAGATTTTAGGGAAATTGGTTTCTCTTCTTCTGCTTTTTTTCCTTGATACTTTGTGTAGATTTGTATACTTCCAATGCAAACTAAAAGAAATACAGCTACACCTATTCCTGCTTTTACCACATAGTTTTTCACTAGAATCCCTCCATTAATTACTTAACTTTGCGTACAATACTTTTGATCGTTGATAATCCAAATGCTCGTTGATACTGTGATACAATTTGTCCTCTTTCTGCATTTTGTTCCACTGTTCCAAAAGACTGTCCACCATTGCTTACAGACGTTACTACGCCTGTGTGTCCATAAACCGAGGTAGCTAAAGTCCCACTTGTTTCCCAATTAAGAATGTCTCCTGCACGTATATCTTCTGCTTTTGGATAGCGAATGACTTGCCATCCATAGCTTGACCAATCGTAATCTTCACCAATAGCGGAAGCAAACATTTTGCCGCTACCCATTAATTGCGGACCACCCATTTTTTCCACATAATAAGCAGTTAATCCATAACACTGACCACCATTTACGGTTGTTCCTAGTACATTGTTTAGAACGCTAATATCACCTTTTCCATTCCCAATTGATTGATTATTAGGCAGTTGCGTTCCCCACTTGCTGATAGCAAAATCGTCCAAGCCTTTTAGGTCGTTTTTTTGATAAATGTCCATCATCGCTTGATAATAGGCTGTACCTTTTCCTGTACCTGCTGCTGCATATCCACCCGCATGAATAATTTCTAAATCCATTCCGAGATCTTTCGTTCCCACAACATTATTAAAATTTGGTTGCTTGGCTAACATGTAACCATAGTAGTTAAAGGATTCCATTTTGCTTGGAAAACGCATGTAATTTCCTCCTTCATTACCGCCAATTCCTCGTGGTGTTCCTCGTGGAAACGGACTACCTACATACCATGTAATACCAAAATAATTGTTATCTGATTGTGAAGCAGCAGATTTTCCCCAAGCACTTTCATATGCCCATTGACCAATCGCAAGGCTAGGTAAGATACGATACTTTACGCCTACACCAACAGCATATTGAGCGATTTCGTCAGATATTTGACCTCTACCTTTTACTTCACTAAATATTGGAAGGCCTTCAGTAAAAACACCATTAAACGCTTCAAAGTTTCCATTCCCTTTACTGTTATTTTCGTTAACAGTATTATAGAAAAACAGACCTAACATTAAGATACAAAAGAAAAAAATAAGTAAAAGCGTAAATAAATTCGACAGAATTAACCACGCAATTACTTTCTTTTTTACCTTTTTTTGCAGTTGTTTTTTTGCTAAATTCATCATACGCATTCCCTCAATTCTATGCACCACCATTGAAAAGAGCTAGCTCTTCTTCAGTAACTTGGAAAGTCATTTGAATGTTTTGATCTCCTGAAATGCTCAAAATACCTTGTGAGCCACCTACCTCTTTGCTCGTTTCAAAGGTAGGAATAAGATTGTATTCTGTTTCTGTAAAGGTGTTTCCAAAAATACTTTTTAGAAAGCTAATAGAAGTAGAATCTTGTTTTAGAAGAATTTTGTATTGAGTCAAACCAAATATCTCTTTTAGTTTATTGGCAGCTTCTACTGTATCTTTGTCTTGGGCATTGTCTGCATTAGGAAACATACGCTGTACGCGCTGTGTCGCTAGTGCAATACCAGTAAAATACTTTCTTGCTTCTGACATCAAGGTAACAAACCATTTCGCTGCATAGGCCTTCTCAATGTTTAAAATGTTGTGACACTCGTCTACAACAACCAAACACCGAATAATGTCCCACCAATCTTTTTCGGTACGATCAAAGTATCCTTTCTCCCGCTTTCCTATTCGCGTAATATTTCCCATAATATGGTTTAAGGCGATAAACAATTGGCTATCAAATATTTCAGATCCCAATTGAGAAACGCCAGCTATATCAAAAAAGACAATCTGATTGTCTCCTAAATCAGGCACAGAGGTTTTTCCATCAAAAATGTGTCTGTATTGTTTTGTGAGTGGCTTCATCGTAATTTTAATTTTTTGTAAATAGCCTTTTCGTTCTTCATCAATGGTTTGTTCTACTTTTTCAAGATAGTGCATGAAGTCCGTACACGTTGGATATTCATCATTTGATAAACTGGTAATATCAATAGACGCGTCCTCTTTCCAAATACCAAAATCAGAATAGAAATCCCAAACAATATCTTCATACGTATTCACTAATTCGTCTGTAGCTGCTTTGTTTCTAATCTTAAATAGAATTCCCAACATGGAAATATGTTGAACAAATGATCCTCTTACATCTACTTCTACTTTGTCTAAATCATTTTCTGACTCTTTAGAAACAAGGGGATAAACTTGAAACATGTTAATCACACCTCGTTGTCCGTCTAAAGGAATGGAAATTCCGCCATATTCTTTGACAATATCGAAGAACTCTCCTGACTTATCAAAGCCTCGGATATAGTGTCCTTTTGCTGCGTTATCACGTAGAATTTTCTTTAAGATTGTCGACTTGCCACTTCCCATATCTCCTGCTAAAAACAGATTATAATACAATCGTTTTTTGGACTTAAAAAACAAATCCCAATAAACGACTCCGCCAGTTTGTGTGAAGCCATAATAAAAACCTGTCTCATCGCTTAAAAACGTTTGGTTATGAGAAAAGCCTAACCCTAAGGCTTCAGCTTGAATATCCATTCCCTCACGATGATTTCGTAACTTTCGCTGTTCCGATAGAGGAAGGAACATTGACTGCCATTCTTCTTTCTGCTCGCCTAGAAGCACCGTGCCATCATACCCATCTGAATTTAATGTGCCAAGAACGACATTTACTTGCTTTTCCAGTTCTTCTAGTGTTGGCTGACTTAAAAAGATACGGATAGCTGCTTTTTTGATCTGTTCTCCTTGACGCCCCATGGCAGAAGAAAGGGTACGTAAAATCTCTATTTCATCTGCTAAATCATCTTGCTCGGTTTCTGTTGCCTTTTTCATTCGTGTCTTTAGCTCTCCAATGGTATCACTAATGCCCGTCTTATAAGCTATATCCCCATCAAGACGTGTATCAACCATTACAATCGAATTCTCTAAACTTGTTATTTCTAGTAACCAAAATTCCGACATAATTGTTGGCGTATCTATTACATGAATACATGTTCGATACCCATCCCCCATTCGGTTATAGAAGTCCTCTTTAAATGAAATTCCTC
This sequence comes from Enterococcus sp. C102(2024), assembly GCF_040888205.1. NCBI lineage: Bacteria > Bacillati > Bacillota > Bacilli > Lactobacillales > Enterococcaceae > Enterococcus > Enterococcus sp. C102(2024). Next base: position 25,761 of record NZ_JBFOHH010000008.1, on the reverse strand, counting down.
CCTTGGGTTGTGTATCATAGATAAATTGAATATCTTCATCAATGACTATTTTCTTTCTCGTCACTCAACATCACACCTCCAGTATTGTTTAAAAGAGACAATATTTTCTTTATCTGCTCACGTTTTAACAATTGGGGTTCAAATAATTCTGAAAATCGTTTTATCGTCGCTAAATTCTCGTTCAGTTCTTTTTCTGTATCCCCATATATCACTAAATATGAAGCAAATTTTTTATATTCTTTTTCAATATATTTCATTTTTTCTAATTCGGTTTGTAAAATACGCATTTGATTGACATTCTTTGCTCTGTCTCTTTTGTAACGGATATATGCTTGCTGCTTTTGATTATCTTCAGGAAAGTTCATAAATATTTCTTTCAATGATCCAGAATATTGTCGATGAAAACTCCAGTAACTCTCCGTGACAAAGTCTGCCTGCTTTTCGTCAAGCAATTCTAAATCGTATTTTTTTGTGTCCAAGAAATACGCAAAGACTTCTTTTCCTCGTATCGTAATTTTTACGATATGGTCATTTTTCGTGCCTGCAATCGGGTAGACTTTGGTCAGACGCGCCAATTCTTTGCGAACTTTTCGTGACTTTTTTTGCTCCTGCTGTTTTCTTTGTTCTATCGCATCAAATTTCATGTTCTTGCTCCTTTGGAGGAAGGATTGAATGGTAAGTCGTTTTGTCCTTTAAAAGTAATTGAATGGCCACTTGAATATTTTTTTTTGCAGGAACATTACTTGGAGATAATAAAAGATACATAGAAATAGGGTATGCTATCACATACCCTATTTCTATGATTGGTGCGACAAAAACTTTTGTTAAATAGCCGAAGCCCCACGCAGCAAAAATGATAAATACGTCTTTCATATCTAATTTACCTGTTTTCACTTTTGTAATAGCTTCTTTTGGACGTTCTATCGTTTTTCTCACGCAAAATCACCTACTTTTACAAGTAATTGTCTAGGTTGTTTGTTTACAGACTTTAATACGTCTAGCGTAATAGCTATACTTTCTTGAAAACTAGAACTTTCGCTTGAATTTGACATTTTCATCAAAATATTTTTAATACCAGTTTCATATTCAGCAAGTACCTTATCAATTGATTTTCCCCATACAAGAAATTCACAACTGCTGTGTGTTGAATCAATCCCTACCGTTAAAATTTGTGAACTACTTGGCTCTTGTAGAGCTACTGAAGGGACAATAAAGCTATCGATAATTTCTTGATCTTCAAGAACACGATACATTTTGTTTAAAAAGTACAAATAGAAAATTTTTTCTTCCTTCATAAATAAAAACCTCCTTAATCTTTGAACTGATCGCTAATTCGTTTAGAAGTAGCCTTGCTGACATCATAGACTTTACGGGTTCTTCTCGCTGTAGTTCCACTATCTAATACACGTTTAGCTCCTTGTGCATATAAACCTACCACTTTATCACCAACCGACTCTCTATCAATAGCTCTAGGCTGCATATCTCGAATCATTGCAGCTCTTCCTTCTTGACTTGCTTCTTGGACATGTTTTGGAAATTGTTTTTCACCAACCATAGGAACAGGAGGTAGTATTGGTTTTCCTTCTAGTACCTTCCTAGCTTTCGAAGCGCTATTTACATTTGACAATGGCATATTTGGATTTATACCTAAAGCAGCCAGCGCTTTTTTATTTTGTATTGCTTGCTGTTTAGGGTTCCGTATAGGTGCAGCAGGTTTTTTCAATTTGCTTAGACTTTTTTGCATTTCTTTTGTTGGTTTAGTAGGTCTTGTTGCTTCATTTTCATGAACTTTTGATAATGGACTGTTTTGATTCAAGTTTGTCGGATTCATTCCAATATTTCCGCTACTTTCTTGCGTATTCACCGACTTACTTCCGTTATTTTGAGAGTTATCGTTACTTGTGTTAGCAACTTTCTTATTAGATAAATCAGGTGTGCCAGTGGGTATTGTTTGGTTTTTAGACGGTCTAAATCCATCAATTACGCCCTTTGCACCTCCGCCAACGTAAGCCCCAGTACGAGCAATTTTTCTAGCTCCTCGATAGGCAGCTTTCGGCGTGTTTTTTATCATGCTTCCTGCAGTTTTTGCCAATCCTTTTCCTGCAATTGACCCTTGTGTAACAGCCATTACACTACGGCCAACACTAGATAACCCTGCATCAATGCCAAACAGTTGCTCAACAAAGTTCGGTCCGTCGATAACTAACCAAGCTCCTGCAGCTACAGCAATTCCTTTTGCTATACCTGAAATATCCGATTGTGCAACAAAGCCGTTCCATAGATCAAAAATATTAATTAAGAATGTGACCATATACAAAACAACAAAGGTATCTCGAATTTTTAGAATTAATTGTTTGTTTCGTTGGCCGTCTTTTAAATCAGTTAAACTAATCCCCATCGTTAGCAAATACAACAAACCTAGCTCATTAATCATTCGTGCTGCTTTGAACATCACAAATAAATACACAATTAGCTTAGTGAATAATTCTAGTGTGATTAACCACGGATGCCACGAATACCGATAATAGGCAGGATCGCCAATGCTCCAGAAACTTTTCATGTCTGCTACTTCTGGTTTTCCATCAACCATTACTACCTGCTTTGTCAATAGGTCTTTGCCCTTTTTACTAAGAGGAGATTCGTTAAACAACCAATTGCTTGTATCAACCTTTTCAGATATATTCAGTAGTTCAATATCCACTTTTTTATCAATATCATTTTGTGTATCTGTTGATTTCCATTCATTTTTATCAACAGTGTACAAATCAGTAATATTATTTTTAAATACTTCCGTACTTGCGCTACGCTCATTTGTTAGTAGTTTTGTTCCTGCTCCTACCAATCCGGCTCCTTGTTGTAGCCCCCAAGGAAGCAAGACAAGAATGGTCATAGCAAGAATAACACTCTCTACAAAAACATTTTTATCTGTTTTCTTAATTGACATAATTCGATAGCCAAAATAGGCAACTGCAATGGCGCCAATTGCCAAAATAATCGGCTGATACGTATCAATCATTTCTTTAATCGGTTTGTAGTTATAAAAATCAATTAACTTATAAACTTCTTTTGTCATGCCTGAAATACTATCTACTGTCCATGCAATCCCTTTTAAAAGCACAAAACCTAAATCTCTAAGTGAATCCATAATCCATGAAGCAATGTGTAATAAGTCTCTGAATTTTAATAATTCTTCTTTCATGGAACATTCACTCCTCGTTTACACTGCCTTTAAAAGCAATAAAAGCGGCTTTTAGATTAGGCCTATATTCTGTGTTACAGAAGTAGCGTAATTGACTTTCATCTGTAAAAGTTGATAATTTTTCTTTTTCATTCTCTGACAGATTATCTTTATAAGCCGCCAAAAAGAATTCTTCAAATACGGATTCACCTAATTGCTCTCGTAAAGTTGGCTTGATATTTGTATCAAGTGAAACACTATCGATTGCAGCTACTTGTTCTGCCATATATCGTTCCTCCTCTTTTTCTTGTCTTTTTTGTTGTTGCTCTTCTTTTGAGGGAATCCTTTGATCATTTTCATCTACTTCGTATTCATCCCACTTCACAATATAATCAACTAAATCGATGGAGGAATGCTGTTCCTTAGATAATTTCAATTCAGTTAAATTCTTCTTTCCATCAAATCGAGGAAGTAAATACTCATAATGAAATCTCATTTCTGTTCCATCGTTCACATTTGCAAAAATCGGATAGGGTGTAATCTTTTGTCCACGTAAATCTCGACGCATTTTCGTACGATCAACGACCCACTCGCCTTCTTTTAAATCTCTTAGTTCATTAGCCGTTAACAACTGTCGTCCATCTTCACGTTCGCCAAAACTCTTATCTATACTCATTGGATCACCATGTCGATCTGGTGCAATCACTGTTTTTTCTCCTAATTTTTTAGCAAAGTAGTCCGCGTCGTCGTATTCATCAGACATGATATAAATTTGATTCCCACAAGCAGCTGTAATAGCCTTACTCATTTTATCGCCATACTTATCATCAAGCTGCGCATAAGATTGAATTACCAAGTGATAAATAAGGTTTCGACCTAATCCGACGTTCATGCTACGACTAAGTCCATCAATTGGCGGAATGTTGGCCGCTTCTTCTAATAAGTAACGAACTCTACGTTTAACGCCTTTCCCTGTCAACGTTGCTCGTTCTGCTAACACTTCATTTACTTGTGATAAAAAAGTAGAAATAATACTGTAGTTACTATCGTTCCAGTCAGGATAAACAATAAATAAAGCGATTGGTTTTTCACCATATCCTAAATCTTCTAAATTAAAGTCACTATCTAGCGTTAACCGTGCAATGGCATCATACGTATAATTCTTTAGCTTGGCCATCGTTCCTGTAAAAATACCACTACGTGTAATCCCTTGTGAGAATTTGATTGTGCCATATTGCTTTCTCGCAACACTTGTTGGCGGTAAATCATTGAAAAATGTATCAAGAGCGGTATTCCCTTTTTCATCAGGGTATGCCCCTAACTCTTCTAACATACTCGTTACTGCATACATATTGATAATTTGCGTTTGCTTGGTTTCAATCCCAATTTCACAAATTGCTAAAATAAGCGCATTTAACAAAGAAATACTTGCTTCTTCCCACATCGGCTCTTTCGCATTTGGGTTATGATACAAACTAAAAGACAAACTATTTGCCAACATTTGGGCTTTTGTTGTATCTCCTTTTAAATAGGCTTGTTTCACTAAATCTAAAGGATTATAATGAATCCCATTGGTAGGATCGACCAAATTTAAGCAATACACGTCATAGCCAAATTTTTCAAAGGAATCCTTTGTGTTCTTTAACATATCCCCTTTTAAGTCATTTACAATCACGGAATCCTTTTCTTTTGCACGCATAATTAAATCCAAGAATGGATAAGAAAACAAAGACGTTTTCCCTGATTGTGTCCCACCAATTGTTGCAGAGTTGGTATTTTTACGATCAATATAGACAAATGTTTTTTTGACTTTCTTTCCTTTTTCTCGAACTGTTTCTACAGTAGTTGCTACAGGAATCCCTGAACTTCCTTCATATTCCTTGTCGTCTAAAGCAACCTTAACGTATTGCTGATCTAATTCTTTTTTTGTTGTAAACCGTTCCGACCCTTTGGTTTTCAGGTTTATATCTTTAAATGCTATTCGCATTTCATAGAGCTTGATAAGCATTTTTCCTAGAAGAATGCCGATCACTCCTCCATAACAAAAATAAACCCAAAAACCACCTATTTTTTTTGGTATGAAAAACCATGATAGAGAAAAAGCGACAGGAAATTGCTTTCCTGTCGCTGCATATTCTTTTATTCTGCCGATAATTCCCTCTAAAGAGAGAATAAAGTTAAAAATTAAATTAACCCCGAAAAAGATAATCATTGTAAAAACAAACCCAAAAATGATTAGCATGTACGGCTTTGCTAGAAACTTTTTCCATTGTTTGTATTCTTTATTCACTTACACATCATCCTTTCTTCTCCATGTCCATTTTGAGAAGAAATCAACCACATAGGGAACTTCCACGTATATACAGAAAGCACTTGCTACTATTGGTAACAGATAAAGAAGCTCTTTATCAACAATAAGAGAAGAGACACAAACAAGCACAGAGAACCCACTACATATTACATAAGCAATATGACTACCGATTGTATCTCCTTCAGCAGGTAAGCTAACACAGACCAACAAACTAACAAAAAAAAGAGAAAATACCATACTCATTTTCTCACCCCATCTCTAAAAACACTCGTTTGTGCTACTGCTTGAGGAATTAGTTGTTCTTGGTTTACCTTAAAATAAAAAGGTGTGTACCTTATCCTATAAACTACGAGCAACTGCTTTTGTGTAACTTCCCCTCCCCATTCACTTCCTACGTCTGGTAAAAATTGTTGTTCAGTTTCTTTTTTTTCACATTTAAGCCTTACTGGTTTCAAGTACCGATACCATTCAGAATTTAATCGCCACGCTGTTTCTTCAAATGCTCCATTTGTTTTATAAAGTGGGAAAATACTCTTCCTCAACTTTTCATTTTCTAGCTCAACTATCCGTCGAATAAAAAGATACATTATCATCGCAATTACAACGGTTTCCATTTGTTGACCAAATTGGTTAATTGGTAATGTTCCTAGACCAATCAATCCACCAATCAGGTAATTAGAAAATATCTTTTTGCTAGTCTTTTCAATTAAGACGTCAAAAGCTTCATCGTTATTTATCTTCAAACTAAGCATATAAGCAAATATCCCTAAAAAGAAAATCATGCTAATAGTAGGAAAAGCGTGGGAAAACATTTCAGGCTTTGCTAGATTCCCTTTAGTATCTTTCACCGAAAAATAAATGGTACTTCCTAGATACTGCCAACCATGAAAAGCAGCGATACCCAGACTAAGCAAAAAGACTAATTTTGTTCCTTGTAAAAGAATCGTTCGAATCAGTAGTAAAATAAATTGATTCTTCGCCAATTTATCCATCTTTTTTTCCACCTCTATTTCCTGCAGTAATCAATATATGCTTGTTTTTTAAAGATATAAAAAAATTATCTTTCCCCTTGCTGCTTCTATTCTTGCGTTGCATTTTCTGAAGAAACAGGTGTTTTAGTTTCTTGTGTCTGTTCATCAGCTGACACACCCTTTCCAGTTTCTTGTGTCTGAGCGGGTGCAGAGTCGGCTGCTTCAATCACTGGTAATTGATTAAAATCTTCAACAACTGCTTGTACCGATTCATTTTGTACGTTTGCTTGCTCATTTAATGCTTCAACTGATTGCTGCGCATTTGCCAATTGTTCTTGTGTTGCTGGTTGACTTGCAGTATTTAATTGTTGTTCAATTTTTTCTTGATTATTTTGAACATGTACAGCAGCTGCTTCTGCATGAACAACTTCTCCTTGAAGATTTGTTGCTACTTCCTGATTTTCCTGAGCCTGATTAATTGCATTTGCCACTTCATTTTTAGCCGTCTCTGCTTGAGGGCTCAGTTCTTCATCATAGTATTGTTTAATTTCATTCAATGATTGATCCGTTTCTTTCGCTTCAGACAAAACTTTTTCTGCTGTATTCGTTGCTTCATTTGCGTTGGTTTGTGCTGTTTTTATTTCTGTAACTTTCTGTTGTAGTTGAGTATAGGTTTCTTGATATAAGGTCTGATTTACTGGAAGCACTTCATTCGTATCTGTGATTAGCTGTTTAATCTGAGTCGACAGCTGATTATATTCCCCTACAAGTGAAGCGACTTCTGCCCAATAGGTATTTGCTTTTTCTGTATTTTGATTTGTTTTTTCTTCAATTCTTGTCAAGGTATCTAATTTTTCTTTTACACCTTCTAAGCGTTGATTGATTTTTTGCGCTTCTTCTGTAGTAGTCTTTAATTTTTCTTTTGCTCGATCAGTTAGCCCTTCTACATCTGGTTTTGGCTCTACTGGATCAGTTGGTACAGGTGGAACTGGCGGTACTGGAATATCAGGAATTTCTGGAGTTTCTGGAACGATAGGAATATCAGGTTTATTCGGTGTATCTTTTGGTTCGACTAGTTCATCTTTTTTAACATCAGATAACACATTTTTTTCACCCACACTTGGTTTTAATGAATGTGATAGAAGAGTATTCGTAGGAGTATCAGCCAATGCAAGCATTTTTTCTTGCTCTTTGGCTGCTCTGTCTGCTCGCAATACTTCTTTTTCTTCCTGCTTTGTAATAGCTTTTACTAACTGACCTAACAAACTAGTTTCTTTTCTAGGAAAAACAGTCTCAACAGCAGAAGCCTCATCACCAATGTCAACTGTAGCTAACGGATCTTTTCTTTTCTCTTTTGTGTTCTTCTCTGTTTTTTTATTCTTTTCCTTTTCGGTCACTTGCTTTTCCCATGATCTGTTTGTTTTCTTAACTGGTTGTTTACCTTGTTTTTCTACAGATTCAGACTGTATCTCTTTTTTCTCAGTCTGTTTATAAGCTGCATACGTCCCTGCACTGCCCAATAAAAGGACAGAACATAAGCCAATCAAAAGATATTTTTTTCTTTTTTTCTCTGTTTGTTCACTCATTTTGTATCACTCCCGTTATTTTTTCCTAGTAATTGTAGGTTTGACTCCCACATATGATAATTTTCTTCTGCTTCCTCTCGTTCTTTAGAACTCAAATTTGCATTTTTCTTGTCCTCCTCGTACTTTCTAAGGAGGTTTAGAATACTTTTAGCTACATCAATATCTTCTGCTAGTTCTGCATTCTGTAGGGTCTTATTGATAGATTCTGCCTTCCCTACGTCTTTACTTCTAAGAGCTTTGTACGCTAAATCTACCTGCTTTTTGTTAATCTGATTTGCTAATAGTTCGCTTTTAATTTCTTTGTTAATCAAAGTGGCTTCTTCTATCTTTCCTAGTTTTAAAAAAGCATATCCTTTCATTGCTAAAACTGCCTTATCTTGAGGAATTTTTTGTGTGGTCGTCACTTTTTCCCAATTTTCTTCAAGAAAGGCTAAATAAAAAATAGCTAAGGGACGTTTAGACACCTTAGCTATTTCTCTTAATTCATTTTTATTTTTGTCCTCAAAAAGAGAGGTTAGGACTTCTTCTTCCTTATCAGGATACTTTTCTATCAGCTGTACATAGTCTTTTTCTTTTAATAGTGTTTGATACTCACCTTTACTTTTAGCTACACTGTGAGATTGGCTACTTCCATACGTCATATAAATATACATACCTCCACTAAAAAAGAAAAAGATAGTTAAAATCACTATCAAAACAGGACGATTATGTCTTTTCCTTTCATCGAAGATTGTATTCAGCGCTTTTAAAGAAAATTTATGGTGTTTTTTTCCTTCTGTGTCAGCCATTTGCTTAGTCGAGGGTTCAGTTCCTTCTAAACGTGCTTCTTCTGCTTTGTAAGCTTGTTCAATATAAGCCAAACCCTTTTGCTTCTCCTCATCACTTGAGCTTGGAAAACTCGTTTTAAACAAAGTGTCTATCAGTAATAGAAAATTACTTGCCTCTTCAGATCCAACCTCAAATTCTGCTAAAAAAATACTGTCATCCTTCTCAGATTCAAAAATTTCTATGGCTACCAGTCGACGAACCTTTCCTAATGGAACATTTCTAGCTACCTCTTTCAATTTTTCATCTGCTTCATGTAAAGTATAACGTGTTTTTTTAGGAAAAAGCTTCACTAATTTACCTGTTGCGTGAAATTGTACTTCCATGCCTACCCTCCCTTCTTTCAAAATAAAAACTCCTCATTTTATAGTAGCTAAAAAGCTTATTGAAGAAATCGAATAATGGCTTCTGCACCCATTACTACAAGGAAACCGATCCCCACGTTTTTCATACCGTCTTGTGCTTCTTCAATTTTTTGTCTATTTTTTGTCATGTAATGATAGCCCATAATTGCCAACATCACCGCTCCGTATGCACCTGCTCCACCTTGAATTGCTCGTAACACAAATGTCGCTTTCTCAACAAAATAATCCATTTATACTCTCCTCCTAATAATTATTATGTGTGCTTGTTTTAGCCGATTGCTTTAATGCATCTAAAATTGCTTCCTGATTTTCATCAAATACTTCATCATATTTGCTTGCTAACCATTCGTCAAAATTTTTCCCTTTCGCTTCAAGTAGTAATTTTGCCATGGTTTTCTTTTTATTTAATTCCTTTTGTGTGATAGCCATTCTCTTTCAGCTCCTTTTCTTCTGTAATTATTTTTCTGAAACATTTTTTTTAATTCCTGCAATTACTTAGATATGGTACCCAATTCGTTTTTTCCTTACACGCTTTTGTTCTTTTCTTTGTTCCTTGACTATTTTTTCTTCCGTAATGTTCGGGGTCACTTTTTTATATTCAATTCCTGCAAAAGGTGTGAGCTTTTCAAGTTCAACATAATAGCTTTGCGCGTCTACTTTTTTGACCCACATTTTTTTTACGCCATATCCTTCCCATAAATAGCCCAATTCACGCAATCCATAACGAAATTCATACCCATTTTCAATGCCAATATAGTAATAAGAAAGAAACGTAGGCGATATTACAGGGCGAATAAGAAAATTATCTTTAGAACCATACCTTAAAAGAACCTGTACTTCTTGCTCTGCAAGAGTTTGAGTAGCGACTTCTTTTTGCCAAGTATGACTAACCGTAAACCAATGAAAACCTCGCTCTTTTAATTGATTTTTAAATAATCTTCCGTCTTTCACAATAACCATTCGCCTTTGAATATCCTCAATTTCTGGAATTTCCCAGTTAGAAACTTCCCCAAAATATCTTTGTAAACCTCTACTATCCCCTGCATCCACTTCGTCTAAAACATCGGTGAGTTGAAGTAAATTCATTGCAACTGCTGTGACATACAATTTCTGTAATCGTTCATAAAATGGTTTCTCATGTCCTGACGTTCTTGTATCTTCATATTCCACATGATGAGCCACCTCATGCAAACAAGTAATTAATAAAAACCTTGGTTCTCTTGATAAATTAAAGATTTCTATCAATCGTTCTTGCCTTTTATAATGTGCATGTTTGCTGGCTAGCTCTTTAGGACGAATGCGTATAAAATAACTTAAATAGTTTTTGTAATTGTCAGGATAGGCATACTTTAAAACTGTATCGAGCGTCCCTTTGATTAATCCTTCATCCTTACTCACTTTGTGACCTCCTGTAATAATTTTTACTGTATGCTATCACTTAGTTTTTTTCGCTAATCTTTCTTCTAAGCTATTTTCAATTGGTAAGACTTCCTCAATAATTCTCAGCAGGTGGCTATATGCAAACCATACGTCATCCAAGTCAAAAGCTTTCTGTCTTTGAGTCAACACAAACTTTAATTCTTTAACTTCGTCTATTGTCATTTTCTTCTTTATGATCTCTTTGAATGTGTTTCCAAAATCTTTGGAATTGTCATAAGCCATTACAAAAGGGTCAAGAAGTTTGTACGCGTTTTTTGTTTTTCCTTCATACTGATTATTTTTCTTTTTAAACAAATTCTCACATACTTTATTTACCAATAATGTTGCTACTACACTACTAGCTGTGATTATAATTTCTTTTTTCATTTTTTCCCTCCTCGTATTGTTGTATCAGTCATTGGTTGAATACAGCGAATTAATTGCTCCCTTGCCTATTTTTCTGTTCGTTTCGAAGTTCTTTCTCTGATAAAAAATAATCATGATAAGCTTCTCGCTTAATTCGTGTTTCAATGTAAAACATTGGGACTTCAAAAGTAGAATTTTGTTCGAATCCAAACTTGCTTCTTTCGGTATCCACTTTCAGCGTTAATGTTTTTCCATTTTTTAGTAAGTGGATAACATCGATCTCTTGAATATTTTCAGGTGTTACTTGGTTATTTGTTAATAATTCAAAGGTTTTTCCTTTTTTAACCTTAATCATCAATAGGCGACCACGAAATCCTTGCCAACGAGTATTGACTTCTTTTTCCTGAATAGCTAACTCTTTCATTGCGACACTTCCTGTTCGTTCTTTTATTTTTTCCATCATTGTCCTTTCCAACAAAAAAAGAGAAGCACGCATTCGGCTTCTCTTTACCTGTCTTCATTGCTTCATTATTTTTCTGTTTCTTTTCGTTTCAATCCAAACCATGCCAGTCCTGCAAGCATTCCTGCCCCTAGTACAGAAAGTAACGTATTTTCTTTCTCGCCAGTTTGCGGCAATTCTGGCACCACACTTGCCTTTTCTACCACTAATGGTTCTACTGGTGCTTGCGGTGTTTTTGGTGCTGGTGGCACAATCACTGTTTTTTCTGGTGGCGTTTGTGGTTTTTCTGGCGTATGCGTCACTACCGTATTGGTTTTGATCGTTTCATTGTTGAAAGATTCTTCGATTGTGTTGTAAACGTCTCCTGCCGTAATTCGTTCTACACCAATGAAAGCTTTCCATGAGTGTGCAACGTTTTTGTTTTCTTTTAGATTCATCGCATCTAAAAAGGCTTGACTGGCCGTGATTTTAACTACCCCTTGTTCAAAGGTCATCGTGAATAGTTTCGAAATGTCGTCCCCTTTATTCACTTTGGTTCCGTCTGCTAAAACAAAATTAGAATTGGCAAACACAGACCATTGGCCACTAAATTTGTCATGTTTAACGTCTAGTTTGTCACTAAGTGACCATTCTTCCACAACTCCAGCATATTCTGCAGGAATGTCACTACTTGTAAATTCATAGAAGAACTTCTCCCCTAATTTGATTGTGGCGCCATTTTGACTTTGTTTGTCACCGACTTTAATAACCACGTCTTTTTTAGGGTTCACTTTTGGAATATGGTTGACAACGGTATTGGTTTTAATTCGTTGGCCAAATGTATTTTGTTCCGCTGAATTATAAACATCCCCAGAAACATCAGCTTTGACTTTTGTAGGGAGTGTTACACGCAATTCTTGCCCACCATGCGCTAGAATAAAGGCTTCTGGGTCTTTGGCAGAAATCGTCACCGTGCCTTTGGCATCGTCCCATGAGATCGTGAACTGGTTCGTAATGTCTACCCCTTTAGAATCTTTGACACGAAGTAAGTCTTTAATTGGTGTCACTTTCGTTTCGTCGTAATCATCGAAGAAAGAGACTCCTGTCGCAAGATCGACTGTATCAAAGGCAAAGTCCTTATCGTACCCTTTTAAGTCCCAAGTCATTTCATAAGAAAGAACATCACCACGAGCCACTTTTCCATGATTAATGTCTTCCCCTTTTTTGTTATGAACGGCTTTAGTTGGTTTTGGATCATCAGGCGTATGCGTCACCACCGTATTAGAACGAACAAACTCTTTGTTGTAGTTTTCTGTTTGCGTATTTTCTACGTCACCTGATTTGATCCGTTCGACTTCCAGATACACAGACCAAGCTTGTTTGCCTACTTTATTGCTTCCTTCATTTAAGGCGGCCAATAATGCTTGATTCATCGTAAAAGTAAGATCTTGTCCGTCTTTATTTGTCAATTCAATATATTTTGTAATATCTGAACCTGCTTTAAGGGTTTCTTTACCAATTTGAATATCATAGTTCGTAACAGCGTGCCATTTCCCTGTGAAACGATCATGGGTCGTGTCCAAGACATCATTCATGCCCCATTCTTCGGTAATTCCACCATAGTTAGCTGGACGTTCGGAAGATTTCACTTCATAATAAATTTTTGTCTGTAACGGAATATCTTTGTCATGTAGAGAAACACTGCCAACTGTACCGTTTTTATCTGCTTTTACATCTTTGGAAGGATTACTACCTGGCACATGGTTAATCACTGTATTTGTTACCGTTTCCCCATCATTTGTCAGCTGAACAGCTGTATTTTCAAAATCGCCTTCTACATTTTTCACTACAAACGGCAAGACAAGTAAATATTTATACCCCATTGCTAAAACAACAGAGCCGTCTGCGTTGGTTTTCATCATTGCTGTGACGGTGTTTTGATCTAAATGAAGATCATAAGAAGCGGTCACGTCTTTAGCTTTTCCTGAATTAATCGCTGCAGCAACAGCTTTTAAGTCTTTTTCGTTTAGATTTGCGTCTGCTTGATAAACCTTCACTTTGGATAAATCAATCGTCACTTTTTCTGCATCAAAGGTATCTCGAATCCCTTGTTTTGTTACTGTTTTTGGATCTACTTTGGCAAGTTCTGTCGTATCCCCTGTCACAATGTATTGTAAAGAGTCGCCACGTTTCACATTTAAATCATTGATATTTTTCTGACCATCAGTGACTTCTTTATTCGGAACAAGAACAGGAACGACATTGGCTTTGTATCGATTGAATTCAATTGTTGCTTTTTCTGGCTGCTTAAAACGTCCTTTTTCTTGATAAGGCGTAATTGATTTTGCATTTAAGTTGGTACTAAAAGCAAACCATTGCGCACTAGATACAGGCACATTACTTTTTCCTTTTGTTGTCATACCAAAAGAAAAGGAAATACGCCCATTGGCTAGACCTACACCTGAACCAAAGTACGCATTCTTGTGCCCTACAGCATCCCAATCACTATTTTTTAGTTTTGAAGGTCCTGTGCCATAGTCAATATCTTCTGGTGAGTAAAATTTTCCATCCGCTTGTTTTTTCACATACGAACCATTAATGTATTTGAACGCATTGTTCGCCCCAAAATCAGACACAAATTCCGCATGGCCGCCTTTATTCGTTAAACTTGAATTTAAAGAAGACAGCGCATACGCAAATGGACTAGCTTTATCTGGTAGTACTTCTTTCCCTGATGCATCAAAGAACTTAATCGTTAAGCGTGTTTTTATCTCCTTACCGTTAGCTCTGCTTGTGCCAATAAAAGCTGTGATAATCGGATCATTTGAAAACACCGCATTCAACGTTCCGCTTTTACTCGAGGAGGACTGAAGTTCATAAACAAATTCCGCTTTTGTAATTTTACGTCCTAAATAACTAGCATTTAGGCCTGTGTAGGTCACTGTCACGGGTTTATTTTTTTCTAAAAGAACCGCATACCCACCATTAGACCCAAGATTTACTTCTTTTATAAAGGAATTCTTGAAGTTACCAGTAGCTTTTCCGGCCATATCTTTCCGTAATTTTGTAAAGATATCTTTTGAATCCCCTGCATTCACTTTATTAAAATCAGCTGCTTTGATAAATTTTCCACCTGTAATCGACGAAATTTTCGTGTCTTTCGTCACAACCGATTGATCAAACACTAGGTTTTTACTAACAGGTTCTTTCACATACCCGTTTTCATTTTTATGTTTGTTATATTCAGCGACTTCTTTCTCGTAGCGCTCTTTTTCCGCTTTGTTTTTTGCCGCAATTTCTGCATTTTCTTTGGCAATTTTTTCATTTTTGGCTTTTAATTCAGCCGCTTGTTGGGCAATCTTTTTCGCTTGTTCTTTTTGGAGTTGCTCTACTTCTTTTTCTTTTGCATCTAAATCTTTAGAAGAAACGTTGCCTAAGTCTTCTGCTGGCTTTTCAACGATAGTAATGTTTGGATCTTTTTGAGCTTCCGCTACTACTTGATCCAATTCAGGTGTGGTAAATTCTTTTGGGATTGTTGTTGCTTGATTGCCACTAGCTGTTGGATTCGCTATTTCTGTTGGCTTACCAATGGGTTCTGCAGGTTGCGCTTCTCCTATGGTTTCATCCGAAACTGTGGTATTATTTTCTACAACTGGAGTATTTTCAGTTG
The DNA here is from genome assembly GCF_040888205.1 of Enterococcus sp. C102(2024). Taxonomy (NCBI): domain Bacteria; kingdom Bacillati; phylum Bacillota; class Bacilli; order Lactobacillales; family Enterococcaceae; genus Enterococcus; species Enterococcus sp. C102(2024). The sequence continues at coordinate 10,631 of NZ_JBFOHH010000008.1, read as the reverse complement.
TTACTTCCGAAGACACTACTTCTTCTACTTTGGTCGGTTGAGAAGTAGTGTCTTTTTGTACTGCTGCTTCTTCAGATACTGTCGTCTTAGGTGTTGTACTACCTACCTGCGGATCGGGGTTATCGGGTTGCACCGTCGTTGTTCCTGGTTGCGTATCTAATTCCGCAGCTTGTACATCATCAGTAGCTAATCCTACAACTCCTAACACACCTATAAAAAGAATAGGAGCAGTTACCCAGCGTTTCTTAGCTTTATATGTTTTAAAACGTTTCTTTACTTCTGTTTGTTGCTTCATGAATCATTCTCCTCGTAAATTATATTTTTTAATTCCTATTATTCTTTTCTTTACAAACAACGATTTCTCCGACATGGCGCACGTACACAAGTCATACTTTTTCCTCCTCTCTTTTTTATAGATGTATTACTTTATTTCATTCCACATTCTCCTATTCATTCTTAAAATCGATAATCTCAATACCTAAAATATAATCTTTCAAACATTTCCACTCATCTTCAATAAACAGTTCATCTTCATTATTTTTTAAAGTCATTGCGAACCATTCTTCGCCATCATCACCTGCACCAAGCAATCTAAAATTGATTGGGTTTTCTTTAAATTTTTTGTCGTATAAATCGTCTACCTCTAATTCTAGTATGTCTAACCCTTTACAGTTACCACCCTTTACAAAGGTAACATATCCTTTGTATACACCTCGTTGGAAACTTACTTTGATTGTATGCAAGCCCCATCGGATATTTGGATCATAATTTTTCATTGTTATTCCTCCTATTATTCTTTTTCCCTCGTAGCAAAGCTACTTACTGGCGTGGTAGGAGTCGAACCTACCTCTTATCTTCCTTCATGTCCGTTGCATCCCAGATGCTACACGCCAACCTAAAAGGAGCGACCTTTCAGTATCCTGTTTTTTTGAGATTGCCATTCTTTTTGCGGTAGGCTTATGAATGGTATAAGAGCTGTTGTTTGCCATGCTACCGCTCAATCTCTATACGGTTTTCGCTAACTGGTAGCGGGATCGTTTACCGTAAACCCTACTTGCTGGCAAGGATTCGCACCTTGCATAATCAAATAAAACAATAAGGGGATTCTATTGCTTTATTTTAAGCGACTTCTATTCCGCCACAGCAACTTCGTTTTCTACTGAAAAAAGAGAACCGAAAGTATCTTCGATTCTCCTTGTATCATATCTTTGTTACTACTTCTTAATTTTTCATTCCTATAACAAATTGCAATCAATTAACAATACTTCGCCGTCTTCTTCAAGATCCTCTAAATCTTCAAAAGCTCTTTCAATTCCTGTCATTTCCTGCTCTCCCACTCTGCTGTCAGCAACCATTTTCAACGCTTCGTATTTATCAATTGTTTTCATTTCCTCGAAGAACTCTTTTTCATTCTCTATGCCGCAAACAATATCCTTATAAAGTTTTAAACATTGTTTTTCATCTTTAGCAGCAATCAATGCAAAATAAGGATCTTTAATTTCATAAAAGTTCATTTATTTATCCTCCCTATTTTAATTATTTTTCCGTCTTTTGTTTTTGAAATTAAGCGCACCTGCTGCCATCAATAATCCAATAATAGTCAACCAAATACTTTGTTGTTCTCCCGTTTGTGGTAAGGATTCTTGAGCTTTTGCTACTTGTTTCGTCTTACGAGGTTCTGAATGTGTTAATGCTTGTGCTTTTGGCTGTTCTTTTTGTTTAGAAAAAGATAACTGTTGGAGACCAGGTGTTTTGTCTGCTGAAGTAGCACTTGCTACTAACGTTTGGTTTTGTTTTGCTTCTCGTTCAAGGCGTTGTTGCTCTTTTGCTACTTGCTCTTGCAACGCTTCTTGTCGGCGCTGTTCGGCTTGTTGTGCCTCTAAGTCTCTTAATATGCCTTGGTACTGCTGTAGCTCTAACTTCGCATTAGAAAGGTCTTCTTGTGCTTGTGTATAAGCAAGTGTAGCAACGGCTTGTTGTTCTTTAAGTTCTTCCAACGATTTCAGAGAATTTTCATAGGCTTCTTGTGCTTGGATCACTGCCGCTTCTGCTTTATTTAACTCGTTTAATGCTTTTTCGTATGTTGGTTGAGCATTTTCTAAACGAGACAATGAACGTGTACTTGTTTTAAGCGTAATTTGTTTTTGATTTAAGTTTTCTTTTGCTAAATCTAATACTTCCTTCAAGCTATTCAATGTGTTTTCTTCTGCTTTTTGGGCTTCTTGTTTTTCTTTCAGCACTTTAGCAGACGTTTGTTCAATCGCTTGTGCTTCCGCAACGTTTGTTTTCGCTTTTTCTAAAACAGCAGCTCGATTCTGAATTAACTCATTGATTGTTACCAATTGATCTTTTGTTTGTTGAAGGCTTTTTTCTGCCGTTGCAGTTTGCCGTACTTTTTCTTCATAGTTTGTCGTACTCTTAGTCGCAACTGCTTGAAGATTAGCCAATGTCGCTTTATGAACAGATAGTTCTTTTTCTGCTGTTGCTTGTGTTGTTTTGGCTGTATTTAAGGCTTGCTGACTTGCACTTCTTGCTTGTTGTGCTTCTGATTCTGCTTGTTTAGCGGTAGCTAATTTTTCTTGATTGGTTGCTACTTCTTTTTGAAGGGTTTCTTTACTCTTAAAGACTGGTGCAGTGCCTTCTTCATAGGTATTTGTTTCAACTAATTTTGATTGATTATAGCTAATGATATGGATTTTTGCTGAAATATCATTTAAATCTCCTGAAATAGAAACTGCCATGTTTGTTTCATTTGCATCTAATAAAGAATCTAAATGGGAATAGCCAGAATGTCCATCGTTCATCAACATGCTTACAAGTGCATTTCGAGCAGCTTTTTCAAAGTCATACATAGAAACTTTACCTTCTTGTGTCGTAAATCTTCCCATACTTAGGTTTTCATAAAAGTTTTGTCCAGGGAATTCTTTAAAACCATTTTCTTTTGCTGCACGATTGATCGCATTTACGTCATGATCAAATTCTTTGGGATTATCATATTTTGCTACATCCCAAGCAAATTTCATAGCTTGGTTAGAAATCTTCAACTTTTGTAACCCAAGCTTTTCGCGAACATCATTGATAAGTCCTACAACGTAATCACTCATTTGTTGCTTTTGTTTTTCTGTAGGATTTTTGACATTGATCATTTCCGTTGCTTTTGCCGCATCTGCTTGATTTTCAGGAAAAACTTTATTTAATGCTAATGCTTCTTTTTCCATTGCTTGCTTTTCTTGTTCAGATAATTTTTTGTAATAATCAGGTGTGAAATTGGCAGGCAAGTTAATCCCTTTATGTCCTTTTAGCTCTTCTTTTGAGCTATCTAAAGTATTCTGCGCTTGCTTTGTTGCTGCTTGCTTGTCTTTCAAAGCATTCTCTTTCGCAGTTAAGTCTGCCTGTTTCGCAGCTGTATCTGCTTTTGCGTCTGCTACTTTCTCTTGACTAGTTGTCACAACAGTTTGTTGGTCTGCAACTGCTTGATCGTCCTTCGTTTTTTGATCTTTAGCTTTGGCTTCTTCTTTCTGTTTTTTAGCCAGTTCAGCTTCTTTTGCTGCTTGTTCTTTTTCTGCCTTTGCTTTTTCCGCTTCCGCATTTTTCGCTAATTCTTCAAGCTTGGCTTGTTCTTGTTTCGCAGCTGTTACTGCTTGTTGATCTTTTTCATTTTGCACTTTAGCAGCATTCGTTTCTTTTGCTTTTTCATCAACAACAGCTTGTTGTTGGTTAACGTCTGTTTGAGCTTGATCCACTACTTTTTGTTGGTCATCAACTGCCTGTGTATCAGTAGCCACTTGGTCTTTGGCTTTTTCAATGGCTGAAGGTGTTGCTTCATCCACAACTTTTTTTGCTTCGTCTACGACCGCTTGTTGGTCAGTCACTGCTTGTTGACTTTGATCCAATGCGTCTTTGTTTTGATTGACCACTGCTTGTTGGTCTTTAACAGATTGATCAATGGCGTCTTTTTCTTTTTTCGCGGTGTCAGCAACTTGTTGTTTTTGATCGACAATTGCTTGTTTCTCTGTTACTTGTTGCTGTTTTTCAGTAATGGCTTGCTCCGTTGTTTGTGTAGCTTTCACTGCTGGTTGTTCTGTAGAACTGTTTTCAGGTGTTTTTGGTTGCGTTTGTTCTGCTGCCTTTACTTCATTTCCCCCAATACCTGCTACCCCTGTTGCGACTAAAATACTTAACCCTGTACTTGCGAACTTTTTCATTTTATTTTCCTCACTTCCGATTATTTTTGTTGTAAATGGGATACCCATTGTCTTTACGCCATTGCTGTAACGCTGTAGTTGTTATATTGAATTCTTCCGCTATTTCTTTAAACTGTAAGCCCATTCTTTGATAGGCTTCAAATCTTTCCTTGCTAATATGAGAAGAAAATTGTCTGGTGCTTGCTGTTTCTATCTTTTTTGCAAGTTCTTGTATTCGTTTAAAACGCTCGGTATCTTCATTCCTATACCAGTCTGCGTCTTCATTCATCAATGCCAACATCTCTTTACGCCAAATACTTTGCTCTTTTTTTGTCATTTTTATCACCTCAAGAACATAGTAGCAAAGCCTTCGTTAATAAAAAAATACTATCCTTTTAAATCAAATAGAAATTACCTTTTGTAGGAAACACCTATTGTTTACTGGTTTCAAAAAATCAAGTCTTTTCACAAGGTTTCTAGCAACCGTTACCTCAAACTCTAGGTGAGTCGGATATTGCTCACTACCAATAATTGGTAGGTCGTGGCAATCTCACCATGTACCGTAGCACACCAACTTCATAATCATTGTGTGGGTCTCCGTTCATACTGGAGCTTTTAGTTTTTCTCCTAGCGTTTAACGACACCCTGCTGGCTTCTGTACCCTTGCCCCTTCATAGCTACGCTGATAAGCAAGGCAGCGGACTTCTCGCTGACTATTCAGTTGTAAAAAAGAAAGAGTTCTTCTTCTCGTTATCAGAAGATAGAATGTTTCTTTTTTGTTTGGCAACTTTGCTGGAAACCAGCAAACAATAGGTGTTTCCTGAATATTTTTGTTATGCTTCTTCTTAGTCTAAATAATCCCAAATAGTAGTGAGTAACTGGTCAAATCGCTCGACAATGAATACGTCCACATCATTTTCTAGTAACCAATCCACTGTTATTTCCCAACTCGCACCTTTTTGCGCAGCTCGATACAGATGGCCTTGGAAGTCTTGCGGAATGACTAATTTTTTCTTGTCCGAGCAGGCAGCAACAAGAGCTGTAAAAATTGTTTCATCCATTCCACAATTTTGTTCATAGGAAAATACTCGTATCACGTCTCCGTGATTTAGTTCTTCTGCATAGGTAATTCGTTTCTTTTCCATAAAGCCCTCCTTGTTCTATTTACTCAGTTACACTTACTGTGGTATACTATCCCTAACATTTTATTCATTAATTTTTTCTTTCAATGATGCTTGTCAGCTAGCGGAAACTAGTTGACTTCTTTTTTTATTCACTTTTTTTACAGGAACAAGGGTTAACTTGGTTGACCCTTTTTTTCGTTCAATGATTTTATTTCCATCTCTGTCATAACAAGAAATGATTTGACGAAGCAATGCTTTTGTGACACCCATTTGAGGAATTTCTCTATATTTTTTCCAAATCATTTTCCCATGTTCTAAAATCTGAACCGCTAGATAAAAGCGCTCGTTCTCCAATACATAACAATTTCCTGTCTTTGTATGAATCCGATAGACATTTTGTAAAATCATTGTACCCGTCACTTTTTGTTTCATTTTGAACACCAGCCCTTTCTAAAATTTAGCGATAAAAACAAAAAAACGGGGAACATATACATGAACTGTATACGTTCCCCGTGTACTGCAACCATCATTCCACCATACAAAACAATATATTTAAAGTAATCTTTTTCCTAGACCAATAAAGGAGTTTAAAAAGGTCTGGAAATTCACTTAAAAAATTGTTATACTATATGTTGTAACTTATGTTGCAGTGTTCGAGAACCGAGTATAGTTCATGGGATCAGCATGAATTATTTAACTATCCTCTTGGGTTGGTAGCCCAAAGATAGTCGGTTCTTATTTTTAGTTACTTTTTTCTAGTTTCATGGTATAATTCGTATGTTGGACGAAGTCATACTACTAGTGGTGTGGCTTTTTTTTAAGAAACAAGAGTTAATATTAGTGCAAACAATAATGCAGCTACATGTTTTTTTTGTTGTTTCATTAAGTTTACCTCACTTAGTAACTATTCATTACAGTTACTACTATAGCATTAAAGTTTACTCATTACAAGTATATGTATTTTAAAAAAGACGTTTCCGGTAAAAATAATTCATTTTTTATTTATTTTCTTTTTTTTGCCGATTTTCGTCATATTCAGAATACATTTATAGGAGTTGAATATATGCATTTAAATGAATTAATGAAAATACAAAGAAAAAGCGAGAAATTATCTCAAGCTAAGTTTTATGAAGGTATTTTTCAGCGTAATTCAGCAAGCCTTTTTGAAAATCATAATGAACATTTTTTAAAAATTGCTGATTTGCCACTTCTTGCAGATAGAAGTAATTTAACAATACCTGAAATAATTAGAACTTGTAATGAAGATTTTAAAAGTGTTTTTGATAAAGATTTAGAAACATATTATTTTCTTCTTTCAAAAATTCATCAAAATCCTGATTCAGAATACAAGCAAGAACTCTACTCTCTTTATCAAAAATCTATACATGAAAAATTTACTTCATTAAAATACATGAATTTGTATTTACTTATAAAATTGCAAACCTCTAGTTTAATTTCAGAAATTATTCCTGTGGATAAACAAGATTTAGCTGATATTAAAAAGATGTTTTCATCAAGCAAAAGATTTGTATTGTATCACTATAAAATTCTTTCTAATCTATGTACTATATTCCCTTACTCTGATCTTCAGACATTGATAGAGCAACTATTCCCTTTACGTGAAGATAGTGACGAGCAGATTAAAGATACAGCTTGTTTATCCTTGTCTAATGCAATTGCTCTGAGTATATTTACAAAGGATTACAGTTCTTGCTTTATCCTTCTAAATCACTTTGAAACTTTGTTATCAAATTACACTAGTTATAAATATAAATTAAGTTTCATAGCTTCAAGAAATATGCTTCTATACTTTACTTCTGGAGATATAGAGCATATTATGAAAGTATTCTCGTATGTTGAAATACTGAAACAAGTGGAAAGCCCTGAATATGTTGAGCAATTCCATAAAAACTTACAAACAATCATTTCTAAAAGTGATGATGAAAAAGCAAAACAAATATTTGGTGTTCTTGACGATGATGGACAAGTATTAGATCCCAAAAATTTTGACCACAAAAAAATAGATTAACTTAAAACCCAAAAAATAAGATTTTTAATGTCTTATTTTTTGGGTTTTCCTATCCTTACAGTTAAAATAAATTCTTAATTATATCTAGTCCACCTATGATATTTCCAACAGTACCACCGATACTTGCTAAAATAAATACCAAAAATATTCTCAATACCCTATTTTTATATATTTTTTTTATTGATAGCAAATCTTCATCCATTGTTTGAAAATCATGAACTTTAGGTTTTCTGATGGTAGCTTCTACTATTGCAGAAAATACACCTATTGATACCATTGGTAGTAACGTTGCAAGTGGAGCAAGTACTAAAGAAGTAATAACCGTCAATGGATTAGCCAGTGCTAAAACAGTAAAGAGTGCAGCTACGCCGCCATTCCATATACCCCATCGAATGATTTGATTTATACCTATATCCATTCCTAAAACAAAAGAATAAATCAATAAACCAATAATTATTAAAGGTATAATACTTTCTAAAACCCTAGTTGACCAAAGTTTGGGTGGTAATCCGTCTAATTCCTCAATATTTGCTTTTCGATTTTCCTTTATATTTTTCTCAACTCCATTTAAGTGCGCCTGACCAATAATAACAACTATTTTTTTTCCTTCTTCATTTAGAATTTTTGTAGACATATATAAGTCTCTCTCAATTAAAAAAGATTCCCACAATTCAGGATATGTTTGCTGTAATTGCTCAAATATAGGTTCAAAATTTTCTGAATTAAGAAGTTTCTTCATTTCTTCTTTAGAATCTTCTGCTCCTTCTAAAACTTTACCAAAAGCATGTGGAAAAAGAGCCTTTTTTCTTAGAGGTATCAACCGCCAAAAACGTTTAAATGTAATTTGTGAATCTCTATCGACTAAAGCTAATTTAGCACCACTTTTTTCTGCACTATTCACTGCTTGGAAAAATTCTGCTCCTGGCACAGAATCATTTATTTTTGCCAAATGTTTTTGAATTAAACTGTATATTACACTTGATATCAAAACTATTAATTTTTTTTGTTTAATTACTTGAACAATATCTGTATCTGACCATTCATCAGGATTCATATATTTATTGTACCTTGTTTTATCCCATTCTAAACAAACAATATCTGGATTTTCCTTTTCAATTACCTCTTTTACCAATTCTGCACTCTCTTTAGATATATGAGAGGTTCCAACAAGTACAATCTCACGTTTATCTAAAAAAATTCTACGTACTAATTCCATAGCTTCTCCTCTAATTTTGTACCATCATTTTTTTGTAATCATATCTAGCTCCAACAGGGTGAATCATTAAGTTGCTTATTGTATTTTTTTGAAGCCGAGCTATTCCCACTTGAAACACTGGCACAACACCCGCATCATCTATTACTAACTTTTCCGCTTTTTTTAACTCCTGCCAGCGTTTAGAGGAAGTATCCTTAATTAATTCATCATAGTTTTTATTGGAATATCCACCATGATTCAATGGACTATTGGTTTCAAAGTTTGCTAAAAAACTAATTGGGTCTGCATAATCAGCCTGCCACCCGCTTAGACTTATTGCAAAATCTTTTTTCGTCAAACGTTCCATAAATACATTAGCAGGTACTGGTGTAATATTAACTTTCAATCCTTCTAAGTTTTCTTCTAATTGACCTTGTAAAAATTCTCCTGCTTTTTTCTCAAACTCTCCGTCACCTACTAAAATATCTAATTCTAGTTTTTCAGAGACCTTATCGTTACTTTTGGCAGTTTCCCAATAAGTACTTGCCTGTTTTTTGTTAAACTCCACTAATTTTTCATTGGCAAAATCTTTTTTTGTTTTTGGATTATAAGCCATTTTTTCAGGTACAACACCAACAGAAGGAATAGAGCCATTATCTAATAATTTTTCGACTAAGCTATCTCTATCAATTGCATAGCTAATCGCTTTTCGGACATTTTTATTTTTTAAAAGTTTATTCTCTCCAGTTTGGTTCATTTCTAAAAACATCGTATTCGCCATTAACGTTGTTGAATATTCTTTATCTTTTTTGTATTGTTTCGCATATTCTCCAGCAAGTGGCACATCGTCCAGTTGTCCGTCATTATACAAATTAATTCCTGTATTAATTTCTTTGACAACTTGGAAATTAATTTTTTTCATAGATACATGTTTCTTATCCCAATATTTTTCATTTTTTTCAATCGTCCATTTATCAGATGTTCCTACTCCATCTAAATTAGCTAGATCATACGCACCATTTGTTTTGATTGATTTTTGAGATGTTCCATAGTTTTTTCCGTTTTCTTTGATTGCTTTTTGTTGCACTGGAAAATAAGCAGTCAGCGCTAATAGGTCAGTAAAGTAAGGGGTTGGTTCTTCTAATTCAATTATTAATGTTTGTTCGCCATTACTTTTGACTCCAAGCTTTTCCTTAGGTTGTTTACCAGAAATAATCTCTTTTGCATTTTTTATAGTTGAAAATAGCTCCACGTTAGGAGAAGTAGTTTCAGGGTCTACAACTCTTTGCCAAGCAACTACAAAATCTTCAGCAGTAATGGGAGTTCCATCAGACCATTTAGCCCCATCTCTTATTACAATGGTATATGTTTTCCCATCATTCGATACCTTTGGTTGCCCTGCTGCTAAAGCTGGTTGAGGTTGATTCTTTTCGTCTAATCGATACAATCCCTCCATTACATTTGCCAATAAAGTAATACTTGTCTGGTCTACCGCTGTAGCTGGGTCTAAGCTTTGAACTGGCGTGCCTGCTGTTAAAGTAGCTACCTGTTTTTCATTTTTTCCTGATTTTTCCTGTGAATCGTTTTTTGCATTATTTGTACCACAACTGGCTAACATCAACGGTAATAAACCAATTCCAATAAAACACAATTTCTTACACTTTTTCACTTTTGCATTCCTCCAAGCTCTATTTTTTTTCTACCCAATCATGTAATGTTACAACCGTTTGAGACTCATTTTTTTGTTCCCACGACTGTAATTGTATCAGACAATTCTCAAAGGTTGTACAAAAAGCCCCAAACATGTAATTATCAACATTCTTAATTTTAGCATCTGTTTTAATTTTATGGTAGACCTTGCGTAAGGTGGTTTCAATTTCTTCTTGCCAATCTTCTGCAATTAATACTCGGCCATATTTTTTTTCTTGTTTGTTCTTTGCCCGAATAATAATGCCAACAGCATTGTGTGCTTCTTGAATCGTGTTACTAAATAAGGCAATTAACTCTAAACAGTGTTTATCTAAAAAAGTCTGTTCTTGGGTTTCAGAGAAAGATTGCAATAATTCACGATGTTGTAATTCTTCTTTTGTCGTATCTAT
>NZ_JBFOHH010000007.1:0-195380 GCF_040888205.1 Enterococcus sp. C102(2024) | reverse complement strand
TTTGGTCAAATAGTTTGATATTTCTGTAGTCAGTCCAATAATTATTTCCATCAGATTCAAACTGATAATACTTATTGTTAGATGTCGTTACCGCTTCTTTTTTAACTTTTATGTCTTTGTTTAAAAACTGAGTTACAGATCCTAATTTTTGATAACCTTCTGTCCCCCATGGTCTATTACCATATTCATCAAAAGGAGTAGATAAAATATTTCCGTCCTTAATTAATGATTTCTCTTCTGTAATGATATCATAACCGCTAAGCGATTTCACAAAATAGTCAGTAAAGCTCATAGAAATATCAAAAGGATGAGCAATACCTGGAAAATAAAACTGCGAGCTCCATTGCCAAGCCCCATATTCTTGATTCCAAATTGAATCTGCAGCGGGATAGAAGGGATACTGAGCAACCCAAATATTTTTATATCCAAATTGGTTAGGATCAATATAACCACTATTTAACCAATTTTTCCCTGTATATAAAAGTGAATAATTGTATCCATGTGCTTTAACTTGATTTATAAAAGATTTACTATTTTCAGTTACATCCCCCTGCAATAATTCCGTTGCTTCAGCATCGTTAACTGCAATAGTACTTGAGTTCAGTTTCAATTTTTTCATATAATTTACGAAATAATTTGCTTCTTGAATTGCTTCCTCAGAAGTCGTATATCTACTAAAATGATACACAGAAACTACCAGGCCTGCACTTTGGGCATTTCTAATTTGACTTTCTGCGTATGGATTTATATAGGATGTACCATCCGTTAATTTTACTACCACACCTTTAATTCCATATTTATTTTTCATTAATGAATATTGTTCAATAGATATATACTCATTCCATGAAGAAACATCAATAAAATCTTGTCTAGGGGTGTTCTTATCACCAGCATTAACATTTACTGGTGATAAATTTTGTAAAGATCTCATTGCAACTAGATTAATTGTTTCTTCTGATGCTTTAATGTAATCCCCCATTTTATTGTTTTCTGTAAAATATGATTCCTGAAGCTTATCTGAAGCAAAAACCGTTTGGCTCCAAAAACAAATAGGAAGTAACAACAGTAATAAAATTTTTTTCATTATTCTCTCCTTGAATATTATTTATTTCTCAACCTTTTTTGATAAATCACTCCACGTATACCATTAGGAAGTAAACTAATAATTGAATGTACTGCAGAAACAAATATAAAATCAGAAAAAGATCCTAAACCTTCCCGATATATTACTTTACGCGCTTTTAATCCTGGTACTAGGTATTTAATCCCGCCACGCCTAGAATACATATCTTTTCCGCCTCTAGCATAAACCAAAATCTTATTTATATTTGCCGCTTTTTTATCTTGTTTCAACAGCCTTATCCAAAGATAATAATCTTCAAACCCCTTCAAAGGTTTATAGTTACCAACCTGAATAATATCCTCTTTTTTATACATAACTGTCATATGATTAAATGGATTTCTTCTTTTCGAAAAGCGGCGAATTTCCTCGTTACTTTCTGGTACTATACGTCTTCCCAAAATATTGGTAACATTCCCCTCAAATTCTATAATATTACCACCAACAATCGCTAAACTTGAGTTTTCTTTAAATAATTTATACTGAACTTCCAATCTGTCCTCTACCATAATATCGTCTGTGTCCATTCTTGCAATTAACTCATTTCGGCAATTTAAAACTCCCTCTGCCAACGCTATACCTAATCCTTTATTTTCTGATAACGAGTAAAGACTTAGTTGATTGCCTAATTTTCGTTTATATTCATCAATAACTTCATCTAGTTCTAACGTTAAAGGGCCATCTTTTACTAAAAAAATTTCTTCAGGTTGAATAGTTTGTCTTAAAATACTCTCCATTGTGTCAATTAAATACTCTGGTTTTTCATTTTTGTAAATTGACATTAGAATACTTATAGGCACAGTCTCCACAATAAAATCCTCATTTCAATAACTTTATATTTCGTTCTTTTAAATAAGAACAAGTAATCGTTTCACGTTCTTCAGACTCATCCAATCCTCTTGATGATACTTTATCAAAGAGAATTTTGATAGTTTGAAGCAGAATTTTCATATCCAATAGTAATGAATAATTCTTGATGTACAGTAAATCAAAGTTCAATTTACTATTGTAGTCAGAAGCATACTTCCCATAAACTTGGGCATAGCCAGTAATCCCCGCACGTACATTGTGACGTAAATAGTAATTCGGGTTTTCCTGATTAAATTGATCAACAAAGAATGGTCGTTCAGGACGTGGTCCGACAATGGACATATCCCCGCGAATAACATTGATTAGTTGTGGCAACTCATCAATACGTAAAGCGCGCAAGTATTTACCAACTATAGTGACGCGACTGTCGTTACTTGTAGATAAGACTGGACCTGATTTTGCTTCCGCTGTTGCCGACATCGTTCTAAATTTTAAAATCGAGAACTCACGTTGATCTAATGTAATCCGAGTTTGTTTGTAAATCACTGGTCCCGGTGAGGTTGCTTTGACTAAAATTGCTGCAATAAGCATTAAGGGGGAGGTAATCACAAATAGGCAAACAGAGACTAAAATATCGAATAAACGTTTAATAAAATTCTCTTCTGGTTGAATTTCAAAATTTGAGACTTCGATAATACTTTCATCTTCAAAGTTCATCATGTTTGGTTTTAACATAATTAGATTTTCAAAACTTGTATCTAAAAAGATTTTTTTCTTGTGTTTGACAATTAATTGATACAATTTTACTTTTTCGTTCTCATCAACATTACTTGAAATATAAACAATATCGATTTCATCGATAATTTTTTTTAAGTTTTCATAGTAATTGCTGACAACAACGCTCGTTACTTTATGCTTGTTATTTTTATCAGACATAAAGTTTTGAATTGAACGCATGACTTGATTTTCTTTACCTAGTAAAACAACTTTTCGCTCATTGCTGACCTTTAAGTAAAGATAATAAACAAGAATTCGCCAAAGACTTAGAACAATAATTCCTATTATAAAGGAATATCCTAAAACAGAACGCGGGAACGTAAACCAACGTCCGGCAAATGTCACAATCATAATCGTTAAAGTCATTAAAATTTGACCAATCACCGTGACAAAAATGATGTCACTAATTTTGCGATTATAAAAAATATACGCACCTAACAACAAATTCAAAAAGATAAAAAAGATTGAAATGTAAATTGCAGATTTTTCATAAGCCACAAAGTTAAATGAAGGAATTTCTCGGCCAAATTTCACCATAAACCCTAAGATGATTGATAAATTATAGAGCAAAACGTCTGCTAAAATAATTACAATCCGTCTTGCATTACTCCATTCACTTTTTGATGTCATTAAAAACTTCCTCTCTTCACTTCCAGTAATTACATTATTTGTAATAACATGCAACCCCTATATTACCATAATGTCAGCGGACAAGAAAGTTCTATAGGATGAAAATTATCTGCGATGTCTTTGGACACGACTTAATTCTTCAGGTTGGTCCCAGCCCTCTTCGTCAACAGGTGTTATTGGGCGCTCTTCATTACTAACAGGACTTGTTTGTTTCATTTGTTTTCTTCTTTTAGGCGTCGTTGGTCTTTCATGTCTTCCTCGTTTTTTCTCTGGCCGGAAGTAGAAGGCTAGCCCAAGGAAACTATAAACAATCGGCATCCAATGAGGCGCTAATAAAATATCTTCCATAAATGAATGAATCCAGATTAAAAGGAAGCCTAAAAGTAAACTAACTTGCAAACGATCCAATTTTTTTTTGCGGAAACCAATCAATAAAATCATACTGACTAAAAAACCAAATAAAATCAGATAGCCGATGACACCAAAATTACTTAACGTAAATAGAAAAGCATTATGTGTCCCCAGCGGTTTCCATGAGGCCACAAAAGGCTCCATACCGATTTTAATATGTTGAGGATTAGATAACCATTTAGCAAAAAACTCATGCCAAATTCGTTCTCTTCCTGTAAATAAATCAACAGTATCTGTTTCCGCACATAAGTAAAATAACAACGGTCCCAATGCAGCTACTCCGACAAAACCAAACAGCCAAACTTTCGAACGTTGCAAGAAACGTTTTGGTAAAAGATTATCCACCAGAATAAAACCAACTAAAATGGCAAAAGAGGTTTTTGATTGACTGACCCATGTACCTAAAACACCACCAATGTATACAGGTAAAAGCAGCAGGTTAAAAACCTTATTTCTATATGCTTTGATCAAACTACTGGCCATCATTGTTGAAAACATCAACGTTGCACCAATCGTATTGGTATTAATCCAAATACTTTCTAGTTTATTTGATTCTTTAAAAATTTCGTCTACTGGAATCAACTGAGGCAACTCCACGGACATCCGATACAAAGTCGCACTCAAAGCAACTAAAGAGACAATTAATAAAAGCGTTTGATCCAAACGATCAAAGACACAAACTTTAAAACAAAGAACCAACAAAATAATTAAAGGAATCATTGTATCTGTTTGCATTGTGCTTTGACGGATTGATTCCGTAAAGTGAAACAAGAGCCAGGTGGCTAGCGCCAACGCTACGGTCAGCCAGTCAATAAATTTTAATTTCGTACAATTTAATAGCAGTACAAGTATTACTGCTATTAATAATAAAATTGAACTATTGCCATACATATATTTTGTGACTGGCGCATCAATTCCTACGACCCACATCGTATACGAGCCAATCATTGTAACTAATAAAATAAGTCGACCGATTCTATTCAATACTTTTCCCATATTCAAACCTCATTCCATGAATGAATCACTAGTCGTTTATTCGATAAATATATGCCCCGTTCTGATCAGGTCCATATAATTTTTCAAAATGAATCGTTGATGTTTCTAACGGTTCTAATGGTTTATAAACGACCGCATATTTAATCCCATATTCTTTTAATTTTTCTGGAGATAAACGAGCAATAATCGCATCTTTTTGCATCAACTCTAAAACAGGGGTCTGATTTCCTACTTCAACATTGATGTGCGCATAGCGATTATAAATAAATGTGTCTTTTCCTTTTGGATCTAATGGTTTCCAAGCCTCTAAGTCAGGTGTAAAAGCAACACCGTTAAATGTATGCACACCTAACATTGGCAAATAGCCATACATCAAGCGTTCGCCCACCCACAATTGGTTGGGGTCTTTTTTGTTAATTTCTTCCACTTCTACCGCTAATTTTTTTCCATAGACAGCAGAAACGCCTCGAGAAATTGGATTAACAAAGGCACCAGAAACCATAATGATTCCTAATAAAACAAGGACAAATAACGTGCGCCAACGTTTAAATAAAGCAACAATTAAAACGGTAGCGACAACTAAGACACCAATGATGTCCATTCGTGTAACGTATAACCGTAAATTGCCCGTATATAAAACAAAGAAATATAGAACAACATTTAATCCTAGCGCTCCTAACCAGGCCATCATTGGAATTTTTGCTTGACGATTCCATAAATAATCGATGAACCATAAACTCAACAACACAGCTGCAAACCCGAAGGATAACATCGCCCGTTGTTCTGGCACATAAGACCACAATGTCAACTTAGCAAAAATTGTTGGAAATTGAACGCTCATCCAAACTAAGTTAAATAAACAATACACGAATAAGACAAAACCGTAAATGTTTTCTTTGATTTTTTTATAAAAAATAAATGGTGAGAGCGGCAAAATAACAAAAAATAATTGATAAAAACTACTGATTTCCGAATTATTGGAATATGGAACATCTTGAAACGGCATTTTCCAATTTGTTAAAAATAACAAAATATCGCGTTTAGGCATATCGCCACCTAAACTTACCCGTTTTCCTGGATAAGCGGTATCCATTACTGCTTTTAAGGAATCCAATGAGCCATATAGCGATCCGCCAACAATAATCGCCGTCATCAAGAGTGCCCCACCTATCAGGACCCCATCCCACTTATCCAACTTAATTTTTTTACGAAATTCTAAAAAGAATAAAATTAAAAATAATAAAATCAAATAACCAAGTGGTACTTGTAACGCAGGATAAATAACTAAAACAAATCCTGAGGCCATAATAACAGCCGTTATCGCACAAATGACACGACGTCGAACACTACTATGATAATAGAAATAATTATAAATTCCCACTAAAAAACCTAAGCCAAAAAATACTAAATCTCCAACTGGCGAGACAAACCACCATTGAAGGGCCGAAGAAAACGGAATCCAAACACTTGCTAACAAAGCTAAATATTTATTCCGCCGTGTGACGATCAAGCCAATTTCAAAAGAAAATAAAATTAAGCCAATTAATTTAAGATTCCAATACCATGATAAGCCATATTCTTTGCCTAATAGTACATAGCCCCACGTAAAAGGTTTCGCTAACGTGGCCAAATTCCACGCTGGTGAATTATAGCCTACCACCATGTCTTGCCCATTTAACGTAATCACATCATTATGTGTTTTCAAACCTGTTTGTGTTTGTGAGAGGCTAAATGGGGTTTGAACGAGCCATTCATCCGAGCGAACACCTCTTGGTTCACCAGCAATTAATGAACTTTTTTGGCCATCCGCATATTCAGAAACATACGCATCCCACATGTTTAATGAACTACCATGGACTTTAAAGGCGACCAGTAAAATAAAAATGACTGCCGCTAGCAGATAGCGCCAGCGTAACAAATGATCAACCAAGCGAGCACTCTGCTCAGCTTGGTTGCGTAATGGTTGTTTTTCTTTTCTTGTAGTTAGTTGTTGTTCCATCTTTTCGCTCCATTTCGTCATCCGCAATTGCATCTAGTCAATTCGTAATGAAAAGTTGGGAATATCCCTTGTCAGATTAGGATTATAAAATGGATCATTTTCAATTAAAGGTCCCCATTTTTCTTCCATCATCACTTTTTCTTGTTCAAAACGTTTTTTCTTTTTGCCTTTATCATCATATCCACGAGTTTGAGATTCAAAATGATAAAGCTCTGCTTCATGAAGCCAAACATTGTCACGTCCTAAAGCTTGGACTTTCAGGCATAAATCAACATCATTGAAAGCTACGGTAAATGCTTCTTCAAAACCACCAACTGCATCAAAATCTGCTTTTTTCATAAGTAAGCACGCGGCAGTTACTGCTGAATAATTAACATTAATAGCTAACCGCCCAAAATATCCTAAGTCACCATGGGGATAACCATAATGACCATGTCCAGCGACACCACCTAATCCTAAAATAACGCCTGCATGTTGGACCGTATTATTTGGATACAATAATTTCGCACCTACACAGCCAATCCGTTCTTGCTGAGCAAATGAAACCATCAATGTTAACCAATTCTCTGTAATCACTTCGGTATCATTATTTAAAAATAATAAATACTCTCCGTGCGCTTTTTTCGCTGCACGATTGTTAATAGTTGAGAAATTGAATGGAATATCGATTGATTCAACGAAAAAGCGGCCAGGTAATTGTTGTTCAAATTCTGCATATAATTCGTGCATTTTTGGATCTGTACTTCCATTATCAGCCATAATAATCTCGTAATTTTGGTAGGTTGTTTTTTCAATAATCGATGAAACACAACGTTGTACGTCTTTATAGCCATTTTTAGTTGGAATAATAATTGAGACTAACTTGTCGGATTTAATGTCATAATAAACATCGTATAAGCCATTCGCCGCCCCATGCGTTGCATGACCATTAATACCTCGACGAACGAGCGCATCTTGCACGGCTCTTAGCCCCGCTTCAAAAGCATAACCTTTTGAGCCCTGATCCACTGCTGTTGAGGTTGGCAGCATCCGCCAATAGTAAAGAACTTTTGGAATATGTTTGATGCGTTCTTTTGTCGTTTTTTCAGTAAATCTTAAGACTAAATCGTAGTCTTGAGAACCTTCGTAACCTTTTCGAAAGCCGCCAATTTCTTCTAGAATACTCCGACGATACACGCCTAAATGCGAAATGTAATTCGTTCCTAAAAGTAAATCAGGTGACCAATCTGGTTTAAAGGCTGGATCAGAACGATTTCCATCCATGTCAATCTTATCTTCATCACTATAAATTAAATCCAGTTCTGGGTTTTCATTCAGCACTTTAACCACTTCATAAAAAGCATTGATCGCTAATTCATCATCGTTGTCTAGTAAGGCGACAAATTCTCCGGTAGCAATCGCTAAAGCAGAGTTGGTTGCTTCGGAAATATGACCATTTTGTTCACGAAAGACGACCCGAATTCGCTCATCCAATTGTTGGTACTCTGTTAAAATCTTTTTGACATTAGGATCTGTTGAGGCGTCATCGGCCATACATAATTCCCAGTTAGTATAGACTTGATTCAAAATAGAATCAATGCACAACCGAAGCCATTTTTCTTCAACATTATACACTGGCATCGCAATGGAAATTTTAGGTTGGTAATGAAATGTTGCGATTTCTTGCGTCATCGCTTCTATGTCTAGTACTTCATTTCTAGCTAACCAGTTAGGATACGAAGCTTGATTTCTTAGTTTCTCAATTTTCGCTCGTTGAATGGTATGAGAAATACCATTTTTAGCCATATACTTAAATCCTTTTTTGGCTTTTATCCAAAGACGAGTTACTTTATCTTCTGTCCCTGGAATCACTGGATATTTTTTATTCAAGGGAAAATCCACCGTTACAACATGTGCTGATGATTGAAAATGAAAAGGGAGTACTTTTTTTTGTTTAATTCCTTCAAGTGTAACAACAAAGCCAGCTTCAATCGCAGGCTTTGTTTGATAAATTTGATTAACATCTTCACGTAAAACGCGCTGAATGTTATAAGCGGACACTTGGTTTTCATTATTAATTGTGAAAGTTGGGCTTTCTTTAGTGATTGTATCCAACGCCCAACCTGTAATGGTTAAATTATTTGTTGTTTTGTCGCGATAGATACTATCAAAGATCACCTTAATGTCTTCATTCATGTGCATTCTCCTTATAGATGTTTCGGATTTCGGTAAGGATCAACTAAAGCTTCCGCAGTCCATTTTTCCGCAAGTTCTTTATAAGATCCTTTTTTATCATGGTTTTGTATTTTTTCGTCTGCTTTCAAAATTGCATAGGACACATATACATTTCGTTTACCAGCGCTAGCAAATTGTAACGATAAATCGACACCCATCCACTCTTTTCCTAAGTTTTCGTTAATTCCTTCTAAATTTAGGTAAAGTTGTTTGTTGAATAGTAAGCAGTCTTCAGTTGCCGCTTGAATATTTCTTGGTAAAGCAATTCTGTAATAGTAACCTAAGCTTTTACCAGGGGTGCCTTTTTCGGGATAAAGTAATCGACCTTTGTCTGTATCAACTGATACTCCCACCGTTTCCACGCGATAGCGTGCGTCAACTACGCGGCCAGTCACTAAACCAGAGGTCTCTTGTTGACCAATGTTCATTAACTCTTTTAACCAATCATTTTTCGTTGGTACCAATCCAGCATTTAATAAAGCCACATATTCTCCCTTAGCAGCTTGAATCATGCCATGACGAGTTTCTGTTGAAACATAACGAAGACGGTCATTTTGGATATTTATTTGATTCTCGAAGCGTGCAGGCAATAGAATTTCATAATTTGTATAGGCAGTTTTTTCTAATAATTGACGTAAGTAACTACTCATATTCTCTGTATCATTCGTAATAATCAATGATACCATCGGCACATGATCATAAAGATAGTTAATTTTATAGGAACCATAAAATTCGGCAATCTCTACTTGTGCTTTTAAGCCACGGCGTTCCGTTGCCGCTTGGACCGCTTTTTGACCAGCTACATAGGCGTAACCTTTGCTTTCAGGGTTTAGAGCAGTCGATGATTCAATGGCACGCCAATGATACATCATGCCAGGAATATGCTTGATTTTCGTTGCTTGTTCCGTTGCTCGTAATACGAAATCATAGTCTTGAGCGCCGTTATATGCTGAATTCAGTCCGCCTACTTTTTCTAATAAATCACGTTTCACAACAACAAAGTGTGTAATGTAATTATGGTTTAAAATCAGTTCTGGATTCCAGTCCGATTTGTAAAACGCGTTGAAGCGACGACCATTTTCTGTAATTTTATCTTCATCAGTATAAAGAAAATCAATCGTTGGGTCTGTATTTAAAGCTTTGACCACTTCATATAATGCTTGTGGCGCTAATTCATCATCGTTATCCATGAAACCAACAAAATCGCCAGTAGCAATCGACAAAGCTGAGTTAGTTGCTTCTGAAATATGTCCGTTTTCTTCGCGATAAATAACTTTGATTCGTTGATCTAGTTCTTTATATTTTTCTAGCATGGGCTTAATATGTTCGCTTGGCGATGCATCATCTGCTAAACATAACTCCCAATTTTCATAGTACTGATTTTGTAAAGAAGAGACACATGCTGCAAGCCATTTTTCTTCGACATTATAAACAGGCACAGCGACAGAAATTTTAGGCTGAAATTGGAACGTTTTAATTTCCGCTAAAACTGCCTCCACGTCAACAGGGGCTTCTGCTTTTTCTTGTCGTTTAAAGTACCACTTCACTGAGCCCATGAAACCACGTGTCTGAATCGAACGCCATGCTCGATCAAATTTCGTACCTGGTTGAACCATGTTTGGACGCTCCACCACGTATTGAACCTTCTGACCTGATTTGGTGTCAATGTTTAGCGTGTAGGCTGGTAAATCTTCTGGATCTTTAATCGTAATGACAAAACCATAGTCTTGATCGCCTTCTAATTCAAACATATCAATAACATCACGACGGTATTCTGTTTCCACCGTATAAGTGACTGATTCACTAGCTTCTGCAATGCTGAATCTTAGCGGATAATTTGTTTGTTTGTCATACGCCCACCCTCTGATAACAGAAACGTTATTTTCTACATCGCGAGCAATATCATCGATGGTTAAATTAATCATTTTATCAAATTTAGTTAACGTAATTCGTTTATATTTTCCAGTAGGCATAGGGGATGTCTCCGTCTGTTTATTCATTTCTTCTAAAAATTGATTTCTTTCATCTAACAGTGCATGAATAAAGGTATTCTCACGTTCTGAATAGTGACCTTCAAAGAAATAATCAATGGCTACTGTCAGGTCTTTGCCTGCCATTTGTGCATCGGTTACTTCGATTACAGGTACTTGCGTATCTAAGAAATAATAGATATTCTCTTGTACCAGAAAAGCATTTGTTGCTGCGACTGGGACTGTCTCCCCGTCTATCGTCATGGATAATTTGACAATTGCCCCCGTTAAACTTGGGAATAATTTTATCAGTTGGACGTCTTCTGGTATCTTCAGTTGGAACTGTTTTGTTTCAGGTTTTTGTAAATCAACTGGTTGATCCAACTCAGTCTCTTTTTCTTCGCCGCAATTAATTAAAATATGAACGTTTTTTTCATTGTATGAATTTACTGGTGTCACTCGCTCTGGCTGTTCTACTGGTTCAGCAGTCAAGGCAAAAAAGTACTGATACACTTCGCCAAAGGGACGCGCTTTAAAAGCTGCTTGCACTTCTACAGGTAACGCTTCATACGTCGTAGGAATTTCGTTGTAGCCAACTTGATTAAATGTAAAATCTTCTTTGGCAATGTATAAACCAACTTCTGCAAAAACTTTTTCAAATCCTTCTTGTAAATAGAATGATTTATGCGTAGCATCCAACAGCCCAGTTTCATTCCACGTTAAACGATTATTAAATAAATCAATTAAGACCGAATTATGTGCCAAATTAGGGAACGTGATTAAAATTTGACCGCCTGGTTTTAAAAACGGTTTGACTTTTGCTAAGGCGCTTTGAGGATTCATTAAATGTTCCAACACATCTGCAAAAACGATATAATCAAACGTCTTACCAGCAAAGTATTCGACCCAATCATTTTCATCAATATTGCCATAAAAGGCATCTGTTGAAAATTGACTGACATGATCATAAAGTTCTTTGTCTAATTCAACAATTGAGACCTGGCACTTTTTTTCTTCCATCAAATAGCTAGTCATTCGCCCATTACCTGGACCAAATTCCAAGACATCACTATTTTCTTTGATTTGTGCTACGATTTTCCCAACACTGGTACTCTCGTCTGTTTCCATTTCAAAATCATACTTCATCTTTTGTCGTATCCTTCCATTTATGATCTAAGATGACAATTCCTTCTCCGGCATAACGACCGGTAATAAACATCGTCACGTATTTTGTTTTGTAGACTAATGGGACTGTTGCATGTTCCTCAAAGAAAGCAATATCAAAATAATATTCACCTGTTAATAATGACATTTTTTCATATTCTAAATAAAAAACATTCCGTCCTTTTTTCCAAGGAATTTGCACGCCATCTAATAACGTATTTAAGCCACAGACATAATGGTTGTCCACTGTTCGAATAGCGACCCCACAAACAGGCTTCTTAATTTGGTCATTTTTGACAGTATATTCAATTTTTACAATCACTTTTTCATCTTGCGTTACCATTTCTAATGGTTCATAATCCGCGTTTAAAAGTTCCGCATGATCCACTTCAATAATATCTGGTGTTGGGGTTTCATCTTTCATGGTCGCTTCGCGGTCAACTGTTTTAATTGATTTCTTTTTCAAAAAGTTTTCGTAATTGGTAGTCACATCCATCGTATCTCCATATTCAACGACTTTCCCGTGTTGCAACCAAAAAGTTCTGTCACAAAAACGACGGATGGAGTTTACATCGTGAGAAACAAATAAAATTGTTTTACCAGAATTTTTAATTTCCGTAAATTTTTCCATACATTTTAATTGAAACTCTAAATCCCCGACAGCCAACGCTTCATCGACAATTAAAATATCTGGGTCCACGTTAATAGCTACCGCAAAAGCCAAGCGGACAAACATACCACTGGAGTACGTTTTAACTGGTTGATACAAATGATCGCCGATGTCAGCAAAATCAATGACATCTTGGACACGCTCTTCCATCTCTTCTCGGGAAAAACCCAAGACCATTCCATTTAAGAAAATATTTTCATATCCTGAATATTCAGGGTTAAAACCTGAACCTAATTCAAGTAACGCTGAAATTTTCCCATTAATCACCATGGACCCGGAGGTTGGCGTTAATACTCCTGTAATAATTTTTAACATGGTTGATTTTCCAGAGCCATTTTCGCCGACAAAACCAATCATCTCGCCTTTTTTAATTTGCATCGTGACATCGTCTAACGCATAAAACAAATCGTGGTAAGATTTTTTGGTTGGACTAAGCGCTTCTTTAAACCGATCGGACGGCTTTTTATACATGTTGTATGTTTTGGTAATATGTTGGATATCGATTGCATATTCTGACATGTCGTTCTCTCCTTATAGTACATCTGAAAAATGTGGTTTTAAGCGTCTAAACACGGTTGAGCCAATTAATAGTAAAACAATAGTAACTCCCCAGAAATATAAGCTATATTGCCAATGTTCCCAGAACCATGCACCGCCTAAATAAGATTCGCGGTATCCTTGAACAATATAATATAATGGATTGATTTTTAAGATTGTCGCAATCATTCCAGTTGGTTGCCATAAAATTGGTAATGTCCACATAACTGTTTGCATAATGATATTGATAAATTGCATAATATCAGGTAAAAATGGTTGTGTTGAAGCAGTAATCCACGTAATTGCTGTTAAAAAGACTAATAAACAAGCTAAGTAGTAAATTAATTGCAAACTGTACAAACTTGGATAATAACCGTTAGCTGTAGTAATCACAAAACCAATTAGAATGAAAAACAAGTGGGTGTACAAGTTCGATAAAATTTTAGACGTTGGTAAAATTTGTACATTAAACACGACTTTTTTAACTAAATAACTATATTCACGAAACACATTCGTGGCTGATAATAACGAATCTGAAAAGAAGAACCAAGGTACCATCCCTGTTACTAAATAGACAATGAATGGCATATTGTCGCCAGCTCTAGAACGAAGGCCTACAGAAAAGACAAACCAATACGTCAAAACAGTTACTAATGGCGTTAAAAACGCCCAGACAATTCCTAGTGCTGAACCAGCATACTTGGCCTTAAAATCATTAAATGAAAATTGTAGTAACAATTTTTTGTTCTGAAAAATATTCTTGAAAATTGAAAATGTTTCTTTAAACATATACTTATTCCTTCCGTAATAAACTATTTTTATCTAAAATTTTTGGATACAAAAATGCCATTTTAAACAACATTTCTATTTTATCGATAAACGCCTAGCTTTTCAATAGTAGACCCCTTTTTATAAAGAAAAATTTAACTGATTTCGCTATATTAAAAAATCTTGTCCAATTTTTAGGAGATTATGCTACAATAATGGAGGTCTTGCATTTTTTGCACGGAAACTATTTTTGAGAGAAGGGAAATTATGGTTCTTTTTATTATTTACGTATTTCTGTCTTCTGCTGGTCTGGTCTTATTTAAACTAGGTTCTAGCAGTTTGAACATCCAACTCCAACAAACAATCTTTTCAATGAATATCTCACTTATTTCTTTATTAGGTTTATTTTGTTATTTAATTAGTTTTATTTTATGGATGTTAATTATTAGTCGTTCCGATGTTTCTTACATTGTTCCTTTAGGCGTTGCCTGTACAAACATTGCTATTTTAATCGCTTCAAATCTGATTCTAAAAGAGACAATCACAACGAATGCCCTTATTGGTGCTGTGGTTATTATTGTCGGCATTGTGATTATGAATCTTAAATAAAAAAGATCGCTATCCATTGAGCTGACCCTTAAAAATTAGACTTTCAGGTCCAACTTTTAAGGGTCACTACACATTAGCGATCTTTTTTATTTTCTTCAGATTTCATGATAGATAATTCTTGCAATAATGTTTTAATGCGATTTTCGTGTTTTGAAATCAACACAGAATTTTTAATTTCCATAATTAAAAGGACAATCACTGCAGCTGATAATAAGAAGTTTGATGTTGTTTCAAACCCAAAGGCCATTGCTAGCCATTCCGCCACATGCGGGAAAATAGCAAAAATAATTAAAACGATTGAGATTAATAACCAAATCAAAGCATTTTTTAGGAGAAAAATATTTTTATTAATCCCTCGAATAATGTATAAGAAAAAGCCAATTGCAAATAAAAATAAAGCTAGCCATAACACGG
This sequence comes from Enterococcus sp. C102(2024), assembly GCF_040888205.1. Lineage (NCBI taxonomy): Bacteria > Bacillati > Bacillota > Bacilli > Lactobacillales > Enterococcaceae > Enterococcus > Enterococcus sp. C102(2024). The sequence goes on along the minus strand of NZ_JBFOHH010000007.1, from coordinate 180,291 downwards.
TTGGTAGCATTAATCTCCCTCCTTCATAAAGGCAGCAATCAGAATTGCTGAGCCGACTTCCAGCATATACTTCACAGAAGCCAAGGCACGAATCGAAGAAACACCACCAAGCCGTTCCATCATATTGACAGGTCTTTCAACAATCACAAAGCGTTTTTTAATTAAGTGAACAATCGATTCTGGCTCGGGATAATTTGTCGGATAACGCTTTGCAAAAAAAGCAATCACTTTCCGATTTCCTGCTCGATACCCCGAAGTCACATCATAAATTGTTTTACCAGAAGCCATTCGAATGCAAAAAGATAACAAACGAATACCAAAACGGCGCATTTTCGTACTTTGAAAAGCCGCTTCGTTTCCAGGAATGAAACGAGAGCCAATCGAAAAATCACATTTACCCTCTGCTAATGGTTCCAGTAAAATAGGTAAACTATTGATATCATGTTGACCATCACCATCAAACTGAACCGCCACATCATATTCATTTTCTAAGGCATATTTATAGCCGGTCTGTACCGCCCCGCCAATCCCTAAATTCAACACTAAATGAATAGCATTAATTTGGTTGGCTTCTAAAATTTGTTTGGTTCCATCTGTCGAGCCATCATTAATTACCACATAATCCAATTCATGTTGAAAATGCGTAACTTCCTGTTTAAATGTTTCAATGGAAGCAATCGTCCGCAAAATGTTTTCTTCCTCATTGTAAGCAGGAATGATTAAAAGTACCTTCATAAAGAGAAACACCTTTCCACTTTTTCTCTAACAAAACCCCTCACTTACACAAAACAATTTATTGTTGAACATTTTCTAACATTTGTGCTAAGGCTTCTTGCCAAGTAGGAATTTTAAAGCCTAACGCTTCTGTTTTACTTAAATCCATGACAGAATATTGTGGTCTTTGCGCCTTTTGTGGAAATTGAGTTGAATCCACTGGCAGTACTTCCACTTCAGTATCTTTTAAAATTTCTTTAGCAAACTGATACCAGCTACAGCTGTTTTCATTAGACAAATGATAAACACCAAATGGCGCTTTTTCCGCAATAACAAATGCCATAAATTCGGCTAACGTTCTTGTCCAAGTTGGGCGGCCAAACTGATCGTCCACTACCGTTAGTTGGTCTCTTGTTTCCGCTAATTTTTGCATGGTAAAGACAAAGTTATGACCGTATTGGCCAAATACCCATGATGTTCGAATAATATAATAGTCGTCCAGGATTTCTTGGACCGCTTGTTCACCTAATAACTTCGTCCGACCATACTCATTTAAAGGATTCGGTTGATCATCAATCGCATAGACACCTTCTTTTTTAGTTCCATCAAAAATATAATCTGTACTTACGTAAACAAGTGTCGCCCCCACTGCTTTAGCTGCTTCTGCAACATGACGTGTGCCATCTACATTCACTTTTTCATCTAATTCCTTGCCTTCGTCTTCTGCTTTATCAACAGCTGTATAAGCAGCACAATGATAAATGACGCTTGGTTGAATTTCTTTCACTTTTGCCAACGTACTATCCGCATCAGTAATATCTAATTCTGTTGAATCCGTTGAAACATACTCAATTCCTTGTTCGTCTAATAGGTGACGTAATTCTGTGCCCAATTGGCCATTTCCACCAGTAATTAAAATCATTTTTTTCGCTCCTTCTTGAAAAAAAGGCAGGGCAAAGTAGCTTTTGTACTTTGCCATCGCCTTTCGACTGTTATCTCACATGTCAGAAAAAATTACTGACCATTTTGTGCATATTTTGCTTCAACAGCTTCTTTATCTGCACGCCACCAGTCTTCATTTTCTGTATACCACTTGATTGTTTCTGCCAAACCTTCACGGAAATTCGTGAATTCTGGTTCCCAACCTAATTCTTCGCGTAATCTGGTTGAATCAATCGCATAACGTAAGTCATGTCCTGCACGATCGTTGACATGCTCATAGGCATCAACAGGTTGTCCCATTAATTCTAAAATTAATTCCATCACTGTTTTATTGTCTTCTTCACCATCGGCTCCGATTAAATATGTTTCGCCAATTTGACCTTTTGTTAAAATTGCCCAAACAGCCGAAGAATGGTCGTTTGTATGAATCCAGTCACGAACATTTTTACCAGCACCATAAAGTTTTGGTGTAATGCCACTTAAGACATTGGTAATTTGACGGGGAATAAATTTTTCAATATGTTGATATGGACCATAGTTATTTGAACAATTTGAAATTGTTGCTTGTAAGTTGAAAGAACGAACCCATGCTTTGACTAACAAGTCAGATCCTGCTTTTGTTGAAGAATAAGGACTTGAAGGATTGTAAGGCGTTTCGGCAGTGAATTTTTCCCCTTCGCCTTCTCCATGTCCTGGTAAATCTTCTCTTAAAGGTAAATCGCCATAAACTTCATCAGTCGATACATGGTGGTAACGAACATTGTTTTTACGGCAAGCTTCGATCAATGTATACGTCCCAATCAGATTGGTTTGTACAAATGGGAATGGGTCGTTTAATGAGTTGTCGTTATGCGATTCAGCAGCATAGTGAACGACCGCATCTGTTTCAGCGACTAAACGATTAACTAATTCAGCATCAGCAATATCTCCTACGACTAATTCCACGCGATCACTTGGTAGACCTTCAAGATTTTTTTCATTTCCTGCATACGTTAACTTATCTAACACAGTTACATGAACTTCTGGATGATTCTTTACAACATAATGAACAAAATTTGAGCCGATAAAACCAGCTCCACCTGTTACGATGATTTTTTTCATAATTGAAACTCTCCTACTTTTTTCTTAAATTTCGCCATAGATAAACGGATTTTCCGCTTCAAATTCTTTTAAGGTTGGATGTTTTTGATCCTTTTCTGACGTAATCGCTTTTTCTGGCGCAATTGGCCAATCAATAGCTAACGCTGGATCGTTAAAAGCAATACCGCCGTCTGCTGCCGCATTGTAGTAATTATCACACTTGTACATAAAGTTCACGTTCGGTGTCAAAGTGACAAAACCATGGGCAAAACCTTTTGGTACTAAAAGCTGACGGTGATTATGTTCTGATAAAATGTAGCCTTCCCATTGACCATAGGTTGGACTCCCTTTACGAATATCAACAATCACATCTAATACCGCACCTGTTACAACGCGAATTAGTTTTGTTTGCGCAGCTTCGCCTTTTTGAAAATGCAATCCACGCAAGACACCTGCTTCTGTTGATAATGAATGATTATCTTGGACAAAATCAAAGTCTAATCCATGTTCTGCAAATTTAGCTTTGGAATAACTTTCTGTAAAAAAGCCACGATGATCACCGAAAACATCCATTTCGATAATTTTGACATCTTGTAATTTTGTATCAATAACTTTCACGTTTCTTCGCTCCTATTCTGCTGCTAAACGTAGCAAGTATTGGCCGTAGCCATTTTTCTTCAATGGTTGTGCCAATTCTACCAATTGTTCTTTTGTAATATAGCCCATTCGATAAGCAATTTCTTCCAAACAAGCGACTTTTAAATTTTGACGTTTTTCAATTGTTTCAATAAATGTTGACGCTTCTAATAAGGATTCGTGTGTGCCTGTATCTAACCAAGCAAAGCCACGGCCCATTACCTCAACAGAAAGTTTATTTTTTTCAAGGTAGACTTTATTAACGTCTGTTATTTCTAATTCCCCACGTTCTGACGGTTTGATCCCTTTCGCAATTTCAACCACTTCATTGTCGTAAAAATACAAACCTGTCACTGCGTAATTTGACTTCGGTTGTGCTGGTTTTTCTTCAATAGAAAGCGCCCGCATCTCTTCATCAAATTCTACCACGCCGAAACGCTCTGGATCATTTACATGGTAACCAAAGACTGTTGCCCCTGACTCTTTAGAAGCCGCTCGTTGCAACATTTTTGACAAACCGCCACCATAATAAATATTGTCCCCTAAAACTAAGCAGACACTATCATCACCAATAAATTCTTCACCAATAATAAATGCTTGCGCCAAACCATCTGGGCTTTCTTGCACCGCGTATTCGATATGAATGCCTAAATCATGGCCATCGCCGAATAAGCTTTCAAAACGTGGTGTATCTTCTGGTGTAGAGATAATCAAAATTTCATTAATTCCCGCCAACATTAACGTTGACATTGGGTAATAAATCATTGGTTTGTCGTAAATTGGCATTAATTGTTTTGATGTTGCTTTTGTTAACGGATATAAGCGTGTCCCGCTTCCGCCTGCTAAAATAATTCCTTTCATGAACAATCTCCTTAAATACTTCTATTTTTAGTTTCTATAAAACCAAATATCCTTCCCTATTATCGCATTAAGCATAGGGTTTGTCATGTTTTTTACGTAAATTTTACAAATCTGTAAAAGTTTAGCGTTGTTCCTTTAAACGCTGATGTAAAGCTTTTAATAAATTCACACGCCAATTTAATTTTTGTTGGAAACTTGTTTTGGTAATAATAGGGCTGACATTCGCTCCATGTCTTCGGTAAAGCACTAATGGTTCTTTAATGAGACCCGTTTGCTTCTTCCGTGCAGCTAATAAGCCAATCCACATATCATGCATAGGAACTTCTGGCGGAATGGGTAAAATGACGTTTTTCATCTCTTGACGAAAGGCCATACCTGCCCCAATATAGCCACTTTTTATCGCATTGCGCCAAAATCCTGGTTTGACTTTTCGAAACTTAAAATAAGAGGGATTGGTAACTTGTAAATCCGCATCAACAATTTTCAAGTCACTAATAACCACTTGGATGTCAGGGTGCGTTTCAAAATATTCTGTCACCGTCGTTACTTTATTTGGCAACCAAACATCATCTTGATCTGCTAAAAATATCACTTCGCCTTTCGTATGCGTAAGCGCAAATGCAAAATTAGCAATCACTCCTTGCCCTGGACCTTGTAACAATTGAATTTGGGGATAATTCGCTGCATACGTCCTCAAAATTTCCAACGTATGATCAGTAGAACCATCATCTGAAATAATTAGTTCATCTTCTTCACTGACTTGTAAAAGAATACTATCTAATTGTTCCGCGAGATATTTTTCTCCATTATATGTCGCAATACAAACTGAGATCATAGATTATCCTTTCATTAACTTGAGAAATTCTGCCAATGTTTGCCGCCAAATTTGGCGATTTTTGACAGTTAAAAATTGCTTACTACTGCGTAAAAATAAATGGCGTCGATGATGGGAAAACTTTTCTTGATCATATCGACGATAAAATAACGTTTCTGCTTCAATAATAGAGCGATAACGTTGAGGACTCATTGTACGATAATCTAAAACAGACAATTCTTGTTTTAGGTGGATTGGTAAGACTTCAATCTTTTTATTGGCTTGATTCAATTGATAAAAGAACCAATGATCTAAATAGTCCAAAGGAAATTCTTCCGAAAATCCTTCCAACCAGCGCAGTGTTTCTGCCGTAATGACTGTACCAGAATTGATAGCCATCAACGGTTGGTTGGCTATCCCTGCTGTTGGCTTTGCTCCTTTAAGTCCAACATATTGATCACTATATACTGGCGAAATTTGTTGTCCATTTGCTTCTACAATTGGAACATAGACTGCCACAGTCGGATCTAACGGCATGATGATCAACGTATCAAAATAAGAAGCTGGTACTTCTGTGTCTTGGTCAAGGAGCAACAATAATTCACATTGATTCGTTTGACTAAAAGCAATCGCTTCATTATAAGCGGTCGCTAGGCCTGGATTATCAGGATTATGTCGATAAGTAACATTTTGTTGTAAAAATAATGCATCTTCTTGAGGAAGTGGGCTGTTGTCATAAATAAATAAGTGCAATTCGGGATGATTTACCACTTCTTTTAATAACAAATAATTCGGCGTATCAGCCATTTTCATTTGATATAAGACGATGACTACCGCTAATCTTTGACTCATTAAAAGAACCTCCAGCCCCATTTGTTAAAAAATTTCCCCATTGATTGCATAAAGATTTTAAACAATTTTCGACTTTTATGGGCGCCCTTTTCATACATGTGAACAACCGTTTCAAAAGGCGTATAGAGAATCCGATAGCCTGCTTTGCCAAAGCGTAAACATAAATCGTTGTCTTCAAAGTACATGAAGAAACGTTCATCGAACCCACCAATTTCAACGAATTTTTCACGATCAATCAACATAAAACAACCTGAGCCCATTTTAATATCCGTTGTTTCTGTATCCGACAAATCGCGACATTCATAAATGCTCAAACGTTTATCAAAAATTTTCTTTACAAATTGAAAGGGAATAAAACGTAACATATAATCGAAGACATCTAATTTTTGACGAACTAAATATTGCGTCGTGCCATCTTCATTTAACACTTTAGGGCTAACGACTGCAATATTCTTATCTATTTTGATACGGTCTAATAAACGATCAAGCACGTCTTTAGTAACCAACACATCGGGATTAAAAATAATTGCATACTTTGTCGAAGCATTGAATAACACTTGATTATGACCATGACCAAACCCTTGATTTTCTTCAGCGCGATGGATAGTAATAAATGGTTCATATGTTGTTAATTTTTCAAGATACGCTGTTTCAGAATGATTGTCATAGATATGAATATCATAGATACTATCAGTACCTAGTTCGGCTTTTAATTGGTCTAGTACATTAAAAATGTAACGACTATTATAAGTGACAATCGAGATTGTTACCATTTCTTGCATGCTCATTTCTCCTTACTACTGAAACATCGTCTTAAAAAAAAAGCATATGTTTCACACATATACTTTTTTAAGTTTAATGGAATTATATCATAGGTTTACGCTCTCGCAAAGCAACCTAAAGATTTCTTTACTTTCTCTTAGAATGCTTGCCAAGTCGCTTTTTCATTTGCTCCTGACGATATTCACGATTCCCTAAAATCCGTAACAAATACATCAACGGTTGATGCCCTTCGCCAACTAGACCGATTAGTTCAATGAATAGTTCTAAGCCAATTAAACAAAAGACAATTAATAAAATTGATGCTACTGTACTTGAATAGCTGAACAATAAAGAGACAAAGGAAAAAACTAACGCTAATGCATAAATAGTCATGACCGCCCCTTTATGGGTAAAACCTAAAGATAACAAGCGGTGATGCAAATGCATTTTATCTGCTGAGGAAATGGGCTTCTTGTTCAATAGCCGTCGAATAATTGCATAAACCGTATCCGTAATTGGCACACCTAAAATCACCATTGGCGTAATTACCGTAATAAACGTGGCATTTTTTAAGCCCTGTAACGACATTACCGCAATCATAAACCCGAGGAATAACGCCCCAGTATCTCCTAGAAATATTTTAGCTGGATAAAAATTGTATGGGAAAAATCCCGCAATGCTCGCAACTAAAATAAAAATAACAATTGGAATATAGACCGTTTTAGCATGTAGGAAAAAATACCCTGTAATACCAATCGTGGTTAATCCAATAATGGATACGCCTGATGCTAAACCATCCAAACCATCAATTAAATTTACTGCATTCGTAATCGCTAAAATCCACAATAAAGTTAGTGGTAAACTAAACCAGCGTAAATCAATCATTCCAACAACTGGCAACGTCACAAAATCTATCCGAATTCCAGCAACAAAATAAATAACTAATGCTGCTAACAAAATACCGATTGTTTTTTTCATTGGAGTAATCTCTTTAATATCATCAATGAGGCCTGTCAAAACAACCATTCCACCAGCCAAAATAATCGGCCAAATATAATCTTGTGGGATAATCGAACGAAAAATCAATAAACATGAACTAGCAAAAGCAATGTAGATTGCAAGTCCTCCTGCTGTAGGCATATTTTTGGTATTGATTCGTCGCTCTCCTGGTGCATCATAGGCGCCAATCCGAAACGCTAGAAGCTTAACAAGTGGTGTTAATAGCAAAGATAAGATAAATGTCATAAATAAACGTATCAAAACTTCATAAATAAATAGTGACATAGTCGAACCCACTTTCTTCTCGTTCAGGGTATATTATACCGTAAACTGAAGCATTTACAAGCTGAAACATGTGTTCTGGCAACGGTTTAGACTTTTTTAAAGAAATCCATTTATTTTTTCTTTTTAAACCATCTAAACAAGCGTTGTTCAAAACTTGGTTGTTTTTTTTCTTTATCTCCAGATAAGTATTCATCGACGACAGCGTTGACAATTGCTCCTAAAATAATAATCGTGGCAGCAAAATTCAACCATAACATCAAGATGATAAAACTCCCAATGATTTGATAACTTGCGATTCTAGAACTAAAATATTTTACGTACAAACCAAAAATTTGTGATAATAGCATCCAACCGACTGTCGAAAAAATAGCCCCTGGTAAAATAGAACGTAACGATAATTTCCGATTAGGAACGACCGCATAAATCAAACACATAATCACTAATAAAACAACGGTCGTTAACGGCCATTTTAACGCTTGGAAAGTATCGATCACAGACGTTGAGTAATGGAAAATTGGTTGCAGTAATTCAATAATGTACTGACCCAGACCTAAAATTACTACTACACCAACAATCGCTACCATAAATAACAAAATAACTAAAAATGAGACCACTCTTACGAGAATAAAATTTTTCCTTTGTTCGACACCAAAAGCTTTATTCATCGCGTTTTGTAGTGCATTAATACTTTGACTGGCACTCCAAAATGCTGCTAAAGCGGAAACAGAAAGCAACCCGCCTGAACGTTGAGTCAGTAGTGAACGAATCGCTGGTTCTAAGTTCTTATAAACATCTTTCGGAATCGCCTCTGCAATATAAGGCAACACAGAATTAGGGTCGATTCTTAAATAAGGTAAGACATTACCTACCGCAATCAGTAATGGAAACAGCGAGAGTAATAAATAATAGGCAACAACCACTGAGCTGTTGCCTATTTCGGCTGTGACCATGTGACTTTGCGTTGTCTCAATAAAACGCATCAAAGATTGATTCTTTTTGATGTTGTCGAGAAACTTCATCACACACTCTCCTTATTAATAAGTCAATTCTTCGCCTTGTGACGTTAAGATTCTTGGACCTTCTTTCGTAATCGCTAATGAATGTTCATATTGACAACTTAGACCGCCATCTTCAGTATAAGCAGTCCAACCATTTGGGTCCATTTTCATGCGCCAAGTTCCTGTGTTAACCATCGGCTCAATGGTAATAACCATTCCCTCTTTTAAACGTAGTCCTTTACCTGCTTCACCATAGTGAGGGATCATTGGACTTTCATGGATAGTCGGGCCAATGCCATGACCTACAAAGTCGCGAACTACCCCGTAGCCTTCTCCTTCTACATACGTTTGAATTGCATGACCAATGTCGCCAATTCTATTTCCTACTTGTGCTTGTTCAATCCCAAGATATAGCGCTTTTTTGGTTACTTCCATCAAGCGATCAATTTCAGGTGTTGATTCACCCACGACATAAGACCAGCATGAATCAGAGATTGCGCCCTTTAAGTCGACACACATATCTACTTTGATTAGGTCGCCATCTTTTAATACTTTTTTACGAGGAAATCCGTGGCAAATTTCATCGTTGATACTACAACAAGTAGCATATTTGTAACCTTCATAGCCAATTTGAGCCGCCACGCCACCATGACTTTCAATAAAGTCTCTCACAAATACTTCAATATCCCAGCTTGTAATGCCAGGTTTAATAAACGTCCGTAAATGACGGTGAACATCCGCTAATAATTCCCCTGATTCATCCATCATTTCAATTTCTCGTGGTGATTTTAATGTAATCATACTATCTCTCCTAAACTTGTTTCATTCAAATTATTTTATCACATTTTTTGCAAAAAAGATTGTTCAAACACCAATTTTCAAAAAGTCCCTTAATAAAAGCACTCGCTAGTCTTTTATAAGAAATGCGCATCTGCTATAATAAGTGACAGAATTGTATGAGGGGGAAGAAAGTTTATGACGTTAGCTAAAATTGTGTATGCAAGCATGACTGGGAATACAGAAGAAATTGCCGACATTGTTGCAGAAGCATTTGAAGATTTAGAATTAGAGGTCGAAATTGATGAGTGTACGCAAGTCGATGCCGCTGATTTTGAAGAGGCCGATATCTGTGTAGTAGCTACATATACGTATGGCGATGGCGATTTACCTGATGAAATTGTCGACTTTTATGAAGACTTACAAGAGATTGATTTATCAGGAAAAATCTTCGGCGTTTGTGGTTCAGGAGACACGTTTTATGATGATTTTTGTAAATCGGTGGACGACTTCGAAGCAGTCTTTACTCAAATTGGGGCAAAAAAAGGCGCCGACAGCGTTAAAGTTGATTTAGCCGCTGAAGAAGACGACATCCAACGTTTAGAAGAATTTGCGAAAAAATTAGCAACTGCCGCAGAATAACTACGTTGAAATAAATAAAAAAACACCAGAGAAAAATGGCTAGTTTCCATTTTTCTCTGGTGTTTTGATATTCCTAATTTAAAAATAAAATACTGTAATTTAAAGCTGCCGCAAAAGTAACCCAAAGAATATAAGGAATCATCAACCAGCCACGCGTTATTAATTTATAACGCAAGTAGTCCCACTGTTGAACTATTAATAATAGCCATAACAATGAGATATCAATCACAGATAATAAATTATTTTGTAAAGAAAAAAAGAAAAATGTCCAGAAAAAGTTCGCAATAAATTGTAAAATAAATAGCGTAATCATCCGTTTTTTCTGTTGTTTATTTGGATGAACTAAGATGAAATAAAAAGTAATGCCCATAAAAATATACAACACCAACCACACCGGTCCAAATAACCAGCCTGGCGGAGCAAAACTTGGTAATCTCAACGCTTGATAATATTCTCTCGCATTTACTGAAAATAAGCCCGACAAGAGCCCTAGTCCGGTAATTCCTACAATACTTAGCCATAAACGCTTATCTTTCACTCGGTTCATGTTTTTTGCCCCTTTCTATTTCTCTTCTTTACTGTAGCATGGTTGCGAATAATCTACCATTAATACACTTAACAAAAAAAGACCGTTCTTTTAAGAAACAGTCTTTTGCTGTTACCTCACAGAAGTTATCAGCATGAGGTTACACTTTTTTTAATTTTTATAGGTCAATATCAATTGGTTCATCTCGTTCAAGAATTGCTTCAATACTATCTTTCATTAAATGAATGATTTGTTCTTCTGAAGGATGGATAATTCCAGAAGTCATCAATGCAGCCACACCAGTAGCGACCACCCATGTTCCCATGTGTAAAGAGTCAATTTGAACATCGTTTAAATTAGCATACTCAGGATCAGCTTTTACCGCTTCAGTAAAATAGTGATAAGAGAATTCTTGCATTTTTTTGCCGCCACCATATTCTTCTAAATAAAGCGCACGGTATAACTTACTTTCACTTGTCGCAAAATGAATATAGTTTAAAGCCAAATCAACAATTGTATTCCCGGTATGTTTTACTGGAAATACTTCTTTCGCTAAGTATTTATGAATTTTTTGGAATAAAGCATCGCGTAAATCATCCATGTTTTTAAATTCCAAATAAATCGGTTGGGTGGAACATTTCATTTTATTAGCAATATTACGTGCAGTGAACTTCGAAAATCCTTCAGTGGCGACTACTTCATAGGCAGCTGTTAAAATCTGCTCTTTCGTAATGGTTTTTTTTCTTGCCATAATTCCCTATCCCCTTTATTCATTCATATACAACGCTTCCAAATAAATGCTTATGGTTATTGTAACACGATTTTTCTATTATGCAAAATTAGAACAACTCTTTGTACAAAAGTTCACTGAGCGGGAGCACGACAACTTTTACCCCGACTTAAAATAACAGTTGATAAAGGCTTTATTTCGTTGAGTTCCCTGCTCTTCCGTGTTATGATATGAGCAGTCATTACCCATCAAAATGAAGGAGGAATCACGAATGACCTTAGAGAATTTTAATGAAAATCTAAAGAAATATGCACGTTTAATTGCTGAAACGGGTGTCAATGTTCAGGACAATCACACGGTTGTTTTACAAATCAGTGTCGATCAAGCGCCCCTTGCCCGCTTAATTACGGAAGAAGCTTATCGCTTAGGCGCGGCCGAAGTAATTGTTCAATGGAGCGACGAAACCATTCAACGTGAATTTTTAGCTCATGCTGCAACTGATCGTATTGAAAATGTTCCTCAATATAAAATTGATCAAACCGATGATTGGATTGCCAAAGGCGCAAGCCGAATTAGCGTGGTTTCTTCTAATCCTGATGCATTAGCTGGCGTGGATACACAACGTGTAGCAGCTTTCCAAGCGGCTAATGGGAAAGCATTGGTCAACCTACGAAAAGCAACGCAAGCCAACAAAGTAAGTTGGACTGTTGTAGCTGCTGCTAGTGAAGGTTGGGCAGCTAAAGTCTTTCCAGAATTAGCAACAAGTGAAGAACAAGTTGATGCACTTTGGAATGAAATTTTCAAAACAACACGAATTTATGAAGAAAACCCAGTCATTGCTTGGGATATCCATGATAAAAAATTACAAGAAAAAGCGGCTGAATTAAACGAACAACAATTTACTGCTTTACACTACACAGCTCCTGGGACAGATTTAACGATTGGTTTGCCTAAAAACCATTTATGGGAAGGCGCTGGTAGTTATAACGCGCGTGGGGAAGAATTTATGGCTAATATGCCAACAGAAGAAGTTTTCACCGCCCCAGATAGTCGCCGCGTTGATGGTTATGTTTCTAGTACAAAACCACTAAGTTATGCTGGCACTATCATTTCGGGAATGAAATTTACATTTAAAGATGGAAAAGTTGTTGACTTCTCAGCTGAACAAGGCGAAGAAGCATTGAAAAATCTCTTAGCTATTGATGAAGGTGCCAAACACCTAGGGGAAGTTGCTTTAGTACCCGACCCTTCACCAATTTCACAATCCGGTTTGATTTTTTATAATACATTGTTCGATGAAAACGCCTCTAATCATTTAGCCTTTGGTTCGGCCTATGCCTTCAACTTACAAGGTGGCACGGAGATGAGCGAAGAAGAATTAGCTGCAGCTGGTTTAAATCGTAGCCAAACGCATGTGGACTTTATGGTAGGATCTGACAAAATGAATATTGACGGCATTAAAGAAGACGGGACGGTTGTTCCAGTTTTTAGAAATGGTGATTGGGCATAGTCCTACCAAATGTTGAAACCAAAGTTTTTAGCTCCAAGAAATAAGAAGAAACTGCTTTTATTCAGTAGGTTCTTTTAAAATTTAGAAAGTGAGGCCTAAGTTGCAGCGACTTAGGCCTCACTTTCTTATGCTAAAAAATCAATTGCATTCGAAGGACCTTTAACGTTATAATCAAATTGAAAGCGGATTCTTTTACACGATATAAGTTTACTTTTAAATAAAAGAATTTTTTTCAAAAAAGTAGAATTGGAGAATTAACATGGGATTATTTGATGGATTATTAGGAAATGCAACACAAAATAATAATGAAACAGCTGAAAAAGAATTACGGGATGTTTTAATCCCTAACGAAAAAGTAGATATGGCCTTCACTTTAGTAAGAGATTTAATTGTCTTTACAGATAAACGCTTAATTTTAGTCGATAAACAAGGAATTACAGGTAAAAAAGTTGATTATAAATCGATTCCCTACAAATCTATTTCACGCTTTTCTGTTGAAACTAGTGGACATTTCGACCTAGATGCGGAACTAAAGATATGGATTTCAAGTGCTGAATTACCTTCAGTAAGTCTTCAATTTAGAAAAGATAAAGATATTGTTGCTATTCAACAAGCCTTAGCAGCTGCTGTATTATCTTGAATCCACTAAAAAAGACAGGAAAGCGACCAACTTTCCTGTCTTTTTAATTTTAGATAAAATAAAAAAGGCTTCTCAGCCTTGATACGTTCCTTATTCAATCAGACACATGGCGGCACTTGCTTAGTGCTGCTTCCTTCCGGATCTGACACAATTCACTAGCCCGCCATTGTCCTAGCCTTTCGGCAAAACCTAGTATAACGTATTTTTATTCTTTTGACTAGTCTTTCTTTTGATTTTTTAAAAGTTTCTCTTCTTTTTTCTTTGCCCGTAACTTTTTAAAGAACTGAACTAGCAATAAGCGACACTCTTCTTCTAAAACGCCTGCTTCGACATAGGCCACATGATTGAAGCGTTCATCTTCTAATAAATTCATCAAAGTCCCAGCAGTGCCTGCTTTAGGATCGGTTGCGCCATAATAAACTTCTGGAATTCGTGCCAAAAGCATCGCCCCACTACACATTGGACAAGGTTCTAAAGTTACAAATAATTGGGTTTCTTCTAGACGCCAATTTTCTATCCCGCGACACGCTTCTTGGATTGCATACATTTCTGCATGCGCCGTTGCTTCTTGCCGTGCTTCTCTCAGATTATGCCCGCGGCCAATAATTTCCCCTTGCCGAACAATTACAGCTCCAATAGGCACCTCAGCCAAACCTTCTGCTTTTTTCGCTTCTGCAATGGCTTCTCGCATAAAAAATTCTTTTTCTTCTTGTGTTAACGTTGTTTCTTTTTTTCCCAATTAATTTCCACCTTTCGGCTTTTTCCCACTAAACTTCTGTCTTGCTTCATGGTACAATAAATCAGTGAGGTGTGTCTATGATTATTGAAAATTTATCTCAGCTTTATCCCAAAGGCTATTTATCAAAAACAATTGGTTCCGAAGCCACCTATTCAATTCCTGTTGACGACCAATTTTTCATTGTGAATAAAGCTTTCTTAAGTATTAAAGAACAGCATTTATTGGAAGCGCTTTTCCCAATTTCTGAAAACCCAACAATTACTGGTAACCATCCTTGGTTCAGTTACTTATTTCAACAGGCAAAATTACCTGCCGAAGGGACCTTTCGTATGTTGCAAATTCAAACGAATGTCACAAAAGAATTACAAGCTGAATGGCAATTTAATTTAACAAAGATGTTTCCAGATACAGTTGATTGTTTCAGTCCAAGTAATAATATGTATATTTTAGTTGAAGAACAGTCAAAAAATACCTTTCAACAAGAAGAAATTCAAGGGATCTTTTTAACATTAGATACAGACTTTGATTGCACTAGTGCTGTATTTGTTGGCAATTTTTATTCCTCTGAAGACATTCTCCGGCGTTGTTTCCATGAAGAACAACGTATTTTTTCAGAAGAACTTAATTCCTCTAGTCGGACGACTGTTTTTAGTTTAACTGATGTTGCCCTCCACTATTTTACCAAGGAAGCCATGAGCCAAAATGTACTTGTTGAGTATTATCGTCGTTTATTAAATAAAGACACCGATATTCAGCCAATCATCAGCGCTTTGTGGAAAAATCAAGGCAATATCAGCTCCACTGCAAAAGATTTATTTATGCATCGAAATACGTTACACTATCGGTTGGAAAAGTTTTTTGAACAAACTGGCTTATCTTTAAAAAAAATGGATGATTTAATCTTTTGTTATTTGTTATTAAGAAAGTAGTACGTCCATTTTTTACTCGTATGTTTTTTATTCCCAATTAGAAAGTAGGCGTTCCAATGAAAATTACCGCATATGTCGCTAGTGCATTTAGTAAAAACCACGAAGGTGGCAACAAAGCAGGCGTTGTTTTTATGACACAGCCCTTAACGAGAACCCAAAAAATGGCCATCGCCAAAGAACTAGGATTTGCAGAAACTGCTTTTATTTCAGACTCAAAGATTGCTGATTTCCGCCTTGAATATTTTACACCAAAAGAAGAAGTCGACTTATGTGGCCACGCGACAATTGGCGCTTTTACCATTATGAAGCACTTAAATAAATTATTGCAAACAGCATATACAATTGAAACGAACAGCGGTTTGCTCGCAATCACGGCTAACGGTGAACAACTATTTATGGAACAAACTGTCCCAACTTTTTATGATACGCTCACTTTAGAAGAATTGAGCGGCTGCTTTGATTTAAACGCAGTGGCAACTGCTTTTCCTATCCAGATTGTGTCAACGGGCCTAAAAGATATTTTGGTTCCCATTAAAAATGCGCAATTATTACAGGATTTACAACCAAACTTTGAAAAAATTAAGTTACTTAGCCAAAAGTATGGAGTTATTGGGATGCATCTTTTTGCTTTGTCTGAAGAAAATATCATTTGTAGGAATTTTGCACCTCTTTATGACATCGATGAAGAAGCCGCTACTGGTACATCAAATGGTGCGTTAGCTTGTTATCTGTACCATCACCAAATTTTACAAAAAACCAATTACACCTTTGCCCAAGGTTATACCTTAAACGCTCCTTCAGAAGTCTTAGTGCGTTTGAACACTACATCCCAAAAGACAATTGATCAAGTTCTAGTTGGTGGCAGAGGCTATTATGTTGAAACAAATGAATTATTTTTATAAAAAAAAGATGGCCTAGGCCATCTTTTTTACTTCATTGCATCTTCAATAAATGTGAAAAAGCGTTCTTTTAAAGAATCTGTATTGTCTTTAACTTTTTCGCCATATTCAGCTAATTTTGAACCGCCATCTTTCACACGATCCACAACATTTAAAACAGAATCTAATTCATCATCAGATAAATCATCGACAATCGATAATAATTTTTGGTTTCCATCAAATTTATCGTCTACAAACTTTTTAACTTTATAACGATTGGAAACATGAGATACCTTCTTAATAATTTTTTCAGAAGCGATGACTGCAACAGAGACACTTGCAACTGCAGCAATGCTTAAACCGATACCAATTTTTGTTGATGCTTTCATTTCCTTCAGCTCCTCTGTTATTTTCTACTTTAATCATAACATATTATTACTTTTATGCGTAATAGAAAGACCTTTACTAGCACTTAGTCTCGTCGGTTATTGCCACCAAATAAAATAACCAAACGTAAAAGTTGTAAAAAGGTCGAAAGCGCCGCTGCTACGTAGGTAAGTGCAGCGGCAAAAAGAACTTTTCTGGCCATTGGGACTTCTTCTTCTGTTAATAACCCACCTTCAGAAAGAATACTTAATGCACGTCTAGACGCATTAAACTCCACCGGTAAAGTCACCAATTGAAAAATCAAGGCTAATGAAAAAGCCAAAATTCCAATGTTGATTAATGTTTGATTCCAACTAAATAAAACACCAATCAAAATTAGTGGAAAGGAAATGGTTGAACCGATGTTGGCAACTGGAACAATAGCTGCACGAAGACGTAAAGGCACATAGTTCGTATGATCTTGTACCGCATGTCCGCATTCATGAGCCGCCACGCCAATAGCCGCGACCGATGTCGATTGAGCAGTGGCTTCGGATAAGCTCAACATTTTGTTTCCAGAATTATAATTGTCAGTTAAATCACCAGCAATTTGCTGAACTCCAACATCATTAATCTGTTCTTTTTGTAAAATATATTGTGCTGCCTGCGTGCCTGTAACATGTTTACTGCTTCGTACTTGATCATATTTACGAAAGGTACTGTTAACATATGCGGAGGCCGCACCAGAAATCGCAATTCCGATAATTACCAATATATAGGTTGGATCGATTCCAAAATAAAAGGGCATCATTGTCCTCTACCTCCATCTTTTTTTCTTTATTGTAGCATGATAGTGAAAAAAAGGGAGCGACAAACGTTGTCTTTTGTTTAAAAAAATGATGAATTTTTCAAGAAAGTGCCGAAACTAACAAAATTGTCACTCAATTAACGGAAAAAAATATGGCAAATTTCCTAAAAAAAAGGCATACTATTCCTTGAGGTGAGGAAAATGAAAACATTACTAAAAATATTAATTCCCATAGTCATTTTAGCCGGTGGTAGCTGGGGCGTTTATAATTACTATTACGGTGGAGAAGCCTATTATACACAAATCACAACATCTGGTGAAAAGAAAGATGAAAAAACAAATTCTGGTGAAGCAATGACCATTTATTACTATCAACAACCTGCGTTTAATAAAAACGGTGAAGAAAAAACCGTGGAATTAAACGAATCCCGTGATCAACCTTTGCGTATGAAAGCCTATCTAAAATTGAAAGTTAATCCCCGTAAAGGCGTGATCAGCTGGAATGAAGTGACAGAAAAAGAAGTCCCTGAAAAAGCTTTAGAAAAATTAAAATAAAGAAAAGACCGTTGGCAAGCGACCAACGGTTTTTTCTTTATAATTGATTACTAATTTTTTCGATATTTTTTAGCATGATGGACACTGTGCCATCTGGATTATTAACAAATTCAATTAAATCCCCATTGCGGTAAACATCTAACGGAACAATTAATTCAATACCGTTATCCATTTTTAACTTCTGTTTGCCAAATTTCTTTTCAGAAATTTCGCGAGATTCTCTGACTGGCGGTGTTTTGTCGACAAACTTCGACTCATTCACTTCTTCTTGGTAAGCTAATTTAGCTGATACATTTTCTTTAAATACTTGCTCAGCAATCTGCTCATTGTCAATCGTTCCCGTTTCCTCAATGCTATCATATACCGCTTCTTTTACAGAAGCCATTAGTTCAAACTCATCTTCGTTAAATTTCTTTCCAATGCGTTTGACTGCTTTTTTAATTTCTTTGATATTTTCTTCCATGGAAGGTGCCGCTTGCGTCTCAATCACTTTTTCAGAGAAATACCAGATTTTTTCTCCTGAAAATTCATATCTTTTCTCTAGTAATTCAAACGCTAATGTATCTAAGTCAACTGTAATTCCTTCATCTGGTTTTTGTGATTTTGAAGACAAAATTGCTCGATTGATAATCAGTTTGTTATAAACGGATTCTTCTTCATAGTCGACGTAATGCGTGTAACTTTCTTTATAGTTTAATTTAATCATTGCGACATGTAACACCGTATCTAATTCATATAAAATGAACAAAATATCAGCACTAGGCGCATCTTCGCTTCCTGAATAAACATCATACCAATGTTGGGTAACTTCTTGGCTTTTCTTTACAAAATCACTAGGAATCCCACGTAACGTGTCAACAAAGGAACTATTTTCCGCCAATGTTCCAGTCTTTGTTTGTGCAGTCGAAAGTTTTGAAATTTTTGCAGTTAAATACGTTCGAATATACTCGGTCGTTAAATCTAGTTCCTTTTCAGAGAAAACCGGCGTCCCAGTTTCTCGATCAATAATGTGTAAAATTGCTTTTTTTAAATAAATATCCATTTTTACGCTCTCCTTTTCTCAACCTTTTTAGTCTAACTGAAAGAGAGAAAAAAGCCAATAGTTTCTATAAAAAGAAGAAGAATTCGTAGACAAATGTCTACGAATTCTTCTTAACTTCAAAAAGCGATTACCCTTCTTCGCTGTATAACATCCCTGTTGCTTCATCA
The DNA here is from genome assembly GCF_040888205.1 of Enterococcus sp. C102(2024). NCBI lineage: Bacteria > Bacillati > Bacillota > Bacilli > Lactobacillales > Enterococcaceae > Enterococcus > Enterococcus sp. C102(2024). The sequence continues at coordinate 161,039 of NZ_JBFOHH010000007.1, read as the reverse complement.
ACTGGATCGACTTTATTAAAGATGCCTTTCTTTCTGAAAATATAAGTTAAGCCCATTGGTACGATAATCGCAATCACCATTGCGACTAAAAACGGCAAGTAATATTGTGGCACAATAGATAAAATTCCTGGCAAGCCACCGACGCCGATACTTGTCGCACGAACGCCCATTAAAGTGGCAAACATTCCGGCCATTGCCGAACCAATCATGCCCGCAACAAATGGATAAACATATTTTAAGTTGATCCCAAACATCGCTGGTTCAGTCACACCTAGGTAACAAGAAATCATCGCTGGAATCGAAACTTGTTCTTCTTTTTTGTTTCCACGATGCATAAAGATAACCGCTAAAACAGCTGAACCTTGTGCAATATTTGATAGAGCAATCATTGGCCATAAGTTGGTTGACTGAAAGTCAGCAATCAACTGTAAATCAATCGCATTACTCATATGATGCAACCCAGTGATGACTAATGGTGCGTACATAAAGCCAAAGACGGCGCCAAATAACCAATTAAATGTTGACGTTAATCCTGCATTTACGATATCAGAAACCCAACTACCAATCGTCCAACCGATTGGTCCTAAAATGACATGTGCAGCCAATACTGTTGGTACTAAAGCAAACAATGGGACAAAAATCATTGAAATTGCTTGAGGAATCACTTTTCTAAAGAAAATTTCAAGATAGGCAAGCAAGAAGCCGGCTAACATGGCTGGGATAACTTGCGCTTGATAACCAATCATGTTAACTTGAGCAAACCCAAAATCCCAGAAAGGAATTTCTGCTGCTTTAGTCGTCGCAACTGAATAAGCATTCAGAAGTTGTGGTGAGACTAATGTAATCCCTAGGACAATCCCCAAGATTTGTGTGGTTCCCATTTTCTTCGTAATACTCCACGTAATCCCAACTGGCAAGAAGTGGAAAATTGCTTCGCCGATTAACCATAAGAATGAATTGACTCCATTCCAAAATTGAGAAACTTCCACGATTGTTTGACCATCAAGAAAGCCAAATGGAACCCCTTCCAAAATATTGCGGAACCCTAAAATCAATCCCCCGATAACAAGTGCAGGAATTAATGGTGTAAAAATCTCAGCTAAAACAGAAACAACTCGTTGAACAGGACTCAAATTACTTTTGGCAGCTGCTTTCCCTTCTTCTTTTGAAACCCCTTCTAAACCGGAAATTGCAGAAAAATCATTATAAAATTGTGGGACTTCATTCCCAATAATTACTTGAAACTGTCCAGCATTGGTAAAGGTTCCTTTTACAGAAGGAATATCTTCAATCACAGGTACATCCGCTTTTTTTGGATCTTTTAATACAAAACGCATTCGAGTTGCACAATGAGAAACAGCTGAAATATTTTCTTTGCCTCCTACTGCTTTCAACAACTGTTGTGCATCGCTTTGAAACTTACCCATTTTACATTCTCCTCTCAAACTTGTATATACAATTAAGTTGTATATACATCATACTTGATTATTCTTTTTTTGGCAAGCGCTTTCTTTCAAAAAAATAATTTTATTTTTTTGCAAATCCCTTGTCTTTTCTTAAAGAGTCAAACAGAACGCTTTTTTAGCTGCTTCTTTATTGCTATACTACAGAGGGAAAAAACGAAAAGGAGTATGAAAAATGTTTTTTAAAGAAATTCATCATGTGGCAATCAATGCCTCAAATTATCAAGCAACTAAAAATTTTTATGTCGAAAAGTTGGGCTTTGAAGTTCTTCGCGAAAATCATCGTCCCGAAAAAAACGATATTAAATTAGATTTAAAATTAGGCAGCCAAGAATTGGAAATTTTTATTTCTGATCAATTTCCCGCTCGCCCCTCTTATCCTGAAGCTTTAGGATTACGTCATTTAGCTTTTAAAGTTGAACATATTGAAGAAGTGATTGCTTTTTTAAATGAGCAAGGAATTGAAACAGAACCGCTACGAGTAGATGATTTTACGGGTGAAAAAATGACCTTCTTTTTTGATCCAGATGGACTACCTTTAGAACTTCATGAATAATAAATAAAGGAGAGAAACAAAATGAAAGATACCTTTCGCTTAGAAAACCAGACGATTTATTTTGGTACAGAACGGGCAATTTCAGCCAGCCCTCAAACGATTTGGCGCTACCTGACTGAGACAGACAAGCTAAAACAATGGTTTCCAGAATTAGAAATTGGTGAATTAGGTGTTAACGGGTTTTGGCGGTTTATTCTGCCCGATTTTGAAGAAACAATGCCTTTCACTGATTATGCAGAGGAAAAATATCTGGGCGTGACTTGGGATACTGGTATCATCTATTTTGACTTAAAAGAACAAGCACCTCATCAGACCCTGTTAGTCTTTTCAGAATCTCTCCCAGAAAATTTTACAACACCTCGCCATAAAGATATCGCTGGTTGGTCAATTGTTCTCAACCGCTTGAAGCAAGTAGTTGAAACCCCTGATGCAGCACCAGAAAAAATAGATTTTCCGCAAATAGAAAATCATTACTTAGAAAAATTAACGAATTTAGAAAATTAAAAAGTGTGGCACAACGGGTAAATCACCCTCTGTGCCACACTTTTTAAAAACGTAAGATACGCTGATAAACAAATAAACCTAAATCAATTAAGCAAACAACAAAAATTGCCAATAATACAAAAGAGACCCGCAACTCTGCGGCGTACATCCCTCGTAAACTAATTGTTGCCAAACATAACCCAAAAATCGTTGCCATTGTCACTTGTAACACGGTTCCTGGTTTTAGGGCATAAACAAAAATGCCAATCAAACTAGAAACAACGAGGTGTGTCAGTGGCAATTGAAGCCAATTGACAACAAACAGACTGAGGAAACATCCTAAAAGAGTCCCCCAAAAACGTGTCTTAATACGCGTGTTCATTTCTGCCTTCACTGGATGCAAGAGTAGAAAAACATTCATCGGAATCCAAATTATTTTAATGCCTCCTACACTCCACATTAAAATAAAACTCAGCGTAATGGTGAAACTCATACGAATAGCTAAACGAAATCGTTGCACCCTTTCGTCAGGACTTTCTAAAAATTGTTTGAAACTTGTGATCCCAAAAAAAGTCTGTTGTAAGTCGTGCCAGAAATTAATAACCGCCAATTTTTGTTGCTTCATATTTAATTGAATGCTTTTAAAAAAGCGAACATGGCCTCTACTCTTTAAGCTGGTTAGCTGATTTAATCCTGTTTGCCACCAAGCGTTTAGTGTTAAAGCCAATAAAAAAAGACCAATTAAAAAGGCCACAACTTGAGATTGCATCAAAAATGTATTTCCTTTAACCTGAATTAACTGACAAAACGTAAACATCATCAAATAACTATGGTACCGCATCGGTGTCGCAGATGAATAAAATAAATAAACAATTAAAAATGTCACACTACTATTTAAAATAATAGACCAGCTAAAGGAACTACTAGCTATAAATGCTAAAAAACTGATCACAAATTGCCTGATACTCATTTTGAGCAGCGCTACAAACGAATAATCTTTTTTATAGTTAATTTTAAACATAATAGTAAATACAGGCACCATAATTAAATAGCTTGGGGAAAATAAAAAATCCAATGTATAAAAACTAACCAAAAAAAAGGCGATGACTGGGAAAATGGCCCAAACATACGCAAAAAATTGCTGACTTTTTGTACTAAAAAAATAAATAACAATCACTCCAATATCGATTCCTTATCCATTGTAACATGCTTGTCAATTCCCTCTCCAAATTGAATATACCAATTCGTTAAAAATAAATAAAAAAGCGAATAAATACGCTTTCATTTCTCGTTTTTTGTGCTATAATCAGCCTATATGATATATCATTTAAAACAAAGGAGCTACTTTCATGAATATTCAAGCGATTGATACGCGACACGGAACTGCCAACCAACATAGTTTTTCAAATGGAAATTGTCTACCCTATACTGGCGTGCCATTTGGGATGAACTTTTACGCCCCGCAAACAACTGACCAAAAAGGCAGCTGGTGGTTTCATCCAGAAGATCGAACATTTCAAGGCTATCGAGTAACGCATCAACCAAGTCCTTGGATGGGTGATTTTAGCCATTTATTAATGACCCCTGTCAGTGGTTCATTGTCGGAACTTTCTTTATTCCATGCCCAAAGTTCTTATCGTCCAGAAGAAAGCCTTTTTTCTCCTGTCGAAATTAACTTAACTCAATTACGCTATCAAATAACTTCTCAATTAATCCCAAGCATGTATGGTGGTATCTTAACCATTGATTATCAACAAACAGATAATCACTTACTACTAACTCTGCCTGGACGTTATCAAGTAAAACAATTAGATGACCATCAAGTGGCTGTAAAAGTCATCAACTATTCTGGTTGTGAAGATCCAGATTTTAGTTTTTATTTTGTGCTTCATTTTGAACAGCCTTTAACCAAATGGTTTGCCCCTTCTTCAGGTGAAGATGGCAAAATCCTTCTTTCTTTTGGAAATATTGCTCAACAAGTTGTTCATTTTAGTAGTTCATTTATTTCTGAAAAACAAGCGCTGTTAAATTTAGCGCGAGAAATCTCTTTGCGTTCTACTGAGATGCTGCAACAAGGAATCGCAGATTGGCATAATTATTTCGATCGCCTTAAAGTAACGCATGAAAATCCTGAACATACTAAAACGTTTTATCATACACTGTATCGAACATTCCTATTTCCGCAAACCTTTTATGAATTGGACGAAAATCAGCAGCCGATTCATTATGATACGTTCTCGCAAACGGTTCGTCCTGGTGTACTATATACCAATAATGGCTTTTGGGATACTTATAAAACGGTTTACCCATTGTTCTCACTAATTGCTCAAGAAAAATACGAAGAGATGCTAGAAGGCTTTTTAAATAGTTACAACGAAACAGGTTTCTTGCCAAAATGGTTATCTCCAGATGAGCGTGGTTTAATGCCCGGCACCTTGATTGACGCTGTCATTGCTGATGCCGCCGTGAAAAAGATTCGTCCTGACTTGATGCCTCAGTTCCTAGAAGCGATGAAAAAAGGCGCCACACAACAAAGCGAACGAGAAAATTATGGACGTCAAGGAACTCTGGATTATCTAAAATATGGCTATGTTCCTTCAACCTATCATGAATCTGTCAATCATACCTTAGACTATGCGTACAGCGATTTCTGTATTTCGCAAGTTGCAAAAACATTGAATGATTCAGAGACCGCAACGTTTTATCGTCAACAAGCCTTGAATTATCAACAACTTTTTAATCCTGAAACTGGCTTTATGCAAGCAAAGGATACTGAAGGCAATTTCCGTCCTGACTTTTTAGATATTCGTTGGGGCAAAGATTACGCCGAAGGAAGTGCTTGGCAATCAAGTTTTGCGGTTTATCAAGATTTTGCAGGTTTGATTAAGCTATATGGTAGCGAGTTAGCTTTCGAAAAAAAATTAATTCAGCTCTGCAATCAAGCGCCTAACTTTAACGTTGAAGGCTATGGTTTTGAAATTCATGAAATGAGTGAAATGGCGGCAATTGATTTTGGTCAATTAGCCATCTCAAATCAACCAAGTTTCCATTATCCGTTTCTATTCAGCTACATCGGCAAACCAGAGATGGCTCAACCACTTTTAAAACAACTAATGCAAACATTTGATGCTTCACCAACTGGCTATCCAGGTGATGAAGACAATGGCAGCATGTCTGCTTGGTATATTTTTAATAGCTTAGGCTTTTATCCCGTCACACCAGGAACTGGTGAATATGTAATCGGGATGCCTTTAGTCCAGACGGCGGAAGTAAAACTGTCAAATGGTAAACAATTAACCATTCAGACATCACCAAACAAAGTCCAACAACAATTTATTCATGAAATTCAGTTAAACCAAGAAAAACATACTGCGCCTTATTTTACTCATCAAGAACTATTAAACGGCGGGACTTTAGATTATCAATTAGGGATCGTCCCGAATCCACAAAACACAGCAGAACGACCGTTTTCATTAAGTACGGAAAAATAATAAAAAGAAAGATGTTCATAAAAATTGAACATCTTTCTTTTTATTCTTCGACACCTGCGTAATTTGATTGGTATTGCTCTCGAAATTCTTTTGGCGTAATTCCATTTAATTTTTTAAACATTTTTGAAAAATAGTTGGTATTGTTAAATCCTACTTTTTCTGAAATTTCGTTGATTGTATCATCCGTGTACAATAATAATTTTTGGGCATGCTTGGTACGCACTTGATTCAAATATTGAGAAAAACTCCGCTTGGTTTCTTTTTTGAAAATTTGGCCTAAATAACTAGGGTTCAAATGAAGCTCATCCGCCACCGTTTTTAAGTTTAATTCTTCTAAATAGCCTTGTTCAATTCTTTCTACAGCTTGGCTAACACTTTCTGAATATTTTTTTATTTTAGGTTTATTTTTCACTTCTGCTAAGACTTGCTGCATTAACGCATACAGTGTATTAAGATTGTTGCTGGCTCGAATTTCTTCCACGATTTTTTCATAGTTTTCTTCTAACACAGTTGGATACTGACGGGAAATATCTGAAAAAAGTAAGAAGACTACATAGCGTACATATTCTGGCGTAGCGTGTTGTTGACTTAACTGATTGAAAATAGCATCTAATTCCCGTTGAATAGTCTGCATATCCCCAATCATCAAGGCTTGGTTAAACGCTAGAAAAGTAAAATCTTCTGCCGAACGATTCATTTGTTCTTTTTGATTATTTGGCAGAAATTCTTGATAAAACGTTTCAATTGCTTGCAACTGTTTTACTTTCTCATAACTTTCATAAACCGTTTCCCATTCATTGACAGATTCCCCTACAAAAATCTGACCTTGACCAGCTAGAATCGCTTCAATTTCACGAATAAATAAGAACGCTTCTTGTCTGGCCCCTTTATAGATAAGTAACAATTGGTGGTACGTACTCATCCAACTTTCAATAAATAACAGTTGACCTTTTTTCATAAATAGTTCCTTGATTGTTTCTAAAAATGGCATCTCAGCTTCAACCAATAAAACGGTAAAATCACCTGGTTTTATAGTCGCAAATTGCTGCATTAACTCTTCGTATTCCCCTTCGCTGATTTCATCATTAAGCCAACGCATCAAGCCATTTTCTAGATATAGACGCACGCGGGCATGGGATTTTTTTTGTTGGTCCAATTCTGTTTTAATTCTCTGGATATTGGCTAATAGTTCTTGTTTATTGACTGGTTTCAAAAGATAATCTTGGACCTGCAAAGCCATGCCTTTTTTGACGTAATCAAACTCTTGATAACCTGATAAAATTAAACTAATAAATTGATGTCCTTTTTTCTTTGCTTGCTCAATTAATTCGATCCCGCTCATTTCCGGCATCGTAATATCTGTTAATAAAACATCAATGGATTCTGTTTCTAAAAAAGCCAATGCTTCTTGCGCACTACGTGCTGTTTTAACAATTTCAAAGCCTAACTCTTGCCAAGGAATAATCCATTTTAAGCCTTCTAAAATCATATATTCATCATCAACAAACATCACTCGATACATCTTTTCACCCCTTATGCTACAAACGAAAGACGAATTGTCGTCCCTTCTCCTTCTTTCCCTTCAATGGTTAAACCATAACTCTCCCCAAAAAAGCGTTGTAAACGTTCATGAACATTTCTTAACCCAATGGATTGTTCCGTTTCTATTTCTGTTTGATTTAAACGTGCGCGAATTTCCTCTAACCGATTGGCGGTAATTCCTTTTCCATTATCCACAACAGCCACAATAATTTTTTCATCTTCTCGGTAGGCGTGGACCTTGATAGCATTGTCTTGTCGTTGATAGTCAATACCATGCACAAAATAATTTTCGACAAGCGGCTGAATAATGAACTTAGGAATTTCAACATCAGCAATTGTTTCTTCTATTTCGAACTTATAGGCAAATTGGTCGGGATAACGCATTTGATACAAATACACATACTTTTCGCAAAATGAGATTTCCTCTGCCAAGGTCGTGGTTTTTTCTTGGTTAATATTATTCCTAAGTAACGTTGAAAAAGCATAGACAACATCAGCTAGTTCTTCTTGTTGCCGACTCAAGGCATACATGCGAATATATTCCAATGTATTATAAAGAAAATGAGGATTAATTTGCGACTGTAACGCTCTCATGTGGGCATCACGTTGCTTAATTTCTAAAGTATAAATATCGTGAATGTATTGATCTAAACTGTCTACCATAAAATTAATCGCAGAAGCAATATCATTCAATTCTTCCTGAACTTGATTCGTGTCAATTCGTTCTTTTAAATTGCCATCGCCAATGGCTCGTGTTGCTTCTAAAATTAATTGGACTTGTTGAGAATAGCGTTTAAACAGGCGGTTTAAGCCCACTAATAAAATAACAATCAAAAGTAACCCAATCCCTAAAATGGCCGCATAATTCATAAACAATTGCTGAAATAAGACTCGGCGGCTTGTTAATAAGAGAATGGTACTCCGACCACTGCTTTCTATTTCCGTAATATCGTAGCGATTATGAAAAACCTGTTGAATGTCACTATCGGTGTGCATTCTTTTATCTAGTTGCCGCTCTTCTTCTTTGGTAAATTGTGCTTTTTCAGAAAAAATTTGATTCCCAGCACTATCATAGATAAACGCATTAATACCTGATTTTTTCAATAAGTCTGCTTGGTTGCCTAGCAACTCTTGACTTGAAAACACAGTGTACAATTCTCCCAACGGTTGTCCTGTATAAGGATCGGAGATAATTCGCATTAGTTGAAAGCCATGTTTTTTAATTGATGACATATCCATTTTTTTCCCATTTGTAGCTGTGCGATTGGCGAACAAAACCTGATCAAATTCATCTAAGCGAATAATCACTTCTTCTAAGTCAGGAAAGGTGCTAAATAATGTACTTAAATTATTTCCAAAGTGGGTACTGACCCGATCTTCCGACCATTGGCTGTACGTATAGTCAAAGTACTCAGGAGGAGAAAGTTCCATATATTTTCGCATGTTTTCAATTTTACTTGCAGAGCCAGCTAATTCATTAATCATATTCGTCGCCGCATTATTTTTATTCGTTACATAGCTGTCAATTTGGGAAACGGCGTTATTTTTTTGTGAATCAATTGATAAGTTAATTGTATAAGTAACATAAACGCACAAAGCAGCCACCGTTAACAAAATAATACTTGTTAACAGTAGACTGTATTTTTGTACTAATCGATTTAATAAATATTTTTTTTTAAACAGTTTTTTGAAGATTCGCTTCATTTTGTTCCAACTTTCCATCAATAAACTGGCGATTTTTACGCGTGACATAGGCACACCACATCATAATTAAGGCAAACGAAGCAAATAGTAGCAGTCCTTTCATTTTCCAGGTTAAAGCAACGATACTAATTACACCGAATAAGACTTTAAAAAATACACCGAGGTTTAAAAAGATACTGATAAATGAAAGCTTCATTAAATCAATAGTTGAGATAAAATAGCTTCCTTCATATAGTAGCATATAAATATAAAAAATAACGAGTATTAGGGAAACAAAAAATAAAATAAATGTAATAATTAACCACATTATTCCGGTAAATTGAACGGCTAAATAAATATTATAAAAAACAAATCCTAAAGTGAAGAGAAAAAGTAGAAAATAACAGTTACTTCTTTTAAAATGTGCTTTCCATGATTCAAATGCTCGTTTAACGGTAATTGCTTGATAATTCATGCCCTCTTCCAAAATGAAATCAGTCATCATTTGGAGTGCTGGACCAACACCAAAAATAATCCCTCCAGCTAAACTAAATAAAACAAACAGTAAATTTAGTTTGATTACTGTCCAGGAAAGGTAAAACAACCGTTGAATCCCTGTACTTTCCATCTTCCTCTTCCTTTCTATTATGTAAAAGGCTGAGCCAAAAGCGCTCAGCTAATGCCTCAGCCTCCTGTGATTATTTTTGAGATTGGATATATTCGTCTAATTGTGTTTGCATTTCTTTTTGAACTTTATCCCAGCCAGCTGTTTTTAGGTCATCCATTAATTTTGGAAGTGTTTCTTCTGGATCAACAGTTCCTGTATTTAAGCTTGCTGCGTAACGGTTCATAACTGTAGCAACGTTAGTGATTTCAGTTTTCACTTTATCATTTACAAAAGTAAAACCAAGAATTGGTGAATCTTTTGCTTCTTCGATGCTCTTATCACGTTCTTTAACCATGTCTTCAGTGACAGATTCTTCTGGCCAAATGATTAAGTTGTTTCCTGTGTTCCAAGCACTCAAATGAGTTGTTGGTGTGTAATCTTTCAACAATTTCACACGATCATCGCCAACTTTTTCATATTGTTTGCCTTCTTCACCATAAACAAGTCCGTTTAACAATTCTGGATTGCTGTTTAATAAACCTAACAATTCAACAGCTTTTTCTTTGTTTTTAGACGTGTTTGCAACAACATAGTTAGCCATTTGCGCTTGAGCTGTTGTTTTTAATGGTTCTGTTAGTGGACGAGAAACAAGTGGTTTGCCAGCAGCTTGTGTTAAGATTGTATCACCATAATCCATAGGTCCTTGTGTTTCTTGACGCATGAACCAAGTATTGGTATTTAAGTCATATGGTGTTGTACTTGTAGCAGCATCTGTTGGAATCAAGCCATCTTTATACCATTGATGTAAGACTTTTAAGTTATTAATCATGTCTTTGTCGGCATATTGGTTAATAATTTTTGGTGAGCCAGTATCAGTTGTTTTTACTGCAAATGGATATTGGTTACCAATAGGGAAGTCATAATTACCTGTTGCAAAGAATGTTTGACCGATAGCAAAAGCAGCAATATTTGGTTCTTTTTTATGGAATTCTTTTAGAACTTCCGTTGCACTTTCATAACTACCATCGACTTTACTAATATCTAAATTGTATTTATCGACATATTCTTTATTAAAAGTTAAAACTTGTTGACCGTAAGAGTTACCTAAAATTGGGAACGCATACAGTTTTCCATTGATCGTATTTCCTTTAATATAGTTATCTGGTAATTGATCATAGGCTTCTTTTGCATATTTAGGTGCTAAATCAGTTAAATCAGCATAGGCGCCTTTTTGTGCATTCGTTGCATAATTTTGTGCTAATGAAATATCATAGCTTTCACCAGAAGCAACGATTGTTGACATTTTTTGGTCCCAATCGCCCCAACCAACAAATTCCATTTTTAATTTTGCCCCAATTTTTTTCTCGATAATTTTATTCGCATTATCGATTAATTGGTCATAATTATCTGGTTTGTCCCCAACACGATACATTAATAACGTTGGTGTACTATCATCACCTTTTGACGCTGCATCTTTTGAAGATTTACCGCACGCGCTTAGTCCTACAGCTAAAGCTGCTGCGCCAGCTACGGCTAATCCTTTTTGCCATTTTTTCATTCCTTATTTCCTCCTGTACAATTTTATTCTTTCACGCCGCCGATTGTTAAACCACCCACGAAATATTTTTGGAAGAATGGGTAAGTTAACGCAATTGGTAACGTAGATAAGACAACAATCGCCATTCGAGCCGATTCACTTGGTAGAACGCCTAAGCCTTCTTGTGCTGCTGCACCCATATCCGTACTTCTTGATAAGAACTCTAAGTTGTTTTGAATTTTCATCAATAAATACTGTAATGGTACCAAGGTATCTTTTTGAATGTAAAGTAACGCATTGAACCAATCGTTCCAATAACCCAAAGCCGCAAATAAACTAATTGTGGCAATCCCTGGAACGGCTAGTGGTAACACAATGCTGACAAAAATGCGCATTTCACTTGCGCCATCAATACGTGCCGATTCAATAATACTGTCAGGCACGGTTTTCTTGAAAAACGTTCGCATCACTAAAATATTAAATGGTCCTAAAGCTAAAGGCAAAATTAACGCCCAAATTGTATCTTTCAATTGCAATAAGTTTGTCATTACTAAATAGTTCGCAACCATCCCTGGTGAAAATAACATTGTAATTAACGCAAACAATGTAAAGAATTTTTTAAATGGAAAGTTTGAACGAGAAATGACATAGGCATATAATGACGTCATTGTTGCATTGACAATCGTCCCTGTCACCGTAATGAAGACCGTTACCCCTAAGGCATGAATAATGCGTTGACTCATCGCCCCTTGGAAAATGTAACGATAGGCCTCCAATGAAAATTCTTTTGGCCAAAACCGGTAGCCGTTTGCTGCTAATGATCCTTCACTTGTCAATGAAATCATAATAACAAAGAAAAACGGAACCACACAGGAAATAGCAAAAATAGCAATGACAATATTGAAAATCAAATTCGCTGTCGGGTTGAAGGATCGAACGTTAACGCTAGTGACTTTTTTCTTTTTCATAATCCTTCCTCCTAAAATAGTGCTGAATCTGGTTCAATTCGACGAACAACTAAATTCGCAATTAATAACAAACATGCCCCAACGACAGATTGATATAACGCTGCAGCTGCCGTCATGCCTACATCACCAGTAGCCGTTAAGCCATTGTAAATATAGGTATCTAACACACTTGTCACGTTGTAAAGCGCACCTGAGTTTCTTGGTACGATGTAGAACAAACCAAAGTCTGCTCTGAAGATACCGCCGATGTTTAAAATTAATAAAACAGACATCATTGGTAAAATTTGTGGAATCGTAACATTTTTTATTTGTTGCCATTTGTTGGCACCATCTACCATCGCTGCTTCATAGTATGTCGGATCAATCCCCATCACAGAAGCATAGTAGATAATACTGTTGTAGCCTAGACTCTTCCAAACATTTAGGAAGACAAAAATTACTGGCCACCAACGTGGATCTGCATACCAGTTAATCATTGTGCCGCCATTACCAGTAATCCATTGATTCAAAATCCCTTTATCTGGACTTAAAAAGGCATAAACAAAATAGTTAATAACCATCCAAGATAAGAAATATGGTAGCAATGACATCGTGTGATAAACTTTAACCAAGCGACGATTTCTTAATTCACTCATAATAATAGCAAAAGCAATCGCGAAGAATAAGTTAAAGGCTAAAAAGACGACATTGTACAAAATGGTATTTCTAGTAATTAACCAAGCATCTTTTGACGCAAATAAAAATTTAAAGTTTTCAAAACCAACCCAAGGACTTTCTCTTAGACTAGCTAAGAAACCATCTGGTGAAATATGAAAATCTTTAAATGCGACCACATTGGCTAAGACTGGTATATAGAAGAAAAATATAAACCAGATAAATCCTGGTAACGCCATAAGGATTAAGGCCTTATAACGCCATACATTTTGAAAAAAACCGTTTTTCTTCTTCATTCGTTTCGCTCCTTTCATAAATATAATAGCGTTTTCATAATATCTTTTTAAGGAACAAATTATAGGATTTGAGAAACAAATTATAGATTTTGTATCATTTTAAGGTAAAAATTTGTCAAATAGACTTTTCTTTGTGAAAACGTTTATCTGATATTTGTTTAACAACTGCTTAAGAACCTTAAAAATAATTGAATAAATCTCACTCATAAAGCGATTTCACTAGTGCGTATTTGTTGTATAAAAGCTGAGAACTTGTTATTTTCACAAAGGATATTATCTAATTATTTTTGAGGAGGACTATTTTTGAATTTTATCCGTAAAAACACTAGAGCAATTCGTTTAATTGTGGTATATTTTTTTGCAGTTTTAATGCAAGCTGGTTCTTTATTATTATTAGCTATTTCACTACTATTTTTCTATTTGCCTTTATGCACACACAATATGTTGGATTTCTTGTTATAAATAAAAAAAGGAACTAGCTTAGCTACATTTGCTATTGCTAGTTCCTTCTTTGTTTCAATTACTTCACTTTTCCCCTAGAATTTCAATCCAACCATAATAATATTCAATATATTGATTCTCCTCTTCTAGTTGTGTCAAGATATGCTCCCCGACAACGATGCCTGTTTCAAATCCTTGTTTTGCTAAACGCTTTTTTACTTCTTCGATATTATTCAAACGGGTATCTTGTGTATTGACTTTTAAAATAAAGCCTTTGTATTGGCTACTTGATTCTTTGAGCCAAATCACTTTATCTAAACTTTTTTTATTCACATGATTTGCCAAACAAATCCCATACGTCAGTTCATTGGATTCACTTAAATCCCCGTAAATACCTAAAGTTGAAATGTGTTCCATATAAACTTTCATCTCTTCTGGATCCTCAATATCAACAACAACAATTTTATCAAAAGGAATTGGTTCATCTGAAAAAACCAATGTTTCTAAATCAATTAACGCATGTAAATGTAATTTTCTTTTCTTAATTTCTTTGTATTTATGTTGAAGCCTTTTTATTTCTTGCCCCAGTTGTTCTTCTGTTGCTTCCATGGTGGCATAGAGATCGGTAGGTGTCTTTTTATACAAATTCAACATATCTTTGATAGGAATCCCCATTTTTCGATAAAAATCAATATCATATATTTTGAACAAATCTTCTAAATCAAACGTTCGATATCCGTTTTCTTCATTGCGTGTGGTACTAATCAACCCTTGCTCGTCCCAATAACGAATCGTGGACTTAGGGATATTTAACAACTCAGAAACATCTTTTATTGTGTAATTTTTTTCCATCCTGTTCCCTCCATCAAAAAGTTTAGCATTTCTACTGTTGACATTCAAGTTACTTGAACGTGTACAATGACTCTTTGTAACAGCTAAAACGGTATTGTTTAAGGAGGAAATTTCATGAAATTAATGAAAGAGTTTATTAAAGAAAATAAATGGATTGTTCTTGCGACAACTTTAACCATCTGTTTGCAAATCGCAGGAACCCTTGGCGTCCCTAAATTAGTTGGCAAGTTGATTGATGTGGGCATCGTTAGCGGTGACCAACAAGTAATTAAAACGATTGGCATACAAATGTTTCTTGTGGCATTCATTGGAACAATTGCCGCAATTATTTCTAGCTATTTGTCTGCTTTAGTAGCTGCTAAGTTTGGTTTTCAAGTTAGAGGATTGTTCTTTAAAAAATTTCAACAATTCTCGATGAAAAATGTTGATAAATTTGGTTCAAATTCTTTGCTAACTAGAATGACCAACGATGTAGATAATGTTCAAACAATGATTGTGCTGTTTTGCCAATTAATCTTTCCAGCGCCTATTATTAGTTTATTTGCCTTAGTGATGACATTTTCTTATTCAGTTTCACTCGCTTGGGTAACATTGGCTTCCATCGTATTTTACTTAGTCGTTGTTTATTTTTTAATGAAAAAAGGTACCCCTTTATCTTTAAAAATTCAACCAAAAATGGATCGAATTACTACGACTTTACGAGAGTTCTTTACTGGAATTAATATGATTCGTGCGTTCAATAATCAAGACTTTGAAGAGCAGCGAACCAATCAAACATTTAAAAATTATGCTGAACGCATGAGTAAAGTGAATCGAATCTTTGCTTGGATTACTCCCGTTGCCTTTTTATTAATGGGCGTTGTGTACGCCTCTATTTTGTGGTTTGGCGGTAATTTAGTTGCAGTAGGCACCCTACAAATTGGCACCGTTACAGCTGTGATTGAATATACCCTTCTAACTTTGGCCTACTTAATGATCGCGGCTATGGTATTAGTTGTCATTCCACGGTCCGTTGCTTCCTTGAATCGCTTGCAAGAAGTTTTGTCAGAAGAAATTGAAATTAGCGATCCTCATACTGAAGCAACCATTGCTTATCATCCTGAGAAAGCCTTGATTTGCTTCGATCACGTCACGTTTCAATACACAGAAACAGCTGATCCTGTTTTAGAAAATGTTAGTTTTGTCATCCCTAAAGGAAAAACAACGGCGATTGTTGGTGCAACTGGCGCTGGTAAAAGTACTTTAGTTAAGTTACTTTTACGAATAAATGATGTCACAGCCGGCACGATTAGCTATTCTGGCACAGATATCCGCTCATTATCTCAGCAAACGATTCGCCAAATCATCAGTTATGTGCCACAAAAAGCCTTTCTTTTCAGTGGGACAATCTTATCAAACTTATTAATGGGAAATGCCAAAGCAACTACAGAAGAAATAAGAACGGCACTAGAAATTTCACAATCTTCTGAATTTATCGATTCCTTACCACAAGGGATTGAAAGTTTCGTAGCACAAGGCGGGTCCAACTATTCTGGTGGTCAAAAACAAAGAATGTGTATTGCACGAGCCTTAATCAAACCGGCAGACGTTTATATTTTCGATGACAGCTTTTCCGCATTAGATTACAAAACTGACGCCGCTCTACGTGCCGCTTTACATGCACAAATGGCGGACAAAACTTTACTCATTGTTGCTCAACGGTTAAGTACAATCATGAACGCTGACAATATTATCGTCCTAGATGAAGGAAGGATTGTTGGTCAAGGCACCCACGCTGATTTACTTACCACTAATAGCTATTACCAAGACTTTGCTAAATCGCAAGGTATCTTACCCAAGTAATTAAAGAAAGGATGTGACTGCTTGAAAGAAAGTTTTCTTTTCAAGCCATACAATGAAAAAAACAATGAATCTTCAAAGCTTTAAACGTTTCTGGAAAATGATTAAACCTGAGCATCCAATCTTTTATGGTCTAATGATCTGCAGTTTAATTGGAAACTTATTAATTGTTGCCATGACCTATATTATGGCAATCGGGATTGATAACCTCTTAGAAGCGATCAAGCGTGTCGGGCTCAAAGGCATGACACTTCCTTTAGTTGAAGAAGCGCTCTTTGGTCCCGTCTTACTTTTAATTCTCTTTTCAATCATTAGTAGTATCACTTCTTTTATTCAGGAACGAGCAATGGCTTCTTTAAGCGAACGGGTTACTTTAAGAATTAGAAAAGAAGTGACAAAAAAGTTTAAAACTTTACCAATGGCCTTCTTTGACAATCACCAAGTGGGCGATATCATCAGTCGTTCAACAACTGGCTTAAACCAATTGTCACAAGTTCTTTTAACAGGAATCAACCAATTTTTCACTTCCGTCGTGACTATCCTATTTGCAGGAATCATGTTGTTCTATATTGATGCAAAATTAACCATTTTAGTGTTGCTGCTAATTGGCGGCAGTACTTTCATGACGACAAAAATCGCGAATAAAAACAAGGTGTTTGCTGATCAAAGTCAAGCTGAATTAGGTCAATTAAATAATAAGATGGAAGAATATTTAGCAGGAAATTTGGTCACAAAAACCTTTAATCAACAGCAAAATGCTGAAAAAACAATTGATGCTGTTAATCAACAACATTATCGTGCCTTTAAAAAAGCACAGTTTCTAAATTTTGCGATTTATCCAGCTATTCGTTTTATCAATCAGTTGGCTTTTATTATCAGTGCTATCTTAGGCGCAATGCTCGTTTTATCTGGTGGTATTACGATTGGTTTCTTGCAAGCGTATTTGCAATATATCAACCAAATTTCTGAGCCGATTTCTACCGCTTCTTATGTCATTAACTCAATTCAAGCAGCGATGGCTTCCATTGATCGGATTTTTGTTATCTTAGATGAAGCTGATGAACAGCCAGAAGCAACTCATTTAGAAACTATTTCTTCTCCTAAAGGAGCCATTGAATTTAAAAATGTTCAATTTGGCTACACACCAGAAAAAATTTTAATGAAGAATGTTGATTTTTCTGTTCAACCGAAAAAAACAGTGGCCATTGTAGGACCCACCGGTGCTGGTAAAACAACATTAGTCAACTTATTAATGCGTTTCTATGAAATAAATCAAGGTGCCATTACTTTTGATGGGATTGATATTACGAAACTTTCTCGACAAAATCTAAGAAATTTATTTGGCATGGTTTTACAAAACACTTGGCTATTTGAAGGAACCGTAGCAGATAATATTGCCTATGGAAAAAAAGATGCTTCTCGTGAAGAAATAATTGAAGCAGCTAAAATTGCTCAATGTGATCATTTTATTCGGACCCTTCCTCAAGGATATGACACAATTATTTCTAGCGAAAATGGTGCATTATCACAAGGGCAACAACAGTTATTAACCATCGCCCGAATCATTTTAGCAAATCCGCCCGTTGTTATTCTCGATGAAGCAACTTCGAGTGTGGACACACGAACAGAAGCCCATATTCAAAAAGCGATGGAAACTGTCACAGAAAATCGAACAAGCTTCGTTATCGCTCATCGATTATCCACAATTGAAAATGCTGATTTAATTTTAGTGATGAAAAATGGCGATATTATTGAAAAAGGAACGCATCAGGAACTATTACAAGCTCCGACTCTTTACGCCAGCTTATATAATAGTCAATTTCAAACCACTTAAAAAGAACTGGAACAAGTCATTCTTCTTTTGACTTGTTCCAGTTCTTTTATTGCTTAGAAATATTGAATTCCCATCGCTTTTTTGACTTCTGTTAAGGTTTGTGCTGCCACTTTTTCAGCAGCAAGACTTCCTTTATGCAACATTTCCATAATCGCTTCTGGATTTTTAGCCAGCTCTTCACGACGTCGACGAATCGGTGCGAGTTCTTCTTCTAGGACATCAATTAAGTAACGTTTAATTTTCACATCTCCTAAACCGCCATGACGATAGTGCTCTTTTAATTCTTCAATATATTCTTTCTCTTTCCCAAAGACATCCAAGTAAGTAAAGACCATATTTCCTTCAACTTGTCCTGGGTCCTCTATACGAATATGATTTGGATCGGTATACATACTCATTACTTTTTTCTGTACCACTTCAGCTGGATCTGAAAGATAAATACCATTGCCTAAAGACTTACTCATTTTTCCGTTGCCATCAATTCCTGGCAAGCGTCCCATGCCTTTTGGTGGTAACACAGCTTCCGGTCTAACTAAAACTTCACCGTACGTCTGATTAAAACTATGCACAATTTCTTGCGCTTGTTCCAACATTGGTTTTTGGTCTTCCCCAACTGGGACTAAGTTCGCTTGAAAGGCAGTAATATCAGCAGCTTGTGAAACGGGATAAATAAAGAATCCTGTCGGAACACCTTCCCCAAATTTTTTTTGCTCAATTTCTGCTTTGACCGTTGGATTCCGACGAACACGTGACGTGGTCACTAAATTTAGATAGTACATTGTTAATTCAGCTAACTGTGGAATTTGCGATTGGATAAAAATTGTTGTTTTCGTAGGGTCTAAACCAACTGCTAAATAGTCCAAAGCAACTTCTAAAACATTGGCTGAAACTTTTTCGGGATTTTTTGCATTATCTGTCAATGCTTGTAAATCTGCAATCATGACAAATAATTGATTTGTAGGGTCTGCTTGCATTTCTACTCGTTTTTTTAAGGAACCTACGTAATGTCCTAGGTGCAATTTACCAGTTGGACGATCACCTGTTAAGATAGTATTCATTGTCTACACACCTTTATCGTTTACTTTCATTTATTATTTTACCTTGTTTTAAAAAGAATGAATAGTAGGCAATAGAATATTTATTGATTCTAGATAATCGAAGAGACTAGAAAGATTGCAAGGTACAGCAATTCTTGTTCCAATCTCTTCAAACAGTTCGTTTATTTTGTGACTTTAATTGAAAATTGTGCAGTCACTACCGGTAAAACTTTGCTTGTTACTTTGATTTGATAATTTCCTGCAGCAGTCGTTGCTTCTGTCCTAATCAGACCGTTTTCATCTACACTTACTGTATTGCCAGCATCTGGTGTAACCAACTCATACGTTACTTGCGAGCTCCAAGCATCCGTTTCTGTGTGCGGCGCTTGACCAATCACTTTAGATTGAATTTGATAATTTTCGCCTGATTTTATAGTGGCTGTTTCTGTAGCAAATTGAATTCTTTCAGGAATCGCATGAGTTTGCACGACTTGGAAGATTTTTCGTTCATCGGGATTCGCAATTCCTATTTTTTCTTCTACTGCAGCAGGGAACTGGTAAGTACCTGGCGGGCTACTTGGCGAATAATTACTAACATCGTCATCCCAAGAAATAACCTTCAATTTCGTTTCGCTACCATCATCTAATTTTGCAATTACTTCAGTTGGCAAATTCAGTTCGCCTCGCGAGGTGCCTGTTAGTCGATCCAGCGTAGGCAATTCCTTGAATCCAACAATATGTTTAGCGGTGACTTTTACATTGGCAATAATTGGCATTGAGACACCTGCTGCTCGTCCTACAACAGTGAATGTTCCTTCTTTTTGATAAGAAGATGCTGGAACTTCTGACCAATTGACAGTCACTTCTCGTTGTGAACCATCCGAATAAAAAATAGTTGTTTTTTCTGGTAGATTAGGGGCTTGACCCGCTTCTGTCGTGACCTCAATCGACTCATGTTTGACTTCGAAAACATTCGATAAAACAATTTTAGGAGCTAAACTATCCTCTGTTAGCTGTTGACCAGTTGGCAAGGTCAATTTGCCTGCTAAAAAGTCTTGATAGGCCTTTTGTGCGCCTTCTTTTGAAAAAGCATCAAACCCAGCATTATCAGAATCATAACCAGGCAAACGACTGTCTGTAATCGCTAATAAGAAACTTAACTTGGCTGGAATTTTCTCACCACTTTGAATTAGCTTCCGTAGATAGTTACTAATATCGATAGAGATTGTATTTTGATTATTCATAATTGAACTATTTGTAAAAGATTGTCGAGCAATAAATTCTTCATTTGGTACATTTAAATTATTTGGGCCATTGTTCCAAGTAATGGTGTTACTCATCCAATTAGTATCTGTTCCATAAACATCTACTTGGAACTGCGTATTTTTCAAACGTTCATCATTTGTATTTCCAGCACCATTCCACGCATCATAACGCATCACATTTAATTCTAAATTGGCACTTTTTAGTGATTGATAGTTCTTCAATTCTTGTGTATCAATTTCAACGTAAATCCGGCGATTATACCCCACAGAACTAGCATTTTTTAATTTTAATGCGTAATTGCCCGTATAGTTTACTCCATAAGGATATTTATAGGCGTCTCCTGAACTAATGGCAGCAGTACCGCCTGCTATAGCAGAGTATGCTCGGTTACCATCACTCTTTTGAACATAGGCAGTTTGAGCTGTTTTTAGTTTAACGGTATCTTTTCCTTCACCAAGTTCACCCTCAAAAGAGACCTTGGCTGTTACTTTGACAGCATCTATCGGTAAGCCGATAACTGTTGCTGCAACTTCAACTGTGCCTGCTGTATTAATTTTTTCTTGAGGGATTGCTTCCCATTGTAACTTAAATTCTTTTTTGCCTGTCGCAACCACTTCTTCATTAACGACTTCTTCGTACGTTAATTCAACTTGCTCTGGCAAATTAGGATACACACCTGTTGCCGAACTAATTTCTAACACTTGATTTTGATAACGAATACTTTTTTCAATTGTGGATGCTTGTTGCGCACCAATATCTAAAACTTTATTTTTCAAGCTATTTCCAAAGAAGTCTTCGGCCGCACTGTTCACTTCCGACAAGCCTTTACCAATCGCTGGAGAGGTTTCTTTTAACTGGAACATTTGTGCTCGCTGACGTAAGCGTTCTTTAGAAGTAAATTCAACCACATTATCTTTTGTTGGTTTCAATGTCGTAAATTCTTGCTCTGCCAACTCTTTCACTTTTTCAGGGTTATCTGTGATTTCTAATTGTGGTTTTTCAAAAATGTTTCCACTTGATACTAATTTTTCAACAGTTGCACCACTTTTTTCTGTAGCAATTTCTTTTGGCCAAATAACATTATTTTTGAAATATTTTTCTGGATTATCGACCATTTTACGTTCAATTGGTTGTGTCCCATTTGTTGGATAATTAGATAAGAATTTTAATTGTCCGGTACCTTCTTTGTATAAAATATTATTGTAAAAATTGGCTACTGTACCACTGTTGTCAGAACTATTTCCTTCACCAAATAATGATGTTGAAATGCCGTCGCCAACATAAATCGTATTATTGTGGATAGTTGGCATTGCCGCTCCATCATTTTTCACCCAATAATGGAAAATACTTTGTTCTTTATAATTGTAGCCACCAGCTCCGCCTGGATTGTCTTTACCTGTTCCTCGGTTACCACCGCCGTCATTAGCTGAGATATTGTACCGAATAACCGAATTTTTTTGATCAGACATAAGCAATAAAAAGCCGCCAGTATTATGATGTGAATAGTTATATTGATAAATAACATTGTTTGACTGCATGTCCACATCATAAGCTTCGGCATCGTTAAATCCATATTTGATTCCGTATACTTCGTTATATTGGAACAGTCCGTCATCTACAGACATTGCCCAAACGCCCGCGTAATTTTGTGTACCATAATCGGCATTGCACATTCGGACAGCAACATTTCCTTCGACGACACCGCCACTTTTGGATTCTGACAAGACAATTCCGTCGCCAGCAATATCTTCTAAATAGTTATTACGAATCGTAATATTAGAAAACGTTTTGTAGAAAGTGTTGCCTCTTGAGGTATCTGAATCAGCTTTTGTTCGAATTCCTTCAAGTCCCACTCGTTGAATCACATTATTTTCAATCAAAATATCATTAAATCCAGTCGTTGTTCGATGATCATTGGCTGCTGTTACTACATTGCCATTCTCATCAAACCAACTTCCTAAAACAATAATTCCACCTACCGCTTTTAATCGTTTGGTTGCAGTATTCCCACTTAGATTCAAATAATATTCTGTTTGAACATCATGAACATAGTTATTCCTTATCGTGACACTATTGAACGTTCGATTTTGTTCATATCCTAGGACTAATATCCCCGCTCTTTGAGCATCTCCTGGTTTCTTATAGCCTTCGAGATTATCTAGCTCTGGTGTATTTGTCACTTCTAAGTTTGAAATATCCCAATATTCTTGGTTCACTAACTGCACAGCCCCTGAGATTGCACGTTTGAAAGTCCCTGTGCTGTAGGTGCCACCACCGTTAATAATCGGACGCCGTGTTGTTTCAAAAATGGTTTCTCCTTTGTCATTCGTATCATAAAAATCAATGACAATCTTTTGTGCCGCTGTCCCATTCCCTTTTGGATGCAACAATTGGTTATTCCAGGTACTTTGCGCATTCAGCAGAAGATGGTCGCCTGGCTGAAACTCCGTCTGATTCACTTTTTCAAAATCACGCCAAGCACTGGCTGGAGACTGCCCATCATTGGCATTATTTCCTCCTTCCCCATCCACATAGTAGGTCGTCCCATTTTGAGCGACACCTACTGAACGAAAAAGTAACGGTTGATCACTCACTGTTTCCCCATAAGCAGGAAGACTAAATAATTGAAGCTGGGAAAAAACAAACAAAATAGAAAGGAAAATGGTTACACTTTTAAAATACGCTTTTTTTCTCATTTTCTGCTCCTTAACTGTTTTTATTTTGATAATTTTGAAAAAACTTTTCTCTGTCTTTCTCCAACAAGTCTACTTTGGTTGCTTGTTGATACGTAGCTAATTTCTCTTTGTAGCATGTGTTGATATAGGCATTTTTGCCAAATTGTGGTGCTTCTTCAAACTGTAAAAGTTGCCCTCCTTCCTTATTAAAAATATAAAAGTATTGGTTTTCGTGGTATCCTTTCACCACGGTACCAACAGCTTTTTCACTAAGAATCTCCCCAACAGACAACGAATAAATATCCTCTTTTTGGATTTCTGCACTCTTCAATTGATACGATTCAATAACAAGATTAGGTAATTTATTTTGCCACTCCAATAACGTCTCCTCATAAGATAGATTCGGAGAGATTGCTTCGGTTATTTTTTCTAATTCTGCTTGCTTACCTGAAAAAGTTGGAATTTCAATTGCTTCAACAAAGTAATCGGTCTTTTTATATTTATCATCCAATTGCTCAAAGGCCTGCCGCAATTCTTTTTGCGTTGGCTTTTCTTTCTCCATTAATTTCTCTTTTATTTGGTCCTGTAATTGTTGATCTTTTGCATCTAAAAATTGCCAGAGCGTTAAACTGCTCTTTTGGTCTTGCCATTCTTTTTTTTCTTGCCCAAATGTTTGTGAGTGGGCTATTTCTAACTCCGTTGCCAGCTGTTTAATCATTTTATGTTGTACTAAATCCTCCGTTGCAACCTTCAGTAGTTCCTGAGTGGGTGATTTTCCGTTATACGTTTTGCGCCAGAAGTTTTTCCCAAACGAAGTTAAATTATTCTGATCAGAGAATTGCTTCGCTACACGATTCATATTTTTATCGCCATAAACAATTAATTCTTCGACTTGGATTGCTTCGTTATTAATCATACTTTGCTGGCTGGTAGTAAAAATAACGAGCACAAAAATAGCACCTATCAAAAAGCTACTTAAAATAATTATTTTTTTCTTCATTCGTTCGCTCCCTCCACTTTAATACACAAGGCAAGAACAAAATAAGCAACCCCACCTTCATTCATTTTCCTGAAAATCGAGATTACTTATTAGGTAAAAATTATTTATTCTTTTTTTGCTTTTCATGCAATTTCCCAGTATTTAAATAAATAATCCCTAGGAAAAGGACAGGGGTTACAACAAACCCAAACTGTGGCTTCAAAAACATCATTGCAAACATTGAGAATAGTAAAAAAACATTTAGACAGCTGACATACCATTTCCGCAGTCCATAGTAAACAGAAATCCGAAACACATCTTTAAAAGAAGCTTGCGGGTTTCGTACTTGAAAATACCAAGCATTCAGCATAATAGCTAACCCAAAAATTAACAGGAGGACCATCAATGGAATAAACCATTTACCAATCGTTGTTTTGGCAAAAAAGAATATATCTGTCACACTGATGATGCTACTTCCTAAGCCTAGCAAGCTGATAAGAAAGCCTCTTAACCCAAACTGACGAAACTTTTGGAAAAAAGTTTTAAATGGATCCAGCTCCTTTTCTTCTTTAAAAGTATCGATTAAGCCTAAAAGTGCAATCATCCCTGCCCCCATCGGCAGCAACGTTACTACAAAAAGTGGGAGGTTTCGTGGATCAATGTCTAAGCTAATCACCGCTATGAAAAAAGGAATGTTCACTAAGAGAAGCCCTAGATTACCGATAAATAAAATGTAAAGCCAGCGAAAAATTTTCATATAAATATTATTATCAAAGGTTTGCTTAGTAAACATTCAAACTTCCTCCTAATTCTTCATTCCAGATGTAGCAATACCTTCAACAAAGTATTTTTGCATTGCTAAAAAGACAATCCCTACTGGTAAAATAGAAACCACTGATGCGGCCATGATTAAGGCATATTCAGCATCAAATAAACCGACGAACATTTTCAAACCTAACTGAATCGTTTTATTCTCAGTAGAAGATAAATAAATGAAAGGTCCCATATAGTCATTCCATGTATTCACAAAAGTAATAATCGTGAGACTGGCTAAAGCTGGTTTGGTTAATGGTAAAATAATTTTCCAATAAATTCCCCACTCACTTAACCCATCAATCCGCGCACTTTCACATAGTGAATCTGGAATACTACTGTAATATTGTTTCAGTAAAAAGACTCCAAATGCATTAAATGCTTGTAATAAAACAAGTGACCATAACGTGTCAGTCAAACCTAATTGACGCATCATAATAAATTGTGGAATCATATACGATTGCCAAGGAATAGCAATTGTTGCGATGTACGTAATAAAAAGTGTATCTCTTCCTCTAAAATTCATTTTTGAAAAGCCATATGCTGCAAAACTTGAAGTAAATAGTTGAATAATCGTAATCACAATACTTAAAAATAACGTATTTTTAAAGAAAGTTAACAATGGAATGCGTTCCCAAATAACGGAATAGTTTTCTGGATGCCAACTTTTAGGAATCCATTGAATTGGAATGGTGAAAACTTCATTGTTTGTTTTAAATGATGCTGAAACCATCCAAATGAAAGGCACCAAAGTAATTAACGCAAGTAAAGTTAAGAGAATGATTACAAGGATCCCACCAGGTGTGACTTTTTCTGCTTTTTTCGTTTTTGCTTTTCGAGTATTTTCTTTTTTTGAAAAAGTTGCTTCCATCTTTTCTCCTCCTAAACTTTCTCTTGATGTTGATTCCATTTAAATTGAGCCACAGTAATCGCTAGAACGATGATGAATAAGACCATCGCAATGGCTGATGCATAACCAAAATTAAATTTGACAAAGGCTTCATTGTAAATTTCATAAACTAACACATTCGTTGCACGTCCTGGTCCACCACCAGTCATAACTTGAACTAAGTCAAAAACTTTGAAACAGTTAATTACAAGCATGATAGTCACGAAAAAGGTCGTTGGTCGTAATGAAGGTAAGGTAACATTTAAAAATTGATTCCATTTACCCGCGCCATCCATTGACGCTGCTTCATATAATTCTCTTGGCACACTTTGTAAACCAGCTAAATACAAAATCATATAATACCCCATAAAGCGCCACACACTAACGATGATAATTGCTGGTAAAGCCCAAGTAGAACTAGATGTCCAGCCAGGAGGATTTTCAATAAATAATTTCAAAAATTGATTAATTGGTCCCATTGTTGGATGAAATAGCATATTCCAAACGACCGCAATCGCAACTAATGACGTTACATAAGGAAAGAAAAAAGCCGTTCTAAAAAATTTCATCCCTCTAATTTTACGATTCAACAAAATCGCTAGTCCTAATGAGCAAATCAATGTTAACGGAACAACACCAATCGTATAGATAAACGTTTGTTTTAACGAAATCCAAAACGTATCATCATGAATCATTTTGGTGAAATTTTTCATTCCGACAAATTCAGGGGTTGAAAAAGAATCCCAACTCATAAAAGCTAAAATCAGTGAACAGATAACCGGGATTAAAGTGAAGAGGAAAAAGCCAATAAAGTTTGGTGCGATAAAAGATAACGCAGTCCACGTATTTTTTCGTCTCAATTTATTTGCTGTTTTTGTTTTTGAAGTAATTTCCATAATTGTATTCTGTTAAGTGAACTTAACAGGCCCTCCTTCCAAACTCAAGCTACATTCTTTATTTAAAAAAATAAGCTGAAATTCATTGTAGGTTACTCATTTCAGCTTATTTTTTTCATCAATCTTTTGTGTTTTTGCTGGAAATAATAATTAGTCTATCTCTGCTTTGACACGTTTTTCCATGTTAGCAATACCATCTTTTGGTTTTTCGTCGCCGACCATAATTAAATCATGTTCTTCTTGTAATACTTTATCAATTGCGGCACCGTTTTTATCAGATGGGAATTCTAAATTAATTGTATCTGGGTTAAAGGCTTTTTGTGAGACTTCATCTGAAGGCATTCCTTTTCTTGCAAAGTAGATTTTATCAATTTCATCTGTTTTATAAGAAGGAACCACTCCTACTTCTGCTAAAAGTTTTGCACCTTCTTTACCTGAAGCAAAGTCTAAGAATTTTTGAGCAGCTTTTTGTTTTTTACTGTTTTTATTAATTGCAAAACTTGTCGGTGAGCCAAAGGTAGTTGCTTTACCTTTTTCTTGTTGTGGTATTTCGGCAATCCCCCATTCGACATTTGTTTTGCCATCATCAATGTTGGTTAATAAAGTCCCCATGTACCAGCTACCCATGTACATCATCGCCGCTTTTGAATTTTCAAATTGTGATTGATACGTTACTTTTGTTGATTTTGCTGTTCCAAAATCCATTTGTGATTGATCTTTTTGCATTCTCAATGCGCGATCATAATAAGTTTCCATATAATTGTATTTTGGTTCAATCAAATTGGCATTGTTTTGAGCAGCAGCAATCGCTTGAACGGTTGAGCGCCAAGTATGTTGATAGGCACCATATACTTGTTCTTCTGGTTTAGATAATTTTTTCGCTAACGCTTCATATTCGTCCCAAGTTAAGTTATCGGGATAGGCAATTCCGGCTTCATCAAACATTTTTTTATTGTAATACAATACCCAGAAATCTGTACGGTAAGGCTGAGCATAGGTTTTACCATCGATTTCATACATCTCGTAACTTGCTTTGGCAGGTTCGATATCTAAATCTTTAACGTGATCGGTTAAATCCACCAATTGATTGCGTAGCGCGTAATTAGAATATGAAAGTAAGTTTTTCATGGTTAAAATATCCGTCGTATCTCCTGATGAAAGCATCGTTGTTACTTTTGTGTCATAATCATCTGAAGCAATGTCCACCGGTTCAATAGTGATATCAGGATTTTCCGCTTCAAAAGCTCTGAATAATTTCTCAAATTCTGGGGTCGTGTCATAATTCCAAGTAGTTACTGTTAATTTTGTTTTGCCATCTTCACTCTTTTCAGTTGCTTTCTTTTCACTTGAACCACCACATGCTGTTAAAGTTACTGCCGCCACTGCTAACAGCGCTGCCGCTGTTAAGCCTTTTTTCCAAAATTTCATTTGTACTACCTCCGCTATTTATTATTTTTTAGGAGTTTTCCTCCATGAATTACCAAAAAGAATACCAGCTTTTCGCTAAACGAGTTAACGCTTCCAAATAAAAGTAGTCGCCCCAAATCATGCATTCATCGACTCCTGTATTTGTTTTTTTATCATAGACACCATGAAGCAATAGGCCGTTCGACTCTGGTTGTAAAACCGTTGTATACTTTTCCGCTAATGCTTGTAATAGTTCTAGCGCAACCTTTTCATAATAGCCATGTTTTTCATCATTTAATGGAAGCTGACGAGATAATTCTAGTAAGCCACATGCGGCAATTGCAGCAGATGAGCTATCACGTTCTTCTTCACTCCCTTCATTGAAAATTAAATCCCAGTAACAGATTTTGTCCTCTGGTAATTCTTGAATAAAGTAATCAGCAACATTTTTTGCTGTTTCCAGAAAACTACTATCTCCTGTATATAAATAACTTAACGTAAAGCCGTAAATTCCCCAGGCTTGGCCGCGAGCCCAACAAGAATCATCTGAGTATCCTTGCTGTGTCTTTCCGTACAAGGCTTCGCCTGTTTCCGTATCAAAATAATACGTATGGAACGTAGTGTGATTTTCTCGCACAATATATTTTTGTGTTTGTTTCGCATGATTGTAGGCAGCTTCATAATACTCTTGCTTGCCAGTCATTTTTGCTGCAAAGTATAATAATGGTAAGTTCATTAAACAATCAATAATCATTCTACCTCGTTGCTCTGGATCGTCTAAATTCCCCCAAGCTTGAATAATCTTGGCTTTTGGTGAATAACGTTTCATTAATAAGTCCGCAGCTTGCAAGGCCATTTCTTTTGAGGCCTCATGACCATTGACTTGATAATCAGCAATGGCTGTTAAAATATACAAAAAGCCTATATCATGTGTTTCCAGCTCAATTTGTTCATCCAAGCGATGTTGAAAAGAAGCCATCTGTGTGGCAATCACCTCATCGAACTCTGTTGAATTTGTTAATTCCTTTGCTAAAAATAACATTCCTGGCCAAAAGCTGGCCGTCCAGTCAATATTTTCTTCAGGATAATAAATTTGATTTAAACTTGCCGCGGGTGGAACTAATTCTTTAAATGTCTCTAAATTTCCTCGAACTTTGTTTAAAGCAAAACTGATTTGCTTCGGCAACCACTCAATCTGTCCATTTTCTGTCATTGTGTATTTCTCCCCCTAATTCCCCAAAATTACAACTTTTTCTTCAACTAAAAGCTGATTTTCTTTTAACCTAACTTTAACTGGCTCAATTTGTTCATTCGGTAGTACGCCTGTCACCAATGAAATTAAAAGATGTTTCCCTTTCGACAAGTTTGCTTTCAAATATGGCAACTCCGTTAACGGATAAAGTAAATTTGTATTCGGTTCTGTTCGAATAATCGCAGCTTCAGAAAAGCCGTTGATATTTTCTACTTTTGACACACCTTTTGCATTTTTTACCTCAGCCATTTGATCAGAAACGCAAGTGACCTTTTCATCGAAGAGCGGGATTGAGAAGCCACCTTCATAAGCCACTAATGCACGTTGTGTCTCAATTTCGTGGATCCGTAAATGCTGGCCTTCTAATGGTACAATTGTCGTTTTGATTGCTACATCGGACCAAGGATGCCATTGATGAATGATACGATCATCAAGAATTTCGTACTGATCATCTAATCCTTTCGTGCGGAAATAGTGGTCGTCTTCAGCTAAAGCCAAGCAATTATCATAAGCACCTTCGTAATACCAATAATCACTCTTTATAGTACTGAAACCAAAATGGGAAGAATAAACAAATTTACTATATTTATCATGTGCATGAGCTTGATAATTAATAAATTGTCCCGCTGGAAACATTAAACCATGTGTCCCTGCATCATTTACTTGATAGTAGTTCCGACTTTCTGGTGAAGGTAAGTGTTTTTCTGGAAAGCTAATAGGCTGTGTTTCTGCTTGCCAATAAGGATGATCTTTTGGAACCGCTAACAAAATGAATGTTTTAAAGGCCCAATAAGGTGAACCAGGACCATTATAGCCTTCGGCAAAGACCATATTTTGATAATCATAACCTACCGACAATAATCCATCTGTTGTAAAAATATCTTTGTTCATCCATTGATGAAGATGTCGGCTGATTAGACCTTTAATCTCACCCCACGGCAATGCTTCAACATCTGCAAAAACTAAAGCACTAAAAAATGACACTTGAGCAAAACGATACGTTAAGCTACGTCCAAAGGGAATCGCTTCTCCTGGCTGAGTAAACCAATATTTAAACTCTTGCGCGAACAAAGTTGCTCGTTCCTTCATAATAGCCACTCTTGCGGTATCTTCCGGGGCAAAACGACAATACAATAAACTATAATAATGAATAGCGAAAGAAACATAATAATCAACTTGTGTCTCGACTCCGTCATAATACCAACCATTACCGACATAAAAACGATCAATTACAGCCAAATCAACAGCGATCTGTTCTTTTGAATACGGCATTTCACAATGTTTCATCGCTAAATTCAGCAACACTCTAAAGAAATGCCAATTATTTGGCGGAATAATGTTTTCATTGGCTTGTATCAGCCAACTGTGTAAATTGTTTTGCTGTTCTTTTGTTAATTGGTCCCACGTTTTTTCTTTGTTTAACAAAAGAAATGTACTTAATGCTGCCATCTCAACAATCAATTGATCATAATCTTTTGTTTTTCCCCAATAAGATGAACTCTCAGGATCGGTTCCTTCGATAATTCCCGTTAGAAAGTCATTCAAATACTCACTTTCATTTTGCGTTACATAAGGACCTAGTCCCCATAATGGTCGTAAAAATGCCTCCGCATCACGTGTCCCTTTAGAATAAACCGTTCCGTGTGTCCCTAAATCCAGATGACCTTGATACTCTCGATCAAAAAACAATTCCAGTGGCGCTAATAAATCTTCAAATCCTTCTGCAACCTCTTCGTATGTTTCAAAAGGATTCTGTCTAATTCGTGGCTGAATCATGATTCTCCTCACTTTCAATTAATGTCCCTTTCAAAAAGCCGTAATATTCTCCGTAAACTGTCACTTCGTCACCAATTTTCAATTTTTTCTTTTGCTCATTAAAAACTTGATATTTACTAGAACCACTTTTCAAAATAAAACGATCACCTTTTTTTATTAAACTAGAACGACTGTCGCTCTCAACAATCTCCCCTTTCAAAGAAATATATTCATTTAAACGAACGTCACCATTTTGTAATTCTGTTTCTGAATAAGACTGTGCCGTTTCCTTTAGATTTTGAAGAGATTCTTCATCAAATTCTTTTTCACCGGATTTACAACCTGTTAAAGCAAGTAAAATTAGTAAAAAAAGTGAAAATCTTTTCACTAAACCACCTTCTCCATCGAATTAAAGCGCTTTCTTTGACTTTATAGTATATTTTTTTAGTCAAAAAATCAATAGTTTTTGCTAAAAAAAAGTAAAAAAAGCTTTTTCTTGCTTTTTTTTACTAAAAAGAAATATACTATATGCTATAATAGTACTTGAGAAGGAGGCATTTAGAATGGCAACTATCACAGATATCGCAAAAGTCGCGAATGTTTCAATTTCAACTGTATCGCGAGTTCTGAACTATGATCCAAACTTATCCGTTACAGAGGAAACCAAGCGAAAAATTTTTGAAGCAGCAGAAACCCTGAATTATACGAAATATAAAACTAAAAATAAAAACAAACAGCAGGAGCAACTGACACCTAACCTTTCCGTACAAACAGCTCCGCAAGAGCCTTCGATTGCCGTCGTTCAGTGGCGTTCAGATGACGAAGAACTAACGGATATTTACTATATGTCGATTCGTTTAGGCGCTGAAAAACGGGCCGAAGAGTTAGGTTACAATATTCTAAAAGTTTCTCAATTGGAACAACATAACCTTCAAGGGATTGATGGCATTTTGGCAATTGGTAAATTCACTCAAAAGACGTTACAAGAGTTGCAGCAACTGCATCCAAACCTTTGTGTAATTGGCAGTAATTTCCCACTGGAAGAATTTGATTCTGTAAATACTGATTTTTATCAAGCAACCGAGATTGCCTTAACCCATCTTTTGGAATTGGGCCACGAAAAAATTGCCTTTATTGGTGCCGAAGAAAGCGAAAACATGTATGGTTTCCGTCGCTATAAAACGCCGACAACCAATGCTTATCTTGACATTATGCAGCATTATCACTTGTTTAACGAAGATTATTTTATCTTAAAAGAAAATGGCATGTTGGATGTCAAAACGGGGGAACAATTGACAGAAGAAGCGTTAGAGAAATGGGGAAATGATTTACCTACTGCGATTCTTGCTTATAATGACGCCTTTGCAATCGGTGTGATACATACGTTAGCCGCACACGGTATAAAGGTTCCTGAAGAAATTAGTGTCATGGGGATCAATGATATCTCTATTTCTCAATATGTCTCACCACCGCTATCCTCTGTCCATGCCTTTACTGAAGAAATGGGCGAGACAGGCATTAATTTATTGCACAAACGAATTCAAATGCCTAGCATTCCTCGTAGAGTCCTGTTAAACACAGAATTGGTTGTCCGCCAATCAACAACTAGCCCACGCCAGAAATAAAAAATAAGGACCGCTCCTATAAAGGAACCGTCCTTATTTTTTATTTGTTTTGACCAAATAATTCAATTTGTGTTAATGCTGGAAATGGTGATGGTTCATCTGCTTGAATTAACTCTGTTAGTATCACCCACTCCGCTGCCCGTTTCGCAAAGGTAAAGCTCTGGCGTTGCTCAGTCTTAACAGTTTTAAAGACCTCATGTGTACCGTCGGAAAATTTTAAAGTCACTTGTTGCCAATAATTATCATGAGGAAAGTCCGCTCGTAATGTTAAGATCACTTTATCCAACAAGACTTCACGCCCAAATTCAATTTTTAATGCGGCATCTAACTGCTGATTAATCCCCCATGATTGATAAGGATACGGCCCATGATAAAGATTAGCAAAGGTACCGTCAATCGCATTGCAAGCAAAAAAAGTAGCATCATTTCGCGTTTCCACGTTGGCAGATGCATGAGGATACGCACCAGTAAAATGTTGTAAATCATGTGGATTTAACGCCCAATTACGATAACTCTTAATTTCTTCTTTCGTGGCAACACGCACACTTATATAAGGTTTCTTGGTTTCAAAACGATACGCTGCTCGCGCTTCGATAGCGTTTTCATTTTTTGTGATTGGAAATGTCCATTTTTGTTCTGGAACATAAATTAAACTGCTATCAAGCGTAGCATCTAACTTCACCATTAAATAAGTATTGGGCGTATCTAAACAAACTTGAATCACATCGCCGTCTTGTAATTGACAATCCCAAGCAGCTAAACAAACAAAATCTTTCCCTGTAATAGTTAACTCTTTCAAAGAATCTGAATCATCTATCTTAGCTTTTCTAATTTCTTGTTCTTGATTTAAAATCGATAATGAAATACACGTCATATGCTTCCCTCCTAGTTTTACCTTTATTATATATTATTTTAGTAAATTAATCTATTTTTTACTAAAATAATAACTTTAGCTTTATTTCTATAAAAGAAAAGCATTTGATATTCACTATGAAACGTAAGATTTTGATTCTGCTCTTTTTGAACACAATAAAAAAGCAAGACATCAACCAAAGTTGACTGATGTCCCACTCTCTAAATCTTACTTTTCGATACTTGCGAGTATCTTCTCTGTGTTCATATAACGAAAATCTTCTTGATCGATAAAAACAACCTGCCCCTGACAGCCTTCTAAATATTTTTCCACTTTTTCTTTGACACGAGCGACTTGTGGGGTCAACATTAACACATCATACTCTTTATAACCAAGTTTTTCCTCAATCCGACAAACAGGCGCATAATCTAAATCATAAGATAACTCTTTTTCCCTAATTGCTTCAAGTAATTTTGAAACTAACAGCGATGCACTAATTCCTGTCTCACAAATAATCAATATGTTTTTGCTCATAAACTTCTCCTCATTCATGAAATATTTTTATCTAGCAAATCCGATTGGTGAAAATGCTGCATAGGTTAGGATAACCACGACAACTAATATACTTGCGACAAGTTTTGTATGTTTCCAAGGTTCAATATTTACTTTCGTATCAAAAGAATTTAAAACAAATTCGCCATCTGGTTTTATTTTAGAAACTACTATTAAAATAAGAATGTCTAAGAAGAAGAGCAGGCTTAAGACATATAAAAAATGGATATCTTTCAAAAATACTTTTGACAGTGCATACAAAACAATGTGGATAGCAATTGTCATTTTTGCTCCAAAAGCAGTTGCTTTTTTGGAATAAAATGCAAAAAGTATAATCACTAACAACGGCATATTGTATAATCCATTAAACTCTTGAACAAATTGATACAATCCAGCTGGTGCAAAAGAAATAAACGGTGCAACGATAATTGAAATAATCCCTACAATAACTGTAACTGTTTTTCCCGCACGAGCAATTTGTTTGTCATCTGCTTTCTTATTGATAATTGGTTTGTAAAAATCTAGCGAAAATAGAGTGGAGGTTGCATTTAAAGCCCCCGCAAAGGAAGATAAAATTGCTCCAAAAATAACTGCAGCAAAAATGCCGAAAAGCATTTTTGGTAAAACTTCAGTTACTAAATATGGATATGCGTTATCAGGATTGGACATCAACACATCCCCAAAAAGATTTCTTGCAACAATTCCTGGAAATACTAAGAATAATGCGCCAAACACTTTGAAAATCCCCACTAAAAAAGCCCCTTTTTGTGCTTCTGCTAAATTTTTTCCTGAAAGTGCTTTTTGAACAATCATCTGATTGGTACACCAGAAATACAAATTATTAAACAACATCCCTGTAAATAATGTTGGCCATGGTACAACAGCAGAATCAATTGCACCTACAGAGTTCAGTAACCATGGTGTGTTTTCAACAACCTGTTCAATCCCACCAATAAAACTGCCATCACCCAGTTTCATTAAACCTAGTATTGGAACCAACAAACCACAAACCAATAAACCAACGCCATAAATCGAATCGCTATTGGCACTTAAAGATAGGCCGCCAATCAGCAGATAAAGAATCCCAACAATACCAATCACCATCGCCACAAGAATGATTGCGACAATAGGTTCGACACCCAGCAGCTCATCAATATGAAAAATCTTATTGAATACTAGTGATCCAGAATAAAGAACTACTGGTAAAAAAGAAATCATATAGGTAACAATAAACAAGATTGAAATAATTCGTTTTGTAACTGTATCATAACGAATTTCAATGAAATCTGAAACCGTATTAATACCGTATTTAAAATATTTTGGTAAAAAAATGACTGCCAATGCGACAATTGCAATTGCAGCAGTTACTTCCCAAGCCATTACTTCCATTCCTGCATGATAGCTTTGACCGTTTTGTCCAACAATTTGCTCTGTGGATAGGTTGGTCATAATAATTGTCCCAGCAATCGGTAAGGCTGTTAAGCTTCGGCCACCCATGAAGAAACCTTCTGATCCAGAAGTATCTACACTTCTGGATCGAGAATAGGCAAAAATCCATACGCAGATGACAATTACTAGGAAACTGATTATTGAAAATAGATTCATTGTCTAGCTCCTTCTCGATTAGATTAAAGATCGGTGACCTTTCGGATATAGTTTCGTGCTTTGACGGCATATTCAAACGGATTGGCTTTGGCAGGATCTTGTTCCGCTTCAACCACAATCCAACCTTCATAGCCACTCTCTTCGATTGCTGACCAAATTGGTTTGAAATCAATCATACCATCCCCAGGGACTGTAAAGACGCCTTTTTTCACGGCCTTTAAGAAGCTATCTTCTTCTGTTCTGACTTCCTCTGCCATTTGTTGGCGAATATCTTTGAAGTGAATGTGTTTAATCCGGTCTTGATAGCGCTGATAGATTGCGATTGGATCTTCTCCTGAGAAGACAAGATGGCCAGTGTCAAACAATAATTTAACTTTTGTCGGATCCGTCATTTTCATTAATCGATCGATTTCTTCAGTCGTTTGGACTCCTGTCCCCATATGGTGATGGTAAACAATCTCCATACCTTTTTCATGTGCCAAGTCTCCTAGTTTTTCTAATCCTTCAGCTAGTTTTTGCCACTCTTCATCAGAAAAAATTGGTTTCTCATTAAAAACAGGAGCCGTCATAATTCCTTGTATGCTGTGTCCTTGTTCAGCCACAACAATAACCTTAGCATCCATTGCATGTAAAAAATCTCGATGTTTTTTGAAGTCTTCCGCGGTTTCTTCGAAAGGTTTTGTTGTTAAAAATGTACTAAACCAGGCACTCGCTACTTTTAGTCCACGAATATCTAAATATTGTTTTAAAACCTGTGGATCTTTTGGATACTTGTTGCCAATCTCCGTACCTGTGAATCCAGCTAGCGCCATCTCACTAACGCATTGTTCAAACGTATTTTCGCTTCCTAGCTCTGGCATATCATCATTTGTCCATGCAATCGGCGCAATAGCTAGTTGAATTTGTTTCGCCATTATGTCACTCTCCTACTTCATTTATAGTTGTACCAAACGATTCGTATCAAATGATTCTTGACAAGCTAATGCA
The DNA here is from genome assembly GCF_040888205.1 of Enterococcus sp. C102(2024). NCBI lineage: Bacteria > Bacillati > Bacillota > Bacilli > Lactobacillales > Enterococcaceae > Enterococcus > Enterococcus sp. C102(2024). Next base: position 124,202 of record NZ_JBFOHH010000007.1, on the reverse strand, counting down.
ATTTTTGTTGATTGTAGGCCATCTTCTGCATTAACTGCTGGTTGACGTTTTTCTTGAATACAGGAAATAAATTCTTGTGCTTCTCGAATGAACGCTTCTCTAAATCTTTCTGGAAAGTTTTGAGAGCAAGGTCGCACAACCCCTTGATTATTCATAACAGTCACTAAATTTTTTTCAGGTACTTGCGCTACTCGTAACATCCCTTTGGTGCCCATGATTTCTGTTTCGACATGGTAACCATGTGTAGCATTTCTTCCAGCAACTAGTAAAGCCATTGTTTTATCTTTAAGACTCATCATAGCTGCTCCGGTTTCCAATTCACCGACTTGATCTAATTCTGGATATGCAGCATTTTTACCAATTGCCCAAACTTGTTCTACCTCTTGACCAGTAAACCAACGAACCAAATCAATATCGTGAATCGCCATATCTAGAAATAAACCGCCACTATCATTGTTCATTGCAAACTTAACGAAGCTTTCCAGTCCATCACTCGGATCAATTCCATAACAACGGATTAACGTGACTTCCCCGATTTCCCCATCTTCTACCATTTTTTTCGCATACTGATAAGATTCATCGTAACGGCGCATGAAACCTAACATAAATACTTGCTCGGGATATTTTCCAATAACCTCTTGTGTTTTTTTTATGTCCTCAATTTCAATTCCCAATGGTTTTTCAGTAAATACGTGTTTCCCATTTTCCATAGCTAAACGGACTTGTTCACAGTGGAATCCTGAAGGTGAAACAATAAAAACGGCATCAATTACAGCGCTTTGAACCATTTCTTCATAACTAGAAAACGTATACTTAACACCTAACTCCTTCTGTGCAAATGCTAATTCTGATTCAACTAAACTACAGGCGGCCGTAAGTTCACAGCCACTAACAGCAGAAGATAAATTTTTTGCGTGTACCTTGCCTAATCTACCTAGTCCTACGATTCCTACTCTAATATTTTCCACAAAACCCCTCCTTTTTTTAAGAATTATTTGGTATATAACGCTGGTTGTTCATCTATTTCAATCATTACTTTTTCCCCTGACTCACGAGACTCATGACAAGCCATCATTGTGATTGCTGCCACGTAGCCATCCCAAGCAGTTGGACCAACAAGTTTATCGTTTTTAATTGAATCAACCCATAACTTAAATTCGTAATCATACGCATCTAAAAAACGCGTTTGCCAGTCGGGCGAAATTGGTGTGTAATTTTTCTCCGCAGCTTTAATTTTGGTATAGGCTGGATCCGTCATTCCGACTTCTGCCGTTTCAAAAACTACGTCACACTTAATGTCGTAGCCAAAACGACAATTAACAAAAATTTCTAAATCAATTGTTACACCTGATTTCGTCTGGAAAATCAGTAATTGAGGATCATGTAAATCTGCATGTGTATGGCTGGTTTTTTTTGGTAAAATCATTTGTACTGAGGCATAATCTTCGTCTAATAGCCAACGAAGAACATCGATTTCATGGATTGCAGTATTACTGATTGCCATTGGCGTCTTATAATTTTCATCAGCGCTTGGATTTCTATGCGCACAATGGAGCATCAGCGCTTCACCATACTGTTTTGATTCAATTGCTTCTTTCAACTCAATGTAGCCACGATCGTATCGACGCATGAAGCCCACCTGTACCAATTTTTTACCATAAGCGACTTCTGCATCTACAATTCGGCGACATCCTGCGGCATCCATTGCTAATGGTTTTTCGCAGAATACGTATTTTCCATGCTTGATTGCTTCCAAGACATATTTTTCGTGTGTTGGGTCCCAGGAAGTAACAACAACAACTTCCACTTCTTCAGAAGCAATTAATTCTTCGCCTGTTTTGAAAAATTGAGCCCCAATCTCCTCAGCAATTTTGCTTGCCGCTTCAACATTAATATCTGATACTGCTGTTACAAAAGCGCCTTGTGTCTTGTGATTAATTCTGTTAATATGTTCGATTCCAATCGCCCCTGTACCAATTACGCCTACTTTTACTTTCAATTATTTGTCCTCCGATTTCTTTATTTTATGCGCATTATGTATACGCTTACAATTTTATTTAGTCAATCATTATTTTCAGAAAGTCATGTCTTATATTTGTACTAATAAAAGATACTTTCACCGCTTTAATCATAGAATCCTCGAAGCTCCTTTGACAGAGCTTCGAAGTAAAACTAGTTTATTTCGCTAGGAGCGTATCGAGCAGTTACAACTTTTCGATGTGTATAAAATTCTACACTGTCTTTTCCATTGGCGTGTAAGTCACCATAGAAAGAGTGTTTCCAGCCGGAAAAAGCAAACCAAGCCATTGGTGCTGGTACACCTAAGTTGATGCCTAACATTCCTGCATCAACATTCTCTCTAAAGTAACGGATAGCTGAAGCATTACTCGTATAGAGGCATGAACCGTTAGCAAATTCTGATTGATTGGTCAGTGTAACTGCTGCTTCTAGATTTTTCACTCGAACAATTGAGGCAACGGGTGCAAAAATTTCATCTTGCCAAATCTTCATGTCCATCGTGACACGATCAAAGATCGTAGGTCCCACGAAGTAGCCTTTTTCAGGAATATTTTCACGGCCATCTAACAATAAGTCCGCTCCTTCATCAATACCTTTTTGAATGTAATCAAATGTTCGTTGCTGCGCCTCTTTTCGAATCACGGGGCCTAAAAAGACTCCTTCTTCCAGACCATTTCCAATTTTTATCGTCTGTGCTGCAGCCTTAAATTTTTCAACGAATTGATCTGCAATAGTTTCTTCTACAACGATCACCGAAGCGGCCATACAGCGTTCACCGGCTGATCCAAAAGAGCCACCGATAATGTCTTTTACTGCACGATCAAGGTTGGCATCTTTTAAAACGATGACATGATTTTTTGCGCCAGTTAATGCCTGGACTCGTTTCAGATTTTTTGTTCCTTCTTTATAGACATATTCACCAACATTTTTTGAACCTACAAAGCTAATTCCTTTTACTAATGGATCACGCAATAAAGTATTAACAACATCGTGTGCCCCATAGACAACATTAAAGACGCCACTTGGAAATCCTGCTTCTTCTATTAATTCAACAATTTTTTCCATCAATAATGGCGTTTTTTCGGAAGGCTTCAGCACCACCGTATTCCCTGCTGCTAACGCCATTGGGAAAATCCAAAACGGTACCATCATCGGAAAATTGAAAGGAGTAATTCCCCCCACAACACCGATGGGATAACGGTAATTGGTAATTTCAATATCTGTAGCCGCTGTGGATAGAGAATCACCCATTATTAAATTCGTAATGCCCGCTGCGTGCTCGACATTTTCAATCCCTCGCTGAACCTCACCTAATGATTCTGACAAAGATTTTCCATTTTCAAGCGTAATTAATCGTGCTAGCTCTTCTTTATTCGTCATCAATAAATGATGCAATTTGAAAAGATAGCGGCCACGAACTGGAACACTTACTTTTTTCCATGTTTGAAAAGCCTCATCCGCTACTCTGATTGCTTCTGCAGTTTCTGCTTCACTAGATAATGGAACATTTACTAATGCTTCTTCTGTTGCCGGATTGACCACTTCTTCAAATTCAGTGGCTGCACTTGTTACCCAGCGGCCACCTATATAATTCTTTAAAAATCGAGTCATTTATTTTCCTCCTAAAAAAGTCTACTTATTTTTTTGTTTCTAATTGTTAGTCAATTCGTTCCGATTTAAAATCCACTCGTGTTTTTTCTCGTTATGAAACTTCCAAATTCGTTCAGGTCCTGCCATCACATTTAAATAATAAGAGGTGTAGCCATCTGGCACGCCGACAGGATGATATCCCTTAGGTACCTCCACAACATTTTGATGCTCTACAGTCATCGTTTCATCTATAGAACCATCCTCTGTATATACTCGTTGGAAAACAAAGCCTTGCTCTGGATTCAGCTCATGATAATACGTCTCTTCTAAATAAGATTCGTCAGGTAAATTTTCTTGGTCATGTTTGTGTGGTGGATAGCTAGAAAAGTTACCACCTTCAGTGTAGACTTCAACCACCAACAAACTACTGGCAGTATCGACATTGTCTGGTAAAATGTTATGCACTAGTCGTTTATTCTGATATATCCCTCGTTTTTCAACCGTATTTTCCTCAGCGGTAATCACGTGCACTGGCAACGTTTTTTTAGCTGGCGAATAACAAAGGGCCAAACGAACAGTATCAGAAGTTGCTATTAGTTCAAACGACGTTTTTGCTGGAATATAGATACTATCTGTCGGAATTTTTTCAAAAACAGAGGTTCGTTTACCTAAATTCTCGTACCATTTATCGCTCACCTTAACATTGATTTTGCCAGTTAATACAACGATACAAACTTCCAGTTCATTACCAGCTTCTTGATACATTGCTCCATTATCTAATTCAAGAACTTGAAACTCAATATACTGTAAATCAGTGTTGTTTTTTCGAATATTTTGAACTTGTCGAACACCGGGAGCTAGTTCTTTTATCAACGGTTGATGTTTCAATGTTTTTTTCAATTCATTCGCTCCTAACTTTTTGGTTGTATAACGAATACCTAATATTTTCTAGCAGTTGCAAGTTTTTCTTTTTTAACTTGGTATGCTTCTTGAATCGCTGGTTTTTCTGATACTTCAGCAACACCGACATTCCACCAACTACCATCGTAACCAGCAGTCATCGTTTTAGGAAGAACATTTATTTCAATCAATGTCGATTGCGTTTGGTTTTTCGCGTCGACAATCGCCTGTTTTAGTTCTTCAATCGAATGGACTTGATACGCTTTGGCACCATATCCTTCAGCGATTTTAGCATAATTGATATTCATAATTTCGCCTTTTGTATTTCTAAATTCCGTCCCTTGACTTATGCCGCCATTCTCCATTTGCAGATTATTAATGCATCCGAACCCAGAATTATTGAACAGAACAATATTGATTTTTTTGTCATATTGTAATGCAGAGACCAGTTCGCTATGCAACATCAAAAAACTACCGTCACCGACTAATGCGTAAACCTCTTGATTAGGATTAGCAAGCCGTACCCCCATTGCACCAGCAATTTCATAGCCCATACAAGAATAGCCATACTCTAAATGATAAGTATTTTCCTTTACAGGATTCCACAATCGTTGCATATCGCCTGGCAATGACCCTGCCGAACCAATCACAATCGCATCATCTTCGACAAAATCATTCAGATGAACGAAAACCTCTGTTTGTGTCAGAGTTGTATTCAAAGAATCAGCATAATCATTTAAAATATCCTGTGTAAAGTGGTTTTTGATTTCCGGATCAAAATCTTTCCGTTTAAAATGAGTTGTTTTTAATCGCTCCCGCTCTTTCACCCATTCGTTCTTCAGTTCAGTGATTTTTTCACCATAAGCCGTTCGATATCCTTCAATCATTGGCAGAATTCCTTCTAAGGTTGCTCGAGCATCTCCCACAATTTGAAACGCTTCCATTTTGTAAGTCTGTGGTCGACTTACGTTAATATTTATCATTTTTGATTGTTCAAAATTAAAAATACTTTTTGATGCAGTGGTAAAATCCGTATAACGCGTGCCAATTCCAATAATCAAATCCGCTTGCTGAACAGCTTTATTAGCAGCCGAGGTACCTAAAATTCCCAAGCCTCCAAGATTATTTTCAAATCCCCATGAAACAGTTGATTTACCAGCATGTGTTTCAACCAAAGGTATCTGATGAACTTGAGAAATTTTCTGAAGGATCTCACCTGCTTCTGAATACTTGCAACCGCCCCCCACAATAATTACTGGGTGTTTACTATCCTTTATCAAGTGACTAGCTGTTTCAAGCTCACGAATTGTCGGCATCCGTCGATCGATATAATGAACTCTTTTTCTAAAAAACTCTACTGGATAATCATAGGCTTCTGACTCAACATCTTGTGGCAAACAAATGGTGGCAGGTCCTGTAGTTGCAGGATTGGTCATAACTTCAAATGCCCGTAGCAATGCTGACATCAGCTGTTCTGGCCGATTAATACGATCCCAATAGCGAGAAACCGCTTGGAAAGCATCGTTGGTAGAAAAGGTTACACTTGATTCATGTTCCAACTGCTGTAATACGGGATCTGGTTGCCGAGTAGCAAACGTATCTGCTGGCAGAAACAATACAGGTATATTATTAGCGAAAGCCGTTCCAGCAGCAGTCAATAAATTAGCAGAACCTGGACCAGCAGACGCTGAAACTGCGAATATTTTCTTACGTAAACTTTGTCTAGCAAAAGCGATAGCAGCATGAGCCATCCCTTGTTCGTTTTTTCCACTGTAACTTTTTAAATGTCCCGGATCTTGTTCCAACGCTTGACCAATCCCTAAAACATTCCCATGACCATATACATGAAAGATTCCTTCCACATAAGGTGTTTCTTTTCCATCAATGCTGATATATTGTTGATTCAAAAATTTTAATAATGCTTGTGCTGTCGTTAAACGAATCGTCTTTTCCATTTTATCCACCTTAAATCCTGGCGATCATTTCGCCGTATATTTCCTTCTCCAGTTTAATGAACTCTTTTACTTCTTGCGTCGTTGGTAAAGAATCTGAGCAATTGTTACTTTTGACCATCATCGAAGCTTCCGCTGAGCCAAACTCCAAGCAATCGATAATTTCCCAACCTTCAAATAAACCATATAAAAATCCAGCTGCATAGCCATCACCGCCACCAAATCCCTTACGTGCCTCCACTGGAAATGGTTTAATTGAAAACTGTTGTTGATCTGCTGTATAAGCTGTTGAGCCTTTCATTCCGTGTTTAATAACGACTATTTGAGCGCCACAATTATGCCAAAAAACAGCGCTTTCATTATCTGTCATATTTGGTTGAATCAATCTTTCAGTTAAATCAAATTCTTCTCTCGAGCCCATAATAATATCTGATTCTTTCGCAACTATTGAATAATAAATAGCGATTTCATCCACATTTTTCCAATTGTATTCTCGATAGTCGATATCAAAAATAATTTTGACGTTGTTTTTTTTCGCTAACATCACAGCTTTTAACACGGCTTCTCTTGAAGGGCTTTCCGCCAAAGCAGTCCCTGAAATTAATAAGGCTTTTGAACGTTTCAAATAATCTTCATCGATATCTTCGACACTTAGTTGTAAATCTGCAGCTTGGTTCCGATACATTAAAATGCTACTTTCTTTAGGTGATAGCATTTCTGTAAAAGTCAGACCCAACTTTTCGCCATGCTGTGCTTTACTTATCTGAGAAGTATCAATGCCTTGCTCATTAAAGTAATCAATAACATATTCTCCGAACTGGTCATCGGATACTTTCCCAATGAAGCCAGCTTTCATCCCATGTTTGGTGATACCCACGGAAATATTTGCAGGAGAACCTCCCACAAACTTTTCAAACATATGAACATTTTTTAAAGGCTTAAATTCTTCTTTAACTTGCTCATTATAGGCAGGGTTAAAATCGATAGCCACTCTACCTAAAAGAACTAGATCAAATTCTTTTGATTGATCAAAGCTAATATAACTCATAGATCCACCTCTTCTTCGTTCTTCTATTATTTACAAACGAATTATAGCACGCTTTCAAAACGCGTGCAACATTAAATTTGCACATTATTTTTGCGTGCATTTTAAAAGAACGCAAAAAAAGAAGCATGAATTGCTTTACAGCAAGATTCACACTTCTTTTAAAGATTATATTTTGTTTTAATAATGATATCTGTAAATAACATCTCTTCTGTTATAAATTTATTATTCTGTAGTTGATTCGCTAATAGTAGCAAAGACCGATAGCCCTGCGTAAAACCATCTTGATCAATTAGAAAATCAACTTGATTTTTTTTCAGCATCTCGATATTTTTCTCAGTTAAATCATAGATAATCACATACGGTCTGTCTTTCCCTGCCCTTTTTTTCAACACACGAGCAATTCCTGCTTGACCTCCTGAAAACACAACGACACCTTTTAAATTAGTATAGTTCTCTAATGTGTCACTTAAAATCTTTTCGACTTCATCGCTCGAATCAAAACTGCTTTGAACACCTGTTAATTTCAATTGTGGAAATGACTGTTTCAATTCTTCAACAAAACCAGCAACTCGTAAACTATTCACACTATTTCCAAAATATCCAGTAATAGCTAGGACATCTCCCTCTCCTTTTGTCAACATTCCTAATAATCCAGCAGCTGTCTTCCCGCTTTTAAAGTTATCCATTCCGACAAAGCACTGACGTTTACTACCAACAATGTCCGAATTGAATGTAATGACCTTAATGCCTTGTTCCGTAAGCTGATTGATTTTTTCTCTAATCGCCACACTATCAACTGGCATGATGGCAATTCCTTTTACACCAAGTTCTAACAAGCGTTCAAGTGCCTGTAACTGCGCCGCTTCATCGACCCCGTCTATTTCCTCTAAAAAGCAATCGATATTTCTTTTTTTTAGATCACCTATAACTGCTTGTAAACCTGATCGAATTGGAATCATAAAAGATGATTTTGCCAATTGTGTCACAACACCTAATTTGATTGCTTCTTCTTTGGCCATCTTTTTTTTCTTCGGAACATAGTTCATTTCTTTCGCTATTGTTTTAATTTTTTCAGCAACCTCAGGATTGATTCGGCCGCGATTATTCAATGCTCGATCCACAGTTCCCCTAGATACTCCTGCTTTTTCAGCAATTTCTTTTATTGTTCCAGCCATTTGTTCTCTCCTTATTTACTTGATTTGCAAAATTATTTTGATTATTTATAAGCTTTCGTATGTATATTCTATCACAATATAAAAAAGCACGCAATTTTGCGTGTTTTATTTTAAAATATAGTTTACTTTAATTTATATTTTCAAAAAAAGCGTGGGACAAAAATCACTTTGGATTTTTGCTCCACGCTCAAAAACTGATAAACGGTGGGAACAGAAGCAACTCCTTCGGAAATAAATACTTCTGTCTCGACCTTTTTTAATAAGTTATTTTTTCTGATCATCTTCATCCATTTTCAGAACTGCCATAAAGGCTTCTTGAGGAACTTCCACGGACCCAATTTGTTTCATCCGTTTCTTCCCTTCTTTTTGTTTCTCTAACAATTTACGTTTACGAGAAACATCGCCACCATAGCATTTAGCCAGTACGTTTTTGCGTAAGGCTTTAATATCTGAACGAGCCACAATTTTTTGACCAATCGCCGCTTGAACTGGGACTTCAAACTGTTGACGTGGAATTAGTTTTTTCAATTTCTCAACAATCGCTTTCCCACGCTCAAATGCGAAATCTCGGTGAACAATAAAGCTTAACGCATCCACTTTTTCAGCATTTAATAGAATATCCATTTTCACTAGACGGCTGGTGCGATAGCCAGCCATTTCGTAATCTAAGGATGCATAGCCTTTTGTACTTGATTTCAATTTATCGAAAAAGTCAAACACGATTTCAGATAACGGAATTTCATAAACTACGTTTACACGATAATCGTCTAAGTAATCCATTGTAATGAATTCGCCACGTTTACGTTGTGATAATTCCATTACTGCTCCTACATAATCGTTTGGCACCATGATTTGCGCTTTAACATAAGGTTCTTCCACAGATTCAATCGTTACTGGTTCTGGAAATTCAGCTGGGTTATCAACAACAACGGTTGTTCCGTCAGTTTTATTAACGTGATAGATTACAGACGGTGCTGTTGTAATTAACTCTAAATTAAATTCTCGTTCCAAACGTTCCTGAACAACATCCATGTGCAGCAAACCTAAGAAACCACAACGGAAACCAAACCCTAAAGCTTGCGATGTTTCTGGTTCAAATTGTAACGCCGCATCATTTAATTGTAATTTTTCTAATGCTTCCCGTAAATCATTGTAGCGCGACGTATCAATTGGATATAAGCCACAATAAACCATTGGATTCATTTTGCGGTAGCCTGGTAGTGCTTCTGCTGCTGGATTGTCAGCCAAAGTCACTGTATCCCCAACCCGTGTATCTTGAACCGTTTTAATGCTAGCGGTGATATAGCCCACATCACCAACCATTAAATAATCACGAGCAATTGGTTTCGGTGAAAAAACGCCGACTTCTGTTACATCAAACGTTTTACCGTTACTCATCATTTGGATTTTATCTCCAGGACGAACGACACCGTCAATTACACGAATGTTTAAAACAACTCCTCGATAGCTATCGTAAATAGAGTCAAAAATCAAAGCCTTTAAAGGAGCCTCAATATCGCCTGATGGAGCTGGTACATACTCCACCACTTGTTCTAAAATATCTTCAATCCCAATTCCTGCTTTTGCACTTGCTAAAACAGCTTCCGATGCATCAATTCCAATTACGTCTTCAATCTCTGTCCGAACACGCTCTGGATCAGCGGCGGGTAAATCAATTTTATTAATAACAGGTAAAATTTCTAAGTCATTATCCAATGCCAAATAGACATTTGCTAGCGTTTGCGCTTCAATTCCTTGCGCCGCATCAACAACTAGAACAGCCCCTTCACAAGCTGCCAAGCTACGAGAAACTTCATAGGTGAAATCGACGTGTCCTGGTGTGTCAATCAAATGGAAAGTATAGGTTTCACCATCTTTGGCTGTATAGTTTAATTCAATTGCGTTTAATTTGATGGTAATGCCGCGTTCTCTCTCTAAATCCATTGAATCAAGTAATTGATCTTGCATTTCTCGACTGCTAACTGTATTTGTTTTTTCCAAAATCCGGTCGGCTAAAGTTGACTTCCCATGGTCAATGTGGGCAATAATCGAGAAATTACGAATTTTCTCTTGTCTTGCTTTCATTTCTTTATTGTTCATTTTTTGCCTCATTTCTTTTAAGAAAAGCTAGCTCCCTGCTAGCTTCATTAATCAATTGTTATATTTTAGTTGCCTTTTTTATCAAATTATCATGTTTAAAGGTCTAGGATAATCAGCACTTTTCATTATACCAATTTTTGAAGAAGATTTAAAGCACTTCCCTTTTATTCTTTTGGTTTCGAAAGGCTAACAGAGTTTCGAAAAATTTGGTATACTAAAAACAGTAAATTTATTGGAGATGGAAAAATGGATGAACAAGAATTTCGAAAGCAACTGACCTTAAAGCCTGTTGAGGAAGAACACATTGATCAATTTAATGAACTTCTTTCCTATGTTTTTCAAGTGACTGAAGCAGATATTGAAGAAAGTGGTTTTGAAAACAAACGCGCATTTATCAAATCAAAACAACCGATTTTAGAACTTTCAAAAGTATTTGGCTGGTTTCACGAAAATCAATTAATTTCACAAATTGCTATCTATCCATGCGAAGTCAATATCCATGGCGCTTTGTATAAAATGGGCGGCGTTACTGGTGTCGGTACCTATCCTGAATATGCCAACCACGGTTTAATGAAAGACTTGATTCAAACAGCATTAGAAGAAATGCGCCAAGATAAACAGTGGATTTCTTATCTTTTCCCTTACAACATCCCTTATTACCGACGTAAAGGTTGGGAAATTATGTCCGACAAGTTATCTTTTAAAATTCGGGATACGCAATTACCAAAAACCGTTCCTGTTCCAGGAATGATTGAACGGTTAGCTGTCGATCACCCAGATGTCTTTGATGTCTATGCGCGATTCGCTCGTCAAAATCACGGCGCGCTCATTCGTAGTGCCTTCAACTGGGAAGAATATTGGCGTTTCGAAAACGAGGAAGAACGGACTGCTGCTGTCTATTATGGTGCCAATCAAGAACCTTTAGGAGTACTTTTCTATTGGGTGGCCGATGAGGTATTTCATATTAAGGAAATGTTTTACTTGAACCAAGAAGCCCGAAATGGCTTGTGGAATTTTATTACTGCGCATTTTTCGATGGTTTATTGGGTCAAGGGCGATATCTATAAAAACGAACCACTAGCCTTTCTTTTAGAAGACAGCCAAATTAAAGAAAGCATTGAGCCCTATTATATGGCTCGAATTGTTGATGTCAAAGCCTTTTTAGAAAACTTTCCTTTTGAAAGTACGGCTAAGCCCTTCCATTTTGTCGTTAAAGATCCTGTTGCTGAGTGGAATAATGGTATTTTTGGCTTAATTTGGGATGAAAATGATCAAGTAACCATTACGGATGAACCTCTAGGCACCGCCGTTCACTTAGATATTCAAACACTAACTTGTTTAGTCATGAATTACCGACGCCCTTCGTACTTACATCGAATTGAGCGCATTGATACAGATAAAGAAACTTTAAATTCTTTGGAACGGATTTTTCCTGACCAAGAAGCTTATTTCAGTGATTATTTCTAAACCCTTGGATTGGAGACAGACAAATGACAAAAATTTATTTTGCAGGACCTTTATTTTCGCAAGCTGACTTACGTTATAATGCCTATTTAGTCGAACAAATTCGACAATTGGATAAAACAATCGATCTTTATTTACCACAAGAAAATGCGGCGATTAACGACAAATCTGCTTATGCCGATAGTAAAATGATTGCCTTAGCAGATACAGAAAACGTCCTTGCTAGCGACTTATTGGTTGCTTTATTAGACGGTCCAACCATTGATGCGGGCGTAGCTTCCGAAATTGGTGTTGCTTATGCCAAAGGAATTCCGGTGGTTGCCCTTTACACAGACAGCCGCCAACAAGGTGCTGATAATCACCAAAAGCTTGATGCTTTGAACGAAGTCGCTGAAAATCAATTCCATTATTTAAACCTTTACACAGTTGGTTTGATTAAATTGAATGGTCGGGTTGTTTCTTCAGAAGAGGATTTGTTGGAAGAAATTAAGCAACGATTGTCATAATAAAAAAGAACGAGCGAATTCGCTCGTTCTTTTTTTATACTTCTTCTATTGGTTCATTTTCAAAAACTAATTGATTGTCTAATAGACTAATCGTGACTTTTGTTTTTGGCATTACTCGACCAGAAACAATTTCTTTTGCTAATGGTGTTTCGACTTCACGAGTAATGAAACGTTTTAACGGACGAGCTCCATAAGCTGGCTCATACCCATTTTCAGCAATCCATGTTTTAGCTTCATCAGTGATTTCCAACACAATTTCTTGTTGCTCTAAACGATGAGCAAGTTGCGCGGTCATTTTACCAATGATTCCTTTCACATTATCCAAGCTTAATGGTGTAAATAAAATAGTATCATCAATTCTGTTTAAGAACTCTGGTTTAAAGTGTCCTTTTAGAATATTCATGACTTGATTTTCAACTTCTTCTGGAATTGTTCCTTCAGGTGTCACACCTTCCAATAAAAGCTGAGAGCCGATGTTGCTTGTCATAATTAAAACCGTATTTTTAAAATCAACGACCCGACCTTTAGAATCTGTCAAACGACCATCATCTAAAACTTGTAATAAGATATTAAAGACATCTGGGTGCGCTTTTTCAATTTCGTCTAATAAGACAATTGTATAAGGGTTTCGACGAACAGCTTCTGTTAACTGGCCACCTTCTTCATAACCAATATAGCCTGGAGGGGCACCAACCAAACGAGACACGGCATGTTTTTCCATGTATTCACTCATGTCAATCCGTACCATATGATCTTCAGAATCAAACAAATCTTCAGCTAAAGCTTTAGCAAGTTCTGTTTTACCAACACCAGTTGGTCCTAGGAAAAGGAACGAACCAAGTGGGCGATTTGGATCTTGTAAGCCTGCTCTTGAACGAATCACCGCATCACTAACAGCATCGACGGCTTCATCTTGACCAATCACACGTTTGTGTAATGTTTCATTCAGTTTCATTAATTTTTCTCGTTCGCCTTCAACTAATTTTGTCACAGGAATGCCGGTTAAACGACCGACCACTTGCGCAATTTCGTTTTCAGTAACCGATTCTTGTACCATTTTGACGTTATCTTTAGCGTTCTTTTCTTCCAATTCTTTCAATTCATGTTCTAATTGCGGAATTGTTCCATGACGCAAAACAGCAGCTCGTTCTAAATCATAATTATTTTCAGCATCTTCTAATTCGTGTTTTGCTTTATCAATCTCTGCACGTTTGTTGGAAACCGCATTAACTTCTTCTTTTTCCGTTTCCCATTGCATTTTCATTGAGTTGGCTTCTTCACGCAAATCTGCTAATTCTTCTTGCAAGTTGGCTAACCGTTTTTTACTTGCATCATCTGATTCTTTTTTCAAGGCCGCTTCTTCAATTTCTAGTTGCATTAACCGACGTGTTACTTGATCGAGCTCTGTTGGCATCGAATTCATTTCCACTCGAATCGTTGCGCTTGCTTCATCGACTAAGTCAATCGCTTTATCTGGTAAGAAACGATCAGTAATATAGCGATCGGATAAAGTAGCGGCAGCAACTAAAGCATTGTCATGAATATTCACGCCGTGGTGAATTTCAAATCGTTCTTTTAAGCCACGCAAAATAGAAATTGTATCTTCTACTGTTGGTTCTTTGACTAATACTTTTTGGAAACGACGTTCTAAGGCTTTATCTTTTTCCATATATTGGCGATATTCATCAAGCGTTGTGGCACCGATTAAATGCAATTCACCACGTGCTAGCATCGGTTTTAATAAATTCCCAGCGTCCATACTGCCTTCAGTTTTACCAGCTCCGACGATATTATGAATTTCATCAATGAATAAAATGATTTTGCCATCACTTTTTTTCACTTCTTTTAAAACAGCTTTTAACCGTTCTTCAAATTCGCCACGGAATTTTGCTCCCGCAATTAAGGCACCCATATCTAAAGAAAAAATGGTTTTATCTTTTAAGTTTTCGGGAACATCTTTACGAACGATTCGTTGTGCTAATCCTTCAACAATCGCTGTTTTACCAACACCTGGTTCACCAATTAAGACTGGATTATTTTTAGTTTTTCTTGATAAAATCCGAATAACGTCACGAATTTCTTCGTCACGACCAATGATTGGATCTTGTTTTCCTGCTTTTACTTGTTGTACTAAGTCAACACCGTATTTTTCTAGTGCTTTATATTGTTCTTCCTGGTTTTGAGAAGTCACACGATCTCCTCCTCTCATCTCTTCAATATTTTTTCTTAACTCTTTTTCCGTAATGCCTTGTTGCATTAAATATTTTGTTAAACGATAATTTTTCAATTTCATTAAAGCTAAAAGTACAATTTCGGTTGATAAAAATTCATCTTGGAATTCTTCTCGAAGTGAATCAGCTTCTTGCAATAAATGGAACAAATTTTGACTTAAATTTTGACCATATTGCACATTACCGCCCGCCACACTTGGATATTCATCTAACGCGTTATCTACTTCTCGTTCAAATGCGTCAACATCTAAACCAGCATCTGTGTAAAAATTACGTCCAAAATGGTTTGGTTGAAGAAAAATTTTCCATAAATGTGCGATATCAATTTCTTGATGTTGCCGTGTCACCGCAACTTTTTGAGCTTCAGCAATCGCCTCTTGAAGCGTGGTTGTCATTTTTTCAATATTCATAAACGATCCCTCCCGTTTATTATTTTGTCTTTTTTATTTTAACATTCTTTACAATTATTATTATCCGACTTTTGATGGATTTCTTCAAAAGTTAAGGTATTCGTAAACCTTATAAATTTATTATACCCCATTGGTCAGTAAAGGTCAATAAATAAATTGACCTTTTTTGACCTTTTTTGATAAAAAAAACCTAAAACAACTAAATATCACTGTTTTAGGGCTTTTTTCGCAATCACAACTAGTTTGACCAACTCTTTATTGCTTTGATTTATTAAAAATAAAGTTTTAACGTAAGATACTTTTTATCGGCATAGCTAACCAAAATAGCCAAACTGGTTATCGCTAAAAATAATTCGTACTCATAACCACTAAAACCACTTGCCAAACCAAAAGAAAAAATAGCTCCGACTAAAACTGCTATGAATCCTACTGATACCAAAGGAATTAAAAAGCCAATAATCATAAATAATCCACCAATTAATTCAATTGCTGCTACACCATAAACAAAAAGACTTGGCAAACCAATACTACCAAAAAACGCTAAAGTATCTTCCAATGACGTTACTTTCATCACTCCATGAATTAGCATCGTCACCCCTAGCCAAATTCTAATCACTTGAATGCCTCGCTGTTGTTTATCCATACTTCTCCTCCTTTGTTTGCATTAAATAGTTAATGTAACTATTTAAGTTACATCATAAAGGATAAATCGAAAAAAGTATAGAAAAAAACAAACGTATTTAACAATACGTTTGTTTTTTAATGTTACTGTAAAACTTATATTTTTTCTTCGGAAACATTTTTTCTTAATACAATTAACTTTCCTTTCAAGTGAAACATACTAAGATTAGACTACATCGTCCAATGACCAGGTTACTGTAGATTGATATACTTTTGATATTTCTCCTACATTTGCAGGCACAGTTAATTTTATCTCTTCAAAAGGAAAATATAGTTGCCAAGTTCCACTTCCTTGCGTTCCAGTTGCTGTTATTATTGATTGGGCTGTTGCACCCGATCGAAAAGCTTGAGAACCTAACGTCGGTCCATTGGTAAAACTATTAGTTACTGATTCCACAGCTGTATTAGCATATTGAACTTTTTGAAGTTGAGTGTTCGCAAAGTTCAAGGTAATCCCTTCTCCTTGTGGTAAAGATGTACCAGTACTATCTTTAAATTCAGATAAACTAACGTTTAATTTCCAACCTGTGCTGATTGGTCGATTATCTTCTAGACGTAACTTAAAACCAGCTTGTTGTAATTCGGGACTTCCTACATAGTTTGCTGAATTTAATCCGTAATTTTTTGCCATTGGCGAAATAGTTTGTTTGCCAAAATCAAACGTACTTGGTGTCCCCATCAATACGGGTCGTTGCCCACTCCATTTCGCATATAACGTTACAGTCCCATTGTTAGTAGCAGTTAATGTCGAAATTATTTGTTTATCCGTATATACAACTGCACTTGTCCGTGTCTTCGACCACCCAAGGAACGTATTACTCTCTTTTGTAAAGGTGTTGGCTGGTAATGGTTTGCCTGTTCCATAAATAAAGCTAGCGTTAGGCATGGTACCCGTTCCCCCATTCGCATCAAACTTTACGGTATACGCATTCCCCTTCCAAACAGCATAATAGGTCTTAGCTGAGGCATAATTAACAAGAGGGTTTGTTGTAATATTTGGGGTTGCGGCGTTGGCTGTTGCAGCCCAACCTTGGAAAGTGTAACCCGTCCTTGTTGGCTTCGCAACAGTACTTAAATTAATCACTGTACCAAAAGTATATGCTTTAGCTGCTGTACCACCCGAGCCCCCATTGGCATTAAAAGTCACATTCACTGAGATAGGTTTCCAAATAGCTTTCAGTGTTATTTTTGTAGTAGTTGAAGTAGACGTAAAGCTGATCGTTGCACCAGGTTGATATTTTTTGGTTGCCGTTGCAACATCTTGCCATTCTACAAAAGTATAACCACTAAGCGTTGGTTTTGTTGTTGGAATGACAATTTTTCCTGCATCATTCACATCTAACTGAATCGTTTGCGGAGAAGGTAGACCTTTCACACCACTTCCTGGCACGATAACGTTTGGTAAATTTTGTTCATATGCTACTTGAGCAAACTCCGTACTAAAGGTAATTTTGTTACTGACTGCCGTTAAAGTTGCTCCCGCTTTGGCTTCTTTGGCAGAATATTGAAATTGGTTAATCGCTTTTTGATTTTCCGCTTCCGGCACTAAAAAGTTCATAATCGCATCTAATGTCTCACCTGGTTTGATTGTAGTGGCTCCAAAATCGACATAGATTGCTGTGATTAAAGCAGAGTTAGCGGGTTTGGTTGTTGTGAAACCTAAACTAGTTAATTTAGTGGCATTCCATGCTTGTAAATCATTGTTAGTATAACTAGGTAATTGTGAGACAGGCTTAGTTGTATAGTAAATTTTGGCTGTTCCACTATTATTGGTCAAATTTGTAAAACCGATACTTCCTGTTGAACCACGACCATCACTAGCAGAAGGTAATATGTTATATAATCGAACGCTTGTGAAATTGGTATTTCCTGAATTTTTAATCACTGTTTGCATTTGCGGTGTTCCTTTACTTTCCACCGCAAAAATATTACTACTAGACCAAGATTGCGTTGCTGATCCACGAGCGTTTGTTGCGCTATCCAGTTTTGAAGCGTCAACAACGGAGAAGCCGGTGTTACTAGTAGCAGATGAATTCATTACGTAGCTATTTTCATTCGTGTTGTCTAAACCGATTTTCTTAGCCTCTGTAGCATCTAACTGAGTAGGTACACGATTAAAGAAATCCGTTGTCTTAGGGCTGCTATAAGCGACATAAGGAATCTGATAGCTTCCGGAAGCGGTTGAACTATCCACGACAAATTCTAAAGGAATCCTGAATATACTACTCTCTCTTGCTACTTTAGATTTATAAGCCGTGCTGGATGTCTTAAAACGATAATAATTGTAAGTTGTATCATTTATAGGTAACGTTTCAACAGTCACCGAAGCTGGATAGGTAACTTGATTACTCTCATCAATAAAATCTTTTTTCGTAGTAGCTTTTAATCGTAACTGTTTGGGCACTTTAATTGTAATAATTGGATTCTCCCAATCCCCTGAAGAAGTGTTTGTATAGTAGCTATTATTTTTCCCAATTATTTCATAGTTAATCGTGTCCCCAGGCAGTTTATTTTGACTATTGGCACTGGTCAAATTGGCAGAAACATTTAGCGACACGCCTTTATTATAATACGCTTTTTTATCGCTTAATTTAAACTCTGTGGGAGTACCAGTTGCATCTTGGTACTGCATGGTGGCTCCAAAGGTAATTGGATTCGACTTCTTAGAAAGCGCGGTTCCATCTGGCCACTTTCCATTAGGCCAACTTTTGATCTGATATCTGAATCCCATCCCATTACCTGGAGGTAGTGAATTGGCGGTTTTGCCATCGGTTCCCATGGGAATAATATTAATGGTGGCAATATACTCATTGGTTGCTAAAGTCGGCAAAGCGGGACTAAAGCTACTAGCCTTAGCTGGCGTACTACTCCAAACAGAACGACTCGTTCCAGTTACAGCATTTTTTATCTGAAACCAAGGTCGGTAATAGGCTGGTGCGTTCACTCCATCAGTAAAACAAAAAATATAGAAATTAGCAAAGTTTCCTTTAGCTGAACCTGCAGTTAATTCTTGTAATTTGTATGTTAGCCCTTCAATTGCTTTAGCTCCAGTATTCTTAATAGTACTAGATCGATTAAATGAAGAATAGCCAAAAGCGTAAAAATATCCAGCTGTCGCTAAATTGTCTAAGTTATTAACTGTGTCAGTCGAACCTACAATAGTTGAATGGATACCATCTCCTGACAATTGAAAATCTGGTCTAGAACGCTTTATATAACTTTTCGTAGTTGTGAGAGTATTTATTTTCCCATTCATAAATTTTACCTTCATTCCAAAATTTATGGAAAAAGCACTACCTTCTGCATAAGTTTTATTCAAAGTAACCCTTGTATCAAGATAGACTAAATCAACAAGCGTTGCTGGGTTTTCTAAAACATTTGGTGAGAGAGTTACTAATTTCTGATAGTACCGAGTAAAACCTACTGGCACACTAGGATCTTGTGCATTTGTGACCCCTGTTTTTAATAATCGATTGGCTAAAGTTCCCTTTAATGTAGCTCCTGTTGGAATTTCAACATACACTTGATGATCATAACTAGGATCTAAATTCGCTCTAGCTAAATAATAAAACCGATAAGAATGTGCCAAAACAATATCACCATCAAAATAATTGTTGTTACTAGGAACTGCGTAACTAGAACTGATATATGCAGCAAGAGAACCCACATCAGCTTTTACGGTTTTATTCGCCGCTGAGCTTGCGATTTGTGTACCTGTATTATCAAATACCTTCGCTTGGAGATTATTCCACACGATTTGTCCAGATGGAATTTTGGCATTATAGACGTTATTAAATTTAAAACGTAAATTAATCGTCTCTAATGTTGTCTTGGTTTGTTTCAAACGAATAATCAACTTTTTATTGGTCGTGTCATTTACATACGACGCCACAATTGAATTAGCGCTAGGCGTACTAGGTGTTACCAACGAAAAAATGGGTGCTGTATTATCAAAGTTTTTAAAAACGGGGTCGCTTTTACTTGGATAAAAGCCATAAGGAAGCTCAATCGAAGTACCAATGAGTCCCGCTTGACTGATGGAAACTGGCATAGAAATCGTTAAGTAATCTGGTGCTGTTCCTGTCGTAGAGTCGGTATACGTGCGATAAGTGGCAGGAGCAGTCAAACCGACCGTAATCCCATTCGCTTTGGCGTCAATGTTTTTAGACTTATCGTCGGGGTTGCTTTTTTTATTTTCCTTCGTTTGCTTCTGCTCACTATGCTCCTGTGGCTTTTGAGGCTCTGGTATTGGTTCTTTAGCAACCGTCACTTCTAAATTATTAGCCAATTCTTTTTGATTTTTGTCTTTGACTGACAAGCTGAAAGTTCCTGCTTTTGTTGTCGTTAACAGCAAGTAGCTCTCCCCCAACTGAGCTAAGTCTCTTAAAACCAAGCTGTGTTGTTCTTGATTATAGGAACTATGCTCCTTCAATTGTTGATTTTTTTGGGGATTATATTGAATTTCCTGAGGTAATTGTATTTCCGCCCAGGTTACATTGCTAGTTATTTTTAGATAAAAATCCGATCCGGCAGCTACTTGCCGTTCTGATTCTTGTTGTGACCAAGTAAAAGAAACAGTTTCTACTTTTTTCGTTGCTTCAGTAGCTTGTGTTTTTTCAGATGAAGAATCTGTTGTTTCTGTCGTTTTTTTTGGTGGCTCTGATAGCTTAGGTAATGACTCTTCAACAATTTGTTGCATTTCACTCGTTACTGTTGTCGACTTAGATCCCTCAGCTAAGCCATTAATTGGTAAAATCATCGTGCCTAACAATATAACTATGACACAAATAAGAGAAATCATTTTCTTATTCATAACCAACACCTTCTTTTCCTTTTTATTCCTTTATTTTGTTCTACCCTTTCTAAAATAAAAATAAACGCTAATTGTAACAAGACACAATGCGCTAAGACCTATTAACAAAAGCGGTTGCTTTTTTGCTGAAGCTGTACTAGCCGACCATTGTTTTATTTGCGTTTGTGTGAGCATAAAATCTTTTCGCCACTGCCATTCTTGATTACCAACACTTACTTGGCTGTGAACAGTATAAGTTCCCGCTGGCAGGACAACTTCATTCAAAGGTAGATCCATAGCTAATAATGAATTAGGTGCCACTGACACATCTGCTTGTACTTTTTTTAGTAACTCTTTTGGCTGATCTTTTTTGGTTAACCAGTTGGTAATTGTCGCTCCTTTCATAACTTTTGGTTGTCGATTTTGGAATGTTGCTTGAACAACAGGTAGGCCACCGCTGATCGTTGTATCAACTTTTTTTAGTTTCAATTCTGCTCCTTCATCAAATGGCTGTTTATCTTCTGTCAGCATGATTGAAATAGTATAAGCATAGGTTGATGTAAATTGATTAGTTGTTAATGATTCATCCTCTAGTTGTTTGACAAATCGTAATGCACCTAATTTAACTCCCGAAAATGGCTCTTTAGGCGTTCTAATTTCATAATTTACTATTTTTTCTTCAAAGTTTTTTACAGTGACCGTAGCTTCCTTATTTTGCAAATGAACAATTTGTGTGATGGAATTCGTCAAACTAGAATCTAGTTTGGGGCTCGTCTGCGTATAATCAATCTGTCCATCCGTTCCGTTCACTGCATCATGAATACTTAAAGCGACAGTTACGGACTCTTTTTGCAAACTTCTGATTTTCACTTGAACAATCTGCTGACTACTTGGCTGAACACCTAAATAAAAATAAGTTTGATTCTTATCTAGCTGATTATCTGGTATCACACTTTCAACCGTGAAACCCGCTAGCGGCTTTGACTCAGGTTGTTGAGCTAAAGCAACTTCGAAATGCAAAAAGATTAAATAATAGCTAATTATAAAACAGAGATAACTAAACACTTTTATTCCATTCCCTGTCGTTTTGTTTGGAACTTGTGACAAATTCATTTCAACCACCTTTTTCTCCTTGCCTTAATAATTATCGTTAATGAATTCAGTATAGCCGAAGATACAAAAAAAATAATTTTAAATTTTTAAACCAATTAATTGAAAAATAACTTTTTCTTCCCCTGTAAAGGTTTAATAGTGCTTTTTGCCTATGAAAATGCTTAAATTTCATTATTTTATGAAAATAACTCCTTTAAAATTCAAAGTACAACTAGTAAAATAGCAAACAAACATCAAAAGGTAAGTGAATGTCACTTACCTTTTGATGTTTGTTTGCTAAAATTTAATGATTTTTTTACTATTTTCTACTGAATAATTTTCAATTATTTTTCTGAAAATAACTAAGAGAAAAGCGAGAAGAAGCACTCTTCTTCTCGCTTTCTTTTTATCCTAAACCAACACGTTCAAAAATCGTGTCAACATTTTTTAAATGATAATGGTAATCAAAGGCATCATCTAGCTCTTCTTTTGATAAGACAGATGTAATTTTTTCATCCGCATCTAGCAACGGACGGAACGCCGTTTGATGATCCCATGCGTAAGCTGTTTTTGGTTGGACCAGATCATACGCTTCTTCACGTGTCATGCCATGGTCAATCAATTTTAACAAGACACGTTGGCTATAAATTAGTCCATAGGTCGCATCCATGTTACGCTTCATATTTTCTGGGAAGACCGTTAAGTTTTTGACAATATTACCAAAACGATTCAACATGTAATTTAGCAAAATCGTCGTATCGGGAATAATAATCCGTTCAGCAGACGAGTGAGAAATATCTCGTTCATGCCATAAACTCACATTTTCAAAGGCAGTAATGACATGACCACGAATCACACGTGCCAAACCAGTCATATTTTCAGAACCAATTGGATTCCGTTTATGCGGCATTGCCGAAGATCCTTTTTGTCCTTTTGCAAAAAATTCTTCTACTTCACGTGTTTCTGATTTTTGTAGACCACGAATTTCTGTCGCAAATTTTTCAATACTTGTCGCAATTAATGCCATGGCAGAAACATATTCTGCATGTAAATCACGTGGTAAAACTTGTGTCGAAATCTCTTGAGCACGGATCCCCAAATGTTCGCAAACATATTCTTCAACAAATGGTGAAATATTGGCAAAGGTACCTACGGCTCCACTGATTTTACCCGCTTCGACACCTTTGGCTGCATGTTCAAAACGTTCAATGTTGCGTTTCATTTCAGAATACCACAACGCTAATTTCAAACCAAATGTAGTCGGTTCTGCATGAACACCATGCGTTCTTCCCATCATGACCGTATGTTTATACTCTTTGGCTTTGGCTCCGACAATCTCCGTAAATGTTTGTAAATCTTTCCGTAAAATATCATTCGCCTGTTTCAATAGATAACCATAGGCAGTATCCACAACATCTGTGCTGGTTAACCCATAGTGTACCCATTTTCGCTCTTCACCAAGCGTTTCTGAAACGGCACGAGTAAAAGCGACAACATCATGACGTGTTTCTGCTTCAATTTCTAAAATACGTGCAACATCAAATGATGCATTTTCTCGGATTTTTTGTACATCTTCTTTAGGAATCTCGCCAAGTTCTGCCCAAGCTTCATCCGCCAAAATTTCAACTTCTAGCCATGCCTTGTAGCGGTTCTCATCTGTCCAAATTGCGCCCATTTCGGGTCTTGTATAACGATCAATCATTGTACCTTATCCCCTCTTTACTCCTCAATTTTTGAAAAATAATTACGACCAAATCTTTGTTTCTTTAATTTCTTCCAGTGTTTCATCGATTTCTTTGGTTAATATAGTAATATGCCCCATCGCTCGTTGCGCTTTTGCTTCACTGTGGCCATAATAGTGGAAATGCCAATCTGGATGTTCATTAATAATGTCCATCGTTTCATAGGCCTCATTTCCAAGCACATTGACCGTGACTGCTTCAGACAACAGTTGAATCGTTGGCATTGGCCAATTACATAAACCACGAATATGCGTATCATATTGGCTAAAAGAACAAGCATCTATAGAAAAATTCCCAGCATCTTCTGGACGAGGTAAAATTTTATTTACATAAATCCCGCCTGTTTCTGTATAAAACATTTCAATTGAAAGGGTGCCGACTAAACCAACTGCTTTAGCAATCACCTTAGCAATTCGTTGCAACTCACCACTGACTTCGTCATCAATTCGGGCTGGTGCAATCGTTTCATGTAGCTTACGCTCTTTTTTAATTGTTTCCACAACTGGAAATGTCGCAAATTCGCCACGACCATTACCAGAAATAAGAACAGATAATTCTTTTTCGTAAGGAATCCAAGCTTCCAAAACACAGGTTCCTTCTCTTAGAAGATTCATGGATGGCGCTAAGTCTGAAGTACTATGTAGTACATAACGACCTTCCCCTCGCGTATTCTTCAAGATACACGGATAACCAATGCCATCAATTGCTTCTTGAATATCAGTCGGACTAACAATCGTTGCATAAGGGGCAATCACAATATTATTATCTTCCAAGAAACTTTTTTCCATTAAGCGATCTTGCGTAATCGCTAAAATGTCTGTTCCTTGCGGTATATTCGCCAAATGT
Source organism: Enterococcus sp. C102(2024) (assembly GCF_040888205.1). Classification (NCBI taxonomy): domain Bacteria; kingdom Bacillati; phylum Bacillota; class Bacilli; order Lactobacillales; family Enterococcaceae; genus Enterococcus; species Enterococcus sp. C102(2024). The sequence goes on along the minus strand of NZ_JBFOHH010000007.1, from coordinate 99,654 downwards.
TGAATCGCTGTTAACGCATCAACATCTGCATGTTCAAATTCATACGTAATCACTTGGGCACGTTTTGCCAATTTCTCTAACGCTTCAGGATCATTATATGCTCCTAATAATTGCCAATCGGCAACTTGTGCAGCAGGACAATCAATTTGTGGATCTAGCACACCCACTCGAAACCCCATTTCTCTTGCACTAAGGGCCATCATTTTTGCTAAATGTCCGCCACCAATGATACCAATCACTTGACCAGGTAATAGTGGTTTATCCAAGTTCATCACAACTTTCCATCACAGTTTTATCCTTAAAATCCTTCTGCGGTTTCTCGTCGCAGTCTAGCCTTTAAGAGTGCTCTTTTTACATGATACAAGGAAAAAGGCTCAACTTCAAGTGCCAGCAGTGTTTCCATTAGGTTTTCTCATCAGAATTTATTAACATACTTTAGGATAAAACAGCGGTAACTTACTACTCGTCTCTTTGTAACCAAGCTTTTTTCTCTTTTTCTCTTCAGATTGATGAAAACATTAAATTTTTCTAAACGATGATTAGGTCAAAAAAGTATGAAAGAAAAGCCACCTGACCTTATCTATCATACTTTTTTGAAACTATTCGTTACTTTCTGAGGTTTCTTTTAAACCATTGAATAAAAGATTTAAAATAATTGCGGTAATGCTGCTCATGACAATTCCATTACCAGTAAACATGCTAACAGTTTCTGGTACTTTATTAAAGAGCGTCGGCATAATATTAAAGCCTAAACCAAAGCCAATCGAGATGGCAATAATTAATAAATTTTTGTCATTTGAGTAGTCAACTTTTGACAACATGCGCATTCCTTGGACAGCCACCATTCCAAACATAACCAGCATTCCGCCGCCTAAAACTGGCTCTGGGATAATTTGGGCCATCGCACCAATTTTTGGTAATAAGCCTAAAATAATTAAGAAAAAAGCAGAAAAATAAATTGGTCGACGTGTTTTGATCCCAGATAATTGAACTAACCCGACATTTTGAGAGAAACCTGTATAAGGAAACGTATTAAAAATCCCCCCTAAAATGACGGCTAAACCTTCTGCATGATACCCACGACGTAAATCATCTTCGCCAATTTTCTTCCCTGTAATATCTCCTAAGGCAAAATAAACACCTGTTGATTCAACCATACTAACAATTGAAATAATAATCATCAACACAATAGAAGAAAGATCAAACGTTGGTTTGCCAAAATAAAATGGCTGTGGAAAATGAAACCACGTAGCTTGACCAACAGGAGATAAGTCCACTAATCCCAGAAACGCAGCTAAAATTGTGCCGCCGACTAGGCCGATTAACACGGCAATTGACTTGATAAAGCCACGTCCCCAAACTTGCACAACAATGATTAAGGCAATTGTTACAAATGCGAGGAGCAAGTTTTTAGGATCACCAAAACTTTTGTCCGTTGCTAAGCCGCCACCCATTTTTTCAACAGCAACAGGAATTAAGGTCAAACCAATAACTGTAATGACTGTGCCGGTGACTAAAGGCGGAAATAGACGTTTAATTTTTGAGAAAAATCCTGCAATAAGAACGACAAAAATGCCCGAAGCAATAATTGAACCGTAAATTGCACCAACCCCTTTGTTCGTACCAATCATGATTAAAGGTGCAACTGCTTGAATGGCACAACCTAAAACGACTGGCAAGCCAATCCCAAAAAACTTATTCACCGTTAATTGTAAAAGTGTCGCAACGCCGCACATAAAAATATCGATTGAAATCAAATACGTCATTTGTTGCGAATCAAAATTCAAGCCGGTTCCGATTAATAAAGGTACGGCAACTGCTCCAGCATACATCGCTAATAAATGTTGCAATCCTAAAACGGCGGCTTTCCCATTTGGTGTTTCCGTCTGTTGTGGTGTATTCAATTGTTTTGTTTCCAAGATTATGCATCCTCCTCTAAAAACGTCACCGTTCCTTCACTTAATGAAGCAATACGTGCTAAAGAGACTACATTTAAGCCCATGTCTTCTAATAACTGACGACCATCTTGGAATGATTTTTCAATTACGATACCAATTCCTTCAACCTTTGCACCAGCCTGTTGGCATAATTCTACCAATCCTTTGGCAGCTTGTCCGTTAGCTAAAAAGTCATCAATAATCAACACTTTATCAGCATCAGATAAAAATTTTCTTGAAATGGAAATTTGACTTGTCACTTGTTTTGTAAATGAATAAACTGAAGCCGTTAAAAGCTCTTCATCCATGGTTAAACTTTTTGCCTTACGAGCGAAGATCATTGGCACGCCTAATTTTTGCGCTGCGTATAAGGCAGGAGCGATTCCTGATGCTTCAATTGTAATTACTTTGGTAATGCCTGCTTCTGCGAAAACCTCAGCAAAACGATTACCCATAGCCTCCATTAATTCTGGATCCACTTGGTGCGTAATAAAACTATCTACTTTTAAAACACCTTCACCTAATACACGGCCATCATTTTTAATACGTTCGACTAATTCCTTCACAATATGAACTCCTTTACTTATTTTTCGATAGATGCTTTGTTCTCATCCTGAGGAAAGGACGGTTCGTTAAAAACGAACGAAATAAAACAAAGTGCTATTTATATTCGTGTTCTAACAAAAGAAAAAAGCCCATTTTGCCAAAGCAAAAAAGGGCTATCCGCTCTTCTTCACTTATAGACCAGCATTTACGGTGCTGGGTAGAGACGGTCAACCGTATTTTGACCTTATACAAGCTTCTATGTTTCTCTAGGATAGTACAAAAATCTCTAACTTTCAATGGTTTAACAACTTTTTTTCATTAGAATTTTCAAATAATTGGTTCATTCTTCCATTGTTCCGTAAAAGCGAACATTAAATAGCCAAAAACGCTTTGGCAGGATAGACTGCCAAAGCGTTTTTTATTCTTCATCGGTTGCTTTTTCTTGTTCACGATATTTTTTCATTTTTTTGCTGAATAATTCACCGTTACTAGGGGGCGTATATGTAATAGCATTCGCTCCGGCGATAATGGTTTCATGAATACTCGATTCAGTTGGTCCTCCTGTTGCAATAATCGGTAATTCTGGATACTTGCCACGGAAATAGCGTACGGTGGCTGCAGTGTCTTTTCCTGCACTGATATTAATCATATCCACGCCAGCCGCAAGTTTTTCATCAATTGGCGTATGAATAGAAGTTACTGTACTGATAATAGGAATATCGATTGCTTCATCCACCATTTTAATTGTTTCAATTGGTGTAGGACCATTCAAAACGACACCCATTGAGCCTTGTGCTTCTGCAAATAAACTCATATAAGCAGAACGCATGCCTTGCGTTAAACCGCCGCCGACTCCTGAAAAGACAGGAATATCCGCTGCTTCAATAATGCCTTTTGTAATCGCTGGATGCGGTGTAAAAGGGTATACAGCAATCACTGCCTGTGCATCCGTATTGCGGATAATCGCAATATCTGTCGTAAAAATAATTGATTTTATTTTACGGCCAAAAATTTTAATGCCACTGGCTTGCCGAATAATCTCTGGCATTTTTACAATATCTTGTTTCAGCGGCGTCATAATTTCTGGAATCCACTTTTCGCTCATTGTCATCGTTCCTCCATGCTTAACGGTCGTATTTATTTAAATTGTATTCTTCAATTACATGAATGATCTTATCAGCGTATGTAGGATCCGTTGCGTATCCAGCATCTTGAAGCGCTTGTGCAGCCTCTTTATAATTTTTGGCTAACAAGACTTTTTCATATAAATTTGGATCCCAATCGACCCCATCAACAAATAACTTGGTATGATCTCGCATGGATTCTTCCCAATTGTCATAAACTCGAAAATCACCCTGAATCGTAATCCAGACCTCATTGACATACTCTTTTGTTTCTAAATTGACTTTTGGTTGATTGCCATATGCTTTAATCCCAAAAAGATTGTTATATTTCGATGCTAATTGACTTTGTCCAAAATTAGATTCTAAAACTGCTTGCCCCATAATAATACTTGGTAATACCCCGTAAGATTCTTGTAATTCACGTGCATACGGTGTGATTTCAGCAACAAATTCTTCTTTTGAGATGTTTTCATTTTGGCGATTGACTGACTCGCTTTGTCCCTTATCTGAATCAGAAAGGACAGATAACGAAAAGACAAAGGCCAAACCGACGACAACTACGCCTAAGAATAACTTTGGCAAATTCAGCTGCTTTTTTCTTTTTTTCTGATAGTTGCTCACTTCATTAATTCCCCACTTCATCTTTTATTTTCCGATAAAATGTTTCACTATCTTTCACTTTCGTGATTGATTTCATTTGTTACTATAACCGAATAATTGTATCATTTTCACAGAAAATTATCAACTTTCATCACTGCTTACGCTCGTGATTTCAGTACTTGATTCAGTGGTAGCAGTTGAAGAAACTGTACTACTTTCAGAAATTTTAGTGGATGATTTCACTGTTGTTTCAGTTGATGTGTGAACAGATTCTTCAACTGGCTTTTTGCCAAAAAAGACAAAAATTACCGCACCAAACATAATAATCACAGATAAAATCCCAGCAATTGTGTATTTCAAAAGACCATCCTTCCTATTCGTTATTCACCTACGTAAGTATCCATCAGATTTTCATTGACCCAATCTAATAATTCAACTTTTGAACCTTCCAATTGTCGTTGAATCGTAGCTGGTAACCGGAATGTAATAATATCATCAAAACCCCATTCGCCATAGGCCAGCGTCACTTTCAAATCAATATAACCAGCAGCAATTTCTTGTTCCTGTTTATTATTAGGAATCAATTCTACAACGCCCAAATCAGATTGTAACCATTTTTTGGCAATTGTTGTTTTTAACCGTTTATATTCCGAAACAGCTAGGTTACGTTTTTCCGGAAATAAGATGGTTTGGCGGAGTATTTTTTGAGTCAGCATCCACTCATAATCCGTAAATAAATTCTTAATTTTTTGCATGACTTCATTGTCCAAACCAAATTGGCCTTCTTTCCAAGCTTGCCAATCGGCTGCTTGAATTTGATAAGCGGAGTAAAAATTTTCTTCTGTTTGGTACTGTTCAATAATTGCGTCAACAATAATATCTACATAAACTTGATGCATAATCATTCGCCTCCATTTTCTATTTTACTGAAATTCTCTAAAAAAAGCATCTTTTTATCTCTGGATTTTATCATATTTACAAAATTGTCCTTGTTTTCTAATTTCTCTTGTTTACAGTATAATAAATAATGAAGAAGATTTGAAGAAATTGCATAGATTAGGAGGACTTCTTTTGACAAAAAAATTATATCAATGGGGCATCGTAGGATTAGGTGGGATTGCCCACGAATTTGCTTCAACGTTTAAACAAGAAACTAGCCAACTTGCAGCTGTTGCTTCACGGACATTGACTAAAGCAGAACAATTTGCCGCTGATTATTCAATCCCTAAAGCCTATGGTTCTTATGAAGAATTGCTAGCAGATGAAACGATCGATGTTGTCTATATAGCAGTGCCAAATAAACAACATGCTGAACACATTTTAAAAGCGCTCCAGGCCGGAAAACATGTGTTGTGTGAAAAAGCTATTACGATGAACGCGGCAGAATTAAAACAAGCCTTGGCAGTTGCAGAAAAAAATGACCTTATTTTAGCAGAGGCCATGACTATTTTTAACATGCCACTATACGACGAATTACGTCGCTTGATGGATGCTGGCAAATTTGGTCAGTTAAAAATGATTCAAGCACCATTTGGAAGTTACAAAGAACCCGATCCTAAAAATCGCTTTTTTAATCCTGACTTAGCAGGCGGCGCATTGTTAGATATTGGTACTTATGCGGTTTCGTTTGCTCGTTGGTTTCTCAGCTCACAGCCAGACGTTTTAGCTTCTAGCATGGTTCCCTTCTCTACTGGTGTTGATGAACAATCGGTGACATTGCTTCGGAATAAAGAAAATGAGTTGGCTACTATTTCATTAACATTCCAAGCAAAAATGCCAAAGCAAGGAATTGTTGCTTTTGAAGATGCCTATATTACCATTACAGATTATCCACGCGCAGATGAAGCGATTGTTCACTACAACGACGGTACGGTTGAGACCATCGTTTCTGGGTACTCAGCTGAAGCCATGAATTACGAAATCTACAATATGGTTGAAGCAATCAAAGGTACACAACCCAACCGCTCCTTATTTTTCACGACAGAAGTCATTGATATTTTGGACCAGATGCAAAAATTATGGCAGAATTAAAAAAAAGAACTTCGGCTTTTGCTGAAGTTCTTTTTTTATTTGTTCTCTATGGATAAATACGGTTTAACATACGTGGGAACGGAATCGCTTCACGAATGTGTTCATTACCAGTAATGAACGTAACAGCACGTTCTAAACCTAATCCGAAGCCAGAATGTGGCACTGAACCGTATTTACGTAAATCTAAATACCAGCTGTATTCTTCTTCAGATAAGCCAAACTCAGCTACTTTTTCTTTCAAATAATCATAATCAGTTGCACGCTCTGAACCACCGATAATTTCACCATAACCTTCTGGCGCAATTAAATCGGCACAAATTACAACATCTTCACGTGTTGGATGTGGTTTCATATAGAAGGCTTTAATTGCTTTTGGATAATTTAAAATGAATGTTGGAACGCCATAGTAATTTGAAATAAAGGTTTCATGTGGGCTACCAAAGTCTTCGCCCCATTCAATGTGATCATAATCATTGTTTGCTTCTTCTTTTTGTAATAACTCAATCGCATCATCGTAAGTAATACGTTTGAATGGTTCCGAAACATATTTTTCCAGTAACGCTGTATCACGTTCTAAAACATCCAATGGATATTGTTGATTTTTCAATACTGATTTAATTAAATGTTTTACGTAGGCTTCTTGAATATCTAGTGATTCTTCATGAGTTGTGTATGCCATTTCTGGTTCAATCATCCAGAATTCCGTTAAGTGACGACGAGTTTTGGATTTTTCCGCACGGAAGGTTGGTCCAAAAGTAAAGACTTTTCCAAATGCCATCGCACCAGCTTCTGCATATAATTGACCTGTTTGTGATAAGAATGCTGGTTGTCCGAAGTAATCTGTTTCAAATAATTCTGTTGTGCCTTCTGGTGCTGAGCCTGTTAAAATTGGGCTATCAATTTTAATGAATCCTTGTTCGTTAAAGAACTCGTAAGTAGCACGAATAATTTCGTTACGAACTAACATGATTGCATGTTGTTTGCTTGAACGTAACCATAAATGACGATGATCCATTAAGAAATCTGTGCCGTGTTCTTTCGGCGTGATTGGGTAATCTTCTGAAGCGCCAACGACTTCTAAATCAGTGATATCCATTTCATAGCCGAATTTAGAACGGCTATCTTCTTTGATAACACCAGTAACCATGACTGCTGTTTCTTGTGATAAATGTTTAATTTCTTGGAATTTTTCTGTACCAGCTTCTTCACCAAAAGCTTCAATGAAGTTTGGTTTGAACACGACACCTTGGAAAAAGGCTGTCCCGTCACGTAATTGTAAAAAGGCAATTTTTCCGCTTGAGCGTTTGTTAGCAATCCAAGCGCCAATTTTTACTGTTTCTCCAACATGTTTGTTTGAATCAATAATTTGAATTTGTTCCACGTTTGTCTCTCCGTTCATTTCTTAGTTTATTCTTTTAGGCGTTGTGCTGAATCCGTTTCTTTTCTATAAAGTCGTTCATTCGCTCAATCGCTTTTTCTAACGTCATTAAATCTGTCGCATAGCTCATCCGCACATGTTCTGGTGCACCAAAGCCCTCTCCCGTTACCAGAGCAACATGCGCTTCTTGTAATAAATCTTCCACCCAATTAGTCACGTTATCATACCCACAAATTTCTAATGTTTTTTTGACATTCGGGAATAGATAAAAGGCGCCTTCAGGTTTTATTAGCGAAACACCTGGCAAAGCTGCTACTTTTGGATAGATATGATTCAGGCGTTTTTCAAAGGCCTGACGCATGTCTTCAACTGTCGTCTGTTCACCTGTTAAAGCCTCAATTGCCGCATATTGGCTAACTGCGACTGGATTACTGGTGGATTGTGAAGCGAGTTGTGTCATTGCTTGAATAATTTTTTCATCACCGACTGCAAAACCAATGCGCCAGCCTGTCATTGCATATGTTTTGGAAACACCATTAATAATGATTGTCTGTTGACGAATTGCTTCTGAGATGGTTGCAATTGGTGTGAACCGATGTCCATTGTACACCAAACGACCATAAATATCATCTGCAATAATGAGGATATTATGAGCAACTGCCCATTCACCAATTTGGCGTAATTCTTCTTCCGTATAAATAACACCAGTTGGGTTAGATGGTGAATTTAAAATGATTGCTTTCGTTTTGTCTGTTCGTACAGCTTCTAATTGTGCGACTGATACTTTAAATGATTGCTCTTGCGTGCTTGATACAAACACTGGCTTGCCTTCTGCTAACTTGACTTGTTCACCATAACTTACCCAATAAGGGACAGGGATAATCACTTCGTCCCCAACGTTCAAAATGGCTTGAAATAATAGATATAGCGCATATTTGGCACCATCTGTCACAATAACTTGCTTGGGTTGATAACAAAGTTGATATTCTCGTTCCACATAAGAAACAATCGCTTGCTTTAATTCAGGAATACCGCCAGAAGGTGTGTAATAACTTGCTCTTCCATCCTCAATTGAAGCAATTGCTGCTTTTTGAATATTTTTCGGGGTTACAAAATCTGGTTCCCCGACCGTTAAGCTTAAAACATCTACACCTTTTGCTTTTAATGCTTTCGCTTTGGCGGCAGCTGCTAATGTAACAGAAGGAGTCAATTGCTGTGCTCGATTTGATACGTTCATACACCTTTCACTCCCACTTTCATCAAAACCTATCTAAATTAAATATCTTTGACAACGTTGATCTCTTCGCCTTTATCAAAGCTCATCAGATAATACGTTAGTACTCCTTGATCATTTTCGGTGACCACTTCCCATGCAGGGCGCTTATCATAAAGCCCTAACGTAGCTTTCATCACCGATTCATCGGGATGGGCTTTAGCAACCATGTCTGTTATTTGTTGTTCTGTTTGACCATCTTTTTGATTTAAGACCGTGACTTTTTCTCCCGATTTAGGGACAATCACGACAATCTCTGTGCCTTTATCGTTTTTGCCGGTTAAAGTAAAATACGTATTTTTGCGTGTAAACCAGTAAAATTTATCAACTGTTTCTAAATTAGCAGAAGTTTTGGCAATTGCGGTTGCTTCTTTTTTGGCTTGAGCCATTGGTTGATTGGTTCGTACAAAAAAGATAATTATTGTTACAAGAATTGCTAAAAGGATTGCCAATAGGGTTAAAAGGACAGTAATCCGTTTCTTCTCTTTCTTTTCTTCTAATTCCTCCAAAAATCCTTCCATCCTCTCTAAACTTACTGGGTCTTATTATAGCAGAAAAATAGTGGCCTTTCACAAATATGACCTAAAAATAATCGATTATTTGTTTAAAAATTCCTTTAATTCTTCTAAAATTTCAGGCATGGGCGCTTCTTTTACTGAGAGTCCCTTGGGAAACGCTTTGATTAATCGTTTGCCATATTTTGCAGTGACTAAACGACGATCCAGAATCAGCAATGCCCCTCTGTCTTCTTCAGAACGGATTAAACGGCCCAGTGCTTGTCGCAAACGTAAGGCTGCTTTCGGTACCGCTTCTTGAGCAAATGGTTGTATCCCTTCTGCTTCTAAATATGCATATTTTGCTTGCACAAGTGGTCGTTTCGGATTTTCAAAAGGTAAACGCGTGACTATCAATAACTGTAAAGCTGTTCCTGGTAAGTCCACACCTTCCCAAAAGCTATCGGCTCCTAGCAAGACATTCGGTTTTCCATTAGAGAACCGTTTAAGAATTTTTTCACGACTGCCGCTAATCCCTTGGGCGAGGACCTCTTGTCCTTTTTCCAATAATCTTGGCTGGACTTGATGATACACGGTGGACAATAATTCATGCGAAGTAAAAAGAACTAACATCGAACGTTCCTCTTGCGCCATCAATTTTTCAATGGTATCTGAAATGTATTGACCCATCTCATAGGAAGAGGCATTTTGAATGGCTACTGCTTCTTCCGGTACATAGACTCGCGCATTTTCTGCATAGTTATATGGCGTTGGCAGGGTTTTGAACGTCACCTCTGTTAAACCTAACCGTTGCGGTAAATACTTTTTATTGTTGCCAAACTTCAATGTGCCGCTTGTATAAATAATTCGTTCATACCGCGGATACCACTTTGTTTCAGGAAGCAAACTAGCTTCTAAGTCATGAATTTCAATCAAGCCATGGTCTTCATTTTGTGGTAAATATTCTTTTACCCAACGTGGACGCCAATCATCAAGATAAATGGTAAAACAGTGGTGAATACGTTCAATTTCATCAAAAAATTGAAACAAGCGAACAAAAACGATGCGATCAGCCAAACTAAAGGTTTCCAACTGACTCATAATTGTTTGCTGTAACTTACTTTGAATAGTTAACAACTCCTGCAGTAAAAGCTGGAGCGTTTGACTATGTTTTTCTCCCGCAGCAGATAAATAATCAATACGTTCTTTGGTTAAAAGCAACTCCTGATGGTCTATTCGCTTCTGCGTTTTACTAAATAAACGATGCAATTCAAAAAGAAAATCTTGCCATTCATCCACAAAATCCAGTAAACCTTGCTGATAAATTTTTACAAGCCGCTGCTCTTCAGAAAACTGTTGAAAAATTTGCTGTAAAGCAACAAAAAGTTGCTCTTTTTCAATAAAATGCGTGACTTGTTTTTTTAGTATCACACTGTTTACTCGTTCGCTCGCCATCCGACTAGCGATGTCTGGTAAATGATGTGCTTCATCAATAATTAGCCACGGACTTTCAGGTAATAACGGTTGTTTTCTTAGCGACTCTTGCGCCAAAAATGCATGATTAACAATCAACACGTTACTTTGAGCGACTTTTTTATACAGATGTCTTAAAAAGTCAACTTCATAAAGTTCATCTTTTTTTGAAAGAAAATCCAATCCGCGATGTGTAACTTCTTTCCAGAATAAATGATTTAAATTCGTCAATTGTAGTTCATCTAAATCGCCCGTTTCTGTTTCTAGCAACCAGACGAGAACGCCCATTTGATAAAGAGCGTATTGTTTTTGCGGAGTTGGCTGATTCAACGTTGCCTTAAAGCGTTGTAAATCAAGATAGTGTCGATGGCTTTTAATAACAATGCCTCGTAATTTCCCTTGGCAGATTTGATTGGCTAATGGTAAATCTTTTTCCACTAATTGATTTTGTAAAACAATCGAAACTGTTGAAATGATGACTGGTTTTTCTGGCGTTGCTAAATAGCTCATCGGCAACAGATAGCCTAATGTTTTTCCCGTTCCAGTCGCTGCTTCAATAAATAAATCTTTTGTCGTTCCTTCTGTAAAATGATCATAGACTAAATTCATCATCCGACTCTGTTCCGCACGATAAGCGAAACGTTCGCCAAACAGTTTTTCTTTGGCTTTTTTAGTTTTGGGATACGTGCTAGTCTGATAGAACGTTTCTTCAAAAAGAGGAACTTCTTTTTTGCGTAAAGCAATGCCACTGACCACTTGATAAGCTGGATTTAATGGTGTGACTTGTTTTTTCATTTGTTCATACGTTTGTTGAATAAAAGTACTGGTTTCCCGCGCTGTCTGTTGACTTAATTCCGCAATTTTTTCCATAGTGACTAATGGTAAAGATTTCATTTTTTCTTGAATTAATAACAAAAGTTCGGCTGTAACCTGCGCATCACTATCTGCTTGATGGGGATTCTCATGAGACAAACCTAAGCTTTCCGACAAATCACTTAAACGGAAACTTTTTTCTGTCGGTAAAAAAATCTGTGCCAATTCCACTGTATCAATGGCTGGAATGGTAAGTGGCGGCGTGCCACACCGTACCAGTTCACGAGCTAAAAAATTATAATCAAAGTGGACGTTATGCGCCACAAAAATAGTATCTTCCAGATAATGATAAATTGTATGTGCTACATCTTCAAAATAAGGCGCTTTTTGAACTTGCGTATTACTAATCCCCGTTAAACTTTGAATTTGTTTTGGTACTGCTTGATTGGGATTCACATCTGTCGCAAAGTTCGCAATAATCTTTCCATCTTGAACGAGAACGCATCCAAACTGAATGATCCGATCACTTGTAGGATCTGTTCCAGTCGTTTCAAGGTCAACTACTGCATACACTTGTTTGTCTTTCAATGACTTCACGCCTTTCATTCATCTTTGAAAATTATACTACAATTTATAGGATTTTCACTAGTATTTCAAAAATTCTCTTGAAATCTTTTCCAGAGATAATAAGAAAGAGCCTGAAACAAAAATCTAAAGTGATTTTTGTTTCAGGCTTAAAAGCTGATAAACTGAACGGTTTTGTCTTACCTTCTCCTAAATAAACGATTAATAACAGTCAAGGATTTTCTGCATATACTGGTTTAATTGCCCATAGCCTTCCAATTCTCTGATTACTGGGAGCGGACAACGAACCTTTTTATTAAATAGGGTCCGCTTTTCAACATATTCTGTAACTTCATCTAAAAATTTATCTAATCCTTTTTCTAATTTCATACAACTTAACTGATTGCAAATTCGCACGTCTCCTGCTTTTTTCTTTTGAACTTGTTTAAATGATTGTGAGAATGCTTTTGCTTCAAACATTTGTGCTTCTAACTGTCTTTTTTCAATCGTTATTTTTGGTACTGCTTGATTTCCATCAGTATCCTCTAACTGGCGACTCATAAAGCGACGATAAATTTCCTCTTCTAATTCGTCCAATTGTCGTTGAAAGTCTGCAGGAATTGTCCGACTTGATGAACTTTCTTCTTCACTTTCCATAGAGGCAGCTTCTTTTTCTGGCTTCTGCTCCTCTTCTTTTTCGGCAGACTTATCCACTGAATTTAGCGAGCTTTTTTCTGTTTCTTGTGGAAAAGTAAATAAAGGTTTTGCCGCGGTACTATGCTGGTTTTCTTGTTTTTTTTCTGGCAGCGCTTCTTTAATTGGCACTGCTTCACTTGTTGCTACAGTTGTTTTACCTTCTTGATTTTCCAGATTATCAGGCGAGAGATTGACGTCTGGTTGTTCCGGATTAGTATCCTCTGATATTTTCAGCGATGCCTGTTCTGCGGCTATCACAGGAGAAGCTCTTTTCAAATGGATCGTTTTTATTTGTCTAGAAATGACGGGATTTCTCGTTTGATTAACGGCTTCATTTAAGGAAACTAAATTTTCTTTTAAAAGTGTCAACATTTCACGTAAGACAGCAATTTCACCAGCTAATTCCGTTAATTGATTTTCTTGCGGCACTACTTGCACATTGGTTTCATTCATACGGACTGTTTTTTTATTTTTAGTTGTCGGTATTTCATACATCCATTGTTTCAATGCGAATCGTAAGTCACGAGTGGTCGGCTCAAAGCTTCCAAAATAAACAGTGTAGTACATTAACTCCGTTTCAACATAGACATAAATCTTTTTAACAATTAACTCTTCAAACTGTTCTGATTCATCCCAACTTTCACATAAAGCCTCAAAAAATTGTTCCCCTTCTGCTAAATTTTGGTACTCTTTCGCTAAATAAAGCTTGCGAATTAAGTAAAAATTATACGGTGTTTCAACATTATCCGCATAAATTTCTCGTCCTAAAAAATCTGGATTCGTTTCTTTACAAAGAAAGACCGTTTTCTCTTCTGGTTGTGTTTCAAGTGTTTTAGTCATGAGGTTCACTTCCTTTTCTCCGTTAATAACCATTTTTTAATGATAGATACCTTTAGTATACAGGAGAAATTCTTCTGATTTTCTCATATTTTTAAGAGACAATAGAAATTTTAGAGAAAAATCGACAGAAAAAAACGTGAGATAAACAGTCCTATTGACCATTTATCTCACGCAAAATACTTAAACTGACTATTTTATCCTTGAAACATGCAACCAATTATTCTGCTGAATCAATTGGCAAAATCGTGTCTTTTTTCTCGCGACGTGCAATTGCTGGTAAAATCATTCCTAATAGAATTAAGACGATTGGTGTCACAATGTTAGAAGCTAATTGGAACAACCAGCCTTGAGGGTCTGAGGCATACTCGAATTTAGGCACCATTCCTAGGATACAAGCAAAGGCTGTAAATAGGAAACACCAAAGACCAAACACAAAACCAATTTTAGGATTTTTAACAAATTTATATTCTGAATTAAATTGTTTGTATGCTTTGTTTAGAAGCATATAGGCAAAGAAGACCCACAAGTAACGCATTGGCATAACTACAGAATTTAAGTTAGTTAGCCATTTAACCACTTCGTTCATGTCCTTCAACCCAAACATCGGTAAAGCGATAATAATACTTACTAAAATACCTGTTAATAGGTAACCATTAATTAACGTACCTTTTTTCGTACGTTTACGTAACCAACTTGGAACAAATTCTGGATCTGCTTCAGCTAAAAGAATTTTCAGTGGAGCATCAATTGAAAAGGCTAACGCAGCCACTTGACCCACTGTATTCGTCAAAGCATAAACAATCATTAAGAGATTACCGACACCATAATATGCGCCTAATTTTTGGAAGGCACTGTAGGCACCATTTGCCATTAAATCTTTAGGAATATTGTCACTTGAGAATAACATGCCCATTGCAAATGAACCTAAAACAGCCGATAAACCAACCATTGCTGCTAGGAAAATCATTCCTTTAGGGAACTCTTTGGCTGGATTTTTAGTTGCATTTACGTAAGGAGAAATTTTTTCAGCGCCACCTACCGCAAAAACTAACATCGATACGGTTGTAAAATAACTAAAGTCAAATTTAGGAATATAGGTGCTGACTTGCGACATGTTTGGCGTCGCAAATTCAACCGTTGAATTAATAAATGGAGCGCCTACCGCTAATAAAATGAATAAAATAGACATCACAAACATGGCGGTTCCAGCTAAACCACCAATAACTTTTAAGGTGGTTAACCCTTTTGTTGATAATAACAAGAAAACCAAGAAAATTATTAATGAAATAAATGATACCGTTACAATTGGCATCGTATTGACTAAGTTTCCATTCCCTTGAACTGCCCAACCTAAGGCAATTAAAATTGCTTGTGGTTTTTGTGCCAAGTAAGGAATGTGCACTACCCAATAAGTCCATGCTGCATAATAGGCTAGACGTTTAGTACTGGTGTTTTGCACCCACGAACTAACTCCACCATTGCTGTCTTTAAATGTTGAACCTAACTGTCCTACGATTAACGCATAGGGAATAAAATATAAAACTAAAATCAAAAGCCATGAAGTGACCACTGAAATCCCTTGTTGTGCATAATTATTCACAACATTTCCAAGACCCCAGACCATGTTAAAGGCAATTAACCCGACGGTGAACCATCGTAATTGCTTTTTGTCCATATAACCAATTCCTTTCTTATTAAAAAAAATAAAGCTCTTCATTTATCATAAGCATTTTACTTTTTATGCACAAGCTCAACATAATTAAATAAAGATGGCTTTTTAATAAGTAATTAAAACGCTTCTAGCAATGATTTTCTAATTTATTTGATGACTAAAAAAGGCCGGTGAATAAGTTGCTTCACCAGCCTTTTTCTAAGAGATTTTTCTTTTATAACATATCAAATAATGATAATTGGTTTTCATCTGGCAAGTCTTTTAAGACACCATTTTCATTCATGTATTCAATTAACGTTTTAGAAACTTTGCCTCGTGTTGCCAAATCTTCTTTCGATAAGAACGGTTGCTCTTCTCGCGCAGCAACAATGGCTTTCGCTACGTTGAGTCCTAAACTTGGCACTGCTCGGAAAGGTGCAATCAAGGTATCCCCTTCAATCACAAAATTTTCAGCATCCGATTTGTACAAATCAATCATGCCAAATTTATAGCCCCGTTCCAGCATTTCATTACATAATTCTAAAACCGTTAATAAGTTTTTCTCTTTAGTGGAGGCATCCATCCCTTTGTCCGTAATTTCTTTCATTCGTGCTTTCACAGCTTCTTTTCCTTGTGACATTGCCACTAAGTCAAAGTCATCCGCCCGAACGGAGAAAAATGCACAGTAATATAAGATTGGGAAATAAACTTTAAAGTAAGCGACCCGCAATGCCATTAATACGTATGCTGCCGCATGGGCTTTCGGGAACATATATTTAATCTTAGAACAAGAATCAATATACCAGTCAGGGACGTTGTTTTCCTTCATCGCATTTAAATACGTATCCCGTAGTTCATCAGGAATCTTATTCCATTGTCCTTTACGTACCGTTTCCATAATCTTAAAGGCCATCCCACTGTCCAAACCAGCATGAATTAAATAAACCATGATATCATCCCGACAACCAATTACTTCAGCAAGATTGGCTTCGCCACGACGAATCAATTCTTCTGCATTCCCTAGCCACACATCGGTTCCGTGAGACAGTCCAGAAATTTGAAGTAATTCTGCAAAAGTTGATGGATGGGTCTGTTCTAACATACCTCGAACGAAACGTGTCCCAAATTCAGGAATTCCTAAAGTTCCTGTTTTAGAATAAATTTGCTCTGCATCCACACCTAGAACATCAGGTCCTTCAAAAATACGCATCACTTCTGGATCGTCTGTTGGGATTGTTTTTGGCTCAATCCCAGATAAATCTTGTAACATCCGAATCACGGTTGGATCATCATGTCCCAGAATATCAAGTTTTAAAATATTATCGTGAATAGAATGGAAATCAAAGTGCGTCGTTTTCCATTCTGCCTCTTGATCATCTGCAGGGTATTGGATTGGCGTAAAATCATAAACATCCATGTAATCAGGAATTACAATAATACCGCCGGGATGCTGCCCAGTCGTCCGTTTAACCCCTGTTGAACCTTTAGCTAAGCGATCAATTTCAGCGCCGCGCAAATGTAAATTATGATCTCTTTCATATCCTTTAACAAAGCCATACGCTGTTTTGTCGGCTACTGTACCAATGGTTCCTGCCCGGTAGACATATTCTTCACCAAAAAGAACTTTCGTGTAGTTATGGGCTTCGGCTTGATAATCGCCAGAAAAGTTCAAATCGATATCGGGAACTTTGTCGCCATGGAACCCTAAGAACGTTTCAAAAGGAATGTCGTGACCATCTTTAAACAATCGAGCACCACATTTTGGACAGGCTTTTTCAGGCATATCAAACCCTGAACCATAGGAACCATCTTCATAGAACTCAGAATATTGACACTCAGGACAATAATAATGTGGCGCTAAAGGATTTACTTCAGTAATCCCTGTCATTGTCGCAACAAAACTCGAACCGACAGAGCCCCGTGAACCGACTAAATAGCCGTCTTCATTACTTTTATGCACCAGTTTTTGAGAAATTAAATAAATGACCGAGAAACCATTCCCGTTAATCGAATTCAGTTCCTTTTCTAACCGTTTTTCGACAATTTCTGGTAAAGGATCGCCATACAATTCGCGCGCACGATTGTAGCTTAAATCAGTGATCTCTTGTTCAGACCCAGGAATTTTTGGCGTATACAAATCGTCTTTTACTGGAATAACTTCTTCACATAAATCAGCGACTTTGTTGGGATTTTCTACTACAATTCGCTTAGCGACGTCTTGTCCTAAAAATTGAAATTCCGTTAACATTTCATCGGTGGTTCTGAAATGAACCTTTGGTAAACTATGGCGATTTAACGGATTAGAGCCACCCATAGACCCGACTAAAATTTTCCGATAGATGGCATCTTCTTCATTTAAATAATGAACATTTCCAGTGGCGACAACCAGCTTGCCAAGTTCGTCACCGATTTTCACTAGATTACTAATAATTTCTTCCAAATCTGCTTCATTTTTCACCAATTCTTGTTCAATTAATGGCGCGTAAACTGGTTTGGGCATAACTTCAATATAATCGTAGAATTTGGCACGATTTTTTGCTTCTTCGACACCTTTTTGCATCATTGCTTCAAAAATTTCGCCGTTTGAACATGCGGAACCGATTAAAAGTCCTTCTCTTAACTTCGATAATTGCGAACGAGGAATCCGTGGTACTCGGAAAAAATAATCTACATTGGACATGGAAATTAATTTAAAAAGATTTTTTAATCCTGCTTGAGTTGTTGCTAAAATCGTTGCATGGAAAGGTCGAGCTCGTTTGTATGAGTCTCCTTCGCCAATATGACGATTCAAATCATCATGGAAATGCATATCATGATTCTCTTTCGCTTCTTTTAAGAAAATCCAGCACAAATGACCTGTTGATTCCGAGTCATAGATGGCGCGGTGATGTTGTTCTAAGTTGACGCCAAATTTTTTCGATAAGGTATTTAGACGATGGCTTTTGAAATGTGGATACAAGAATCTGGATAATTCTAATGTATCGATGACGGGATTAGCCGCTTCAGGTATTCCATGTTTGCCATAACTTGTATTTAAGAACCCCATATCAAAAGAAGCGTTGTGGGCCACTAAAATAGTTCCTTCTGAAAACTCTTTAAACATGCGTAAAACTTCTTCTTCGGATTTTGAACCGCGCACCATTTCATCTGTAATCCCAGTTAAATTGATTGTCGTTTGAGATAATGGATGGCCAGGATCAATAAACTGCTCAAAAGTCTCAATGACATTTCCTTTGTGCATTTTGACTGCGGCCAATTCAATAATTGTATCATAAACAGCGGAAAGCCCCGTTGTTTCCACGTCAAAGACCACATAGGTAGCATCTGTTAATTCAATATGTTCTTCGTTGTAAGCAATGGGTACACCATCATCAACAATATTGGCTTCCACGCCGTATAAAATTTTAACGCCTGCTTTTTTACCTGCAGCATGGGCATCAGGAAACGCTTGGGCGCCGCCATGATCCGTAATTGCGATGGCCTTATGACCCCATTTCCCCGCTTGCGCCACCAAGTCACCGACTTTATTGGTCGCATCCATTGTACTCATATTACTATGCATGTGTAATTCTACACGTTTTTCACCTTCTGGCGCGTAGTCTTTTCTTGGCGCATGGGCGACTTCCATCAAATCTTGAGCATTCATGACTAAATCACGCATGAAGGTATCTTCTTGTACACTACCACGAACACGAATCCAACTTTGCGGTTGAATCGCATCAAAAACTTGTTCATCTTTTTCCCCATTCGAAAATTTCTTCACCACGAAAGAGGAAGTATAATCAGTTATTTTCAAAATTAAAATTTTTCGTTTAGAACGCAATTCACGCACTTCTTTATCAAAAATAAAGCCTTCAATCGTTATCCGACGTTCTTCTTCCAGTATATTTCCCATTGGCATAACGGGTTCATCATTGGGAATATTCCGACCTAAACGAATTGGACCATCAAACGCAGGCGCTTGTTGTTGTTTTTCTTTTTTCATTTGTTCATGTTTAACAAGCGATTCAGCAGCTTGTTGTTGAAAGGCTGCGGCTTGTTCTAATTTTTGCTCTTCAAACTTTTTCAGCACTTCTGCAGCTTGCTGTTGATCCATTTTTGGTTCAATATGAAATTTAGGAAACCCGTAAGAGAAATAAAGTTCCTCAATAATTGGTAAATATTGTTGCTTCAAATAAGGAATAACTGCTTCATTATCAACAGGTAAGATAATTTTCCGATCTTCAAATTGTGGTGTCTGTGTTTTTAAGACTTTCTGAACTAACGGTGTATTGCATTGACTATTTAACAAGGCCAATTGCCAATAATCCGTTAATTGTTCCTCAGTAAATGTTGTCTGATTTGTGGTTATTTGAACGGAAACCTGCGCAATTTGTTGAAAAGCTAGTTCCAATTGTTGCATAAATGTTTGATATAGCATCACTGGCATCAATTCATCAAAACTTAAATGAAATTCCCATAAGCGACTTTGTTGGTGAACAATGACCTTGTCAATCCGGCCATTTTGAATTAAGGGATGTTCTTTCGCTGTGTCATCTAACTGAATTTGCGTCATCAGTTTATCAAATAAATCGCGTGCTTTTTCTGTCACAAAATGAACCTCCTTCTATCATTGAAAAAAGGCCCTCAGACAAATCTGTCAAGTGCCTTTTTTCGGTTTCTCTGCATTCGCTTCTCTATTAAGTATACTCGTTTTTTGTAAAAAAACAATCTTGTTTCTTTTCTAAAAAGAGCTAAGAAGAGCTTGAAGCAAAAATCACTTTAGATTTTTGCTTCAAGCTTAAACGCTGATAAGTGGCGGAAACAGTTTATCCTAATCATTCTGTCCGCCCTTTTCATTATTATTCCGCTTCTGATGTTGTGTTCATCAAAATAGAAAGTGTACTTTCTAATTCTTCTTTGCGTACTTCCAACATTTCACCAGTACGTTTGATTTTGACTTCTACCACACCATCGACTGCTTTTTTCCCGACTGTGATACGGATTGGACAACCAATTAAATCAGCATCAGCAAATTTTACGCCTGCGCGCTCGTTGCGGTCATCAACTAATACTTCGTAGCCCGCTTCGGTCATCATTGCTTCAACTTCTTGTGATAGTTTTGTTTGATACTCATCTTTCACATTCATTTGGACCACGTGTAAATCAAATGGCGCAATTCCTGTTGGCCAATTAATACCACGCTCGTCTGCATTTTGTTCAACGATTGCTGAAAGTAAACGACTAACGCCGATGCCATAGCAACCCATGATCACTGATTTTTCACGACCGTTTTCATCTAAAACTGTTGCGCCCATAGCATCACTGTAACGCGTTCCTAATTTAAAGATATGACCAATTTCGATTCCTTTAGTAAAGGCTAAGACACCATTGCCATCAGGAGAAGGATCGCCTTCTTGAACAAAGCGTAAATCTTCGTAACTAATTGGTTGGAAGTCACGATCTGGATTTACATTTGTCAAATGATAGCCATCTTCGTTAGCTCCAACAATGGCGTTGGCTAAATCTTGAACAGCTAAATCTGCATAAATTTTAACATCTTCGGAAACATTGACTGGACCAATTGAACCAAAGCCCGCTCCTAAGACACGGCGAGCATCTTCTTCTGTTGCTTCATCTAAGAAATCAGCGCCTAAGAAGTTTTTCAATTTGACATCATTGACATCATGATCGCCACGAACCAAGACCATTACTGGCTCTTCATCGGCAATAAATAGTACTGATTTAATAATTCGTTGTGGCTCAACTTCAAAGAAGTTTGCCACTTCGGCAATTGTACCCACTTCTGGTGTTGCAATTTTTTCTAAATCTAATTGTGTTTCATGTGATTTTTTCGGCGTATAAAGACTTGTTGCCATTTCTAAATTGGCAGCATAATCACTTTCTGTTGAATAACAAATAGTATCTTCCCCAATTTCAGAAATCGCCATAAATTCTTTAGAATCTTTACCACCCATGGCACCACCGTCCCCAATAATGGCACGGAATTCTAGTCCACAGCGTTCAAAAATGCGTGAGTAAGCTTTTTCGTAATCACGGTATGATTGATCTAAACTAGCTTCATCGGCATGGAAAGAATAGCCATCTTTCATGATAAATTCACGGCCTCTTAATAAGCCAGAACGTGGGCGTTTTTCATCACGATATTTTGTTTGAATTTGGTATAAATTCAAAGGTAATCGTTTGTAAGAATTGATTTCATCACGAATTAATTCTGTGAAGGTTTCTTCATGCGTTGGGCCTAAGATATAGTCACGGTCATTGCGATCTTTTAAGCGATACAAGTTAGGTCCATAAGTTTCATAACGGCCTGATTCTTTCCAAAGTTCTGCGGGTAATAACGCAGGCATTAACATTTCAACTGCATCAATTTTCTCAAATTCTTCTCGCATAATCGTTTTTAATTTTTCTAAAACACGATTGGCTAAAGGTAAATAAGAATAGATCCCTGCAGCGACTTGACGAATATAGCCTGCGCGCAACAGAATTTGATGACTTAAGACTTCTGCATCATTTGGTACTTCTCTTAACGTTGGAATTAACATTTTTGACTGTTTCATTAAAACTCTCCTCTATTTTAAAATCAACTATTTTTGATTTCTTTACACACTTTTTTACTTAAGCTTTCTCCTTAAAAGAAAAAGCGTTGAATATCGTTCCAAGTAACTAACACCATTAACACCATGACAAACCCAAAGCCAATTAACGTAATGATGCCTTCTTTTTCAGGACTAATTGGTTTTCCACGTACACCTTCAATAATGTTTAAGACAATTTTCCCGCCATCTAAAGCTGGGATTGGCAACAAATTAATAATCCCTAAGTTCATTGACAACATGGCCATTAAGAATACAACTGTACTTACTCCAGCATTGGATGCTTCTTCCGATAATTTAAACATCATGACTGGCCCACCTAGTTTGTTTAAACTAAAGCCTGTGAATAGTGAGCCGAGTGCTTTAAAAATCTGTGTCGTACTATTCAAAGTATCCTGAATACCACCCATCAATTTTGACGGTAAATCGGTTTTCATATAAGGATAAACGCCGACTTTACCAATCGTTTGTTTTTCCACTTTTTGTTTTTCTGGTGTCACTGTTAGTTGCTCTTCTTTGCCGTTACGCTCAACTATGAACGTCAACGGCTTTTCGGGGTTCTTCTGCACAATGGTTGTAAAATCTTCGTATTTTTTGATTTTTTGATTATTAATCGATAAGACTTTATCGTTTTCTTTCAACCCAGCTTCTGCCGCCGGGCCATTAGGAATCACTTGTCCAATTTGGTTCGTGTTTAAATCAGTGACGCCTCCTTGTAGAAAGACCGCTAACGTAAACAGAATAAACCCTAAGATAAAGTTATTCATGGGTCCCGCAAAGTTCGTTAAAATGCGTTGCGATAATTTCGCTGATTGAAATTGAACGTCAAGTGGCGCAATCCGCACCTCGGTTCCATCACTTTCAATAATCGTTGCATCATGGTCAACTTTATAAACGGTTTCTTCTTCCTCGTTTCCATTGACATAGCCCTTGATGAATAATTCTTTTTCAAGATCAAAATCAACGACTTCCATCGGAATACTATGAGGTAATTGTACTTTTTTACTTGTATTAATTTTAACCACATTACCCACGGCATTTAACTCAACAGATAGAGGCATACCTGGTGTGATTTCTGTCATGTCTTCGCCCATCCCAGCCATTCGCACATAGCCACCAATTGGCAATAAGCGAATCGTATAAGTGGTGCCATCTTTTCCACGATGCGCAAAAATCTTTGGTCCCATTCCGATTGCAAACTCACGAACTAAAATACCCGCTCGTTTTGCAAAATAAAAGTGGCCAAATTCATGTACGAGGACAAGAATACCGAAGACAATAATGAATGTGATAATTGTTTTCATAGATGTCCTTCTTCCTTCATTCACTGACGTTCAGTGCTTTTTATTATTACATGGGAAAGTCTCGTAAAACTTGCTCTGTTCCCTTCCCGATAAACCAGTGCAACTGTTTACTGAGAACAGTCGCCACTGTTAGTGAACAAATCTTTCCTTATGTAAGACAAGTTTTATTTTAGCATATTCACTCATAAATAACCATTGGACTTGACCACTTCGCCTAGATATTTTGTGTTTTTTTAGAAAACTCTATAAATGAGAGGAATTGATTACTACGACCAGTATTTTTTTAAAGACCTTCAACAATAGTAGCTAACTTTAGACCATAAACTTTTCCGACAGTTTGTCGTATTTTATCAACACGCTGATTGACATGTGCTACCATGAAAGTATTAATAGTAATTTTAGGGGGAATGAATCAATGTATGGAGAATTACATGGTAAAGTGGCCGTTGTCACTGGTGCAGCTACGGGTTTAGGATTATTTATTACTCTGCGTTATATCTTAGAAGGTATGAATGTTGTTGCTGACTATGTCGGTGAGCTGCCTAAAGAATTTGAAGATGTTCAAGCCAAGCACGCAGACCGCGTAAAATTCGTGAAGGCTGATGTCTCTAATGAAGAAGATATTAAAGCGTTAGCTGAAACCGCTTTAAAAGAGTTTGGTCATGTTGACATTTGGGTAAATAACGCCGGTGTGGAGGCTTCTTTTCCGACAATTGATATGCCATTAAAAGAATGGCAACGTGTCATTGATGTCAATTTAAGCGGTGTCTTTTTGGGTTCTAGAGAGGCACTCCGAATATTTAGAGATCAAAAAATCAAAGGGTCAATCATTAATATGTCCTCCGTTCACCAAAGAATTCCTTGGCCAACGTTCGCCCACTATGCGGCAAGTAAAGGCGCAACCGAAATGTTCACGAAAACAATCGCTTTGGAATATGCGGAATATGGTATTCGTGCCAACTGTATTGCACCTGGAGCGATTAACACACCTATTAATGCTGAAAAATTTTCCGATCCCGAACAGTTAAAACAAACAACGAGCATGGTTCCTATGGGCATTATTGGTAAACCAAATCAAGTAGCTGCTGCGGCCGCTTGGTTAGCTTCTGATGAATCCTCATACGTAACCGGAACAACACTCTTTGTAGATGGTGGGATGTCTCTATACCCTTCGTTCCAACACGGAGCTGGTTAAAAAGTAGTCTGCAACAAAAATTCTCTATGAATTTTTGTTGCAGACTTTGTACTATCACACACAAAATCTATTCAGGAGGCTTATCATGAAACTAGTCAAAAATGTTCTTTTAATTTTAATTGGTTTAGTTATTATCGGGATTGGCGCATCCACTTTAAGAGTGGCAGGTTTAGGAGTTGATCCTTTCACTGCTATGAATATCGGACTTTCTTCAATGTTTGGTATGCAATTAGGCATTTTTCAAATTATTGTCAATGCGTTTATTCTATTCTATGTCTATTTAAAAAACAAAAAAGCCATTGGTCTAGGAACTATTTTAAATATGCTTTTAGTAGGGATTTTGATTCAACAGATTTCTACTTGGCTTCAACCTTACGCCAATAGTTTAGGAGGCTCAACAATTGGCAAACTACTTTCTTTATTCGTCGGAGTCCTGATTTTTACATTTGGCTGCGCCTTATACATGGCTACAGATCAAGGTGAATCCCCCTATGATGCGATTGCGCCAACCATCTGTCAACAAACCAACAAACCTTACGCTTCTGTTCGAAAAGCACAAGATTTGTTGGTCCTATTAATTGGCTTTATTGCTGGTGGTCCAATTGGGATTGGGACAATCATTTGTGCATTTGGTGCTGGCCCACTCATTAGTTTCTGGAACAAGTTACTTCAACCTTTAGTAAAATGATTTTTTAACTAAAATATAAGAAAAAGCGATGACTCGAGAAGAAAATCTCTATGGAGTCATCGCTTTTTCTATTTGTGCTTTCTTTGAAGAAGCATGATTAGTATGTTTCTTGTCTGGCTTTCCGTTGTTATTTTGGTTGATTATTTGTTGGTAGAGTGAAAAACTATCCTACTGACCCTTCCATCTCATAACTAATCAAGCGATTCAACTCAACCGCATATTCCATCGGTAATTCTTTCGTAAATGGTTCAACAAAGCCCATAACAATCATTTCTGTCGCTTCGGCTTCAGATAAGCCGCGACTCATTAGATAATATAATTGTTCTTCAGAAATTTTTGAAACTTTGGCTTCATGTTCCAAGGACACTTGGCTGTTATGGATTTCGTTAAATGGAATTGTATCTGATTTTGATTTTTCGTCCATGATAATCGTGTCGCATTCGATGTGGGAAATCGAACCTGCGCTGTCTTTTCCAAAAGTCACTTGGCCACGGTAGTTAACTTCGCCGCCGTCTTTAGCAATTGATTTTGAAACAATTGAGCTAGAGGTATTCGGCGCATTGTGAATCATTTTGGCCCCAGTATCTTGGATTTGGTTAGCACCAGCAAAGGCAATCGATAACATCGTGCCACGGGCACCTTTGCCATCTAAGTAAACGCTTGGGTATTTCATGGTTGTTTTAGCTCCTAGGTTCCCATCAATCCATTCGACAGTGGCACCTTCGTAAGCTTTAGCACGTTTGGTTACTAGGTTGTAGACGTTATCTGACCAGTTTTGAATAGTGGTATAACGACAATAAGCATCTTTTCTAGTGAAAATTTCTACGATGGCCGCATGCAAGCTGTTACTTGAATACGTGGGTGCCGTACAACCTTCAACATAGTGAACGCTGGCCCCTTCATCGACAATAATCAAGGTCCGTTCAAATTGGCCGGTATTTTCAGCGTTGATTCGGAAATATGTTTGTAATGGTACATCAACTCGAACGCCTTTTGGTACATAAATAAAGGTTCCGCCTGACCAAACAGCTGAGTTTAAAGCGGCCAATTTATTATCTGTTGGCGGCACAAGTTTTGAAAAATACTCTTTGAATAGGTCAGGATATTCTTTTAAAGCAGAGTCAGTATCTGTAAAAATGATGCCTAATTTTTCAAATTCTTCTTTCATGTTGTGGTAAACAACTTCTGATTCATATTGAGCAGAAGCCCCAGCTAGATAAGCACGCTCAGCTTCGGGAATCCCAATTTTTTCAAAGGTTTCTTTGATTTTATCAGGTACATCATCCCAATCGCGTGCGGGTTTGTCACTCGGTTTTTGGTAATATTTAATTTTACTAAAGTCAATATCTGACAGGTCTGGACCCCATTCTTGCATGGGCATTTTATTGAATTGTTCTAACGATTTTAAACGGAAGTCAAGCATCCATTCTGGTTCGCCTTTCACGCGAGAAATTTCGCGAACGACGTCTTCTGTTAGACCGTCTCCGGTACTAAAGACTGGTTCCACATCGTCGTGAAAGCCAAATTTATATTCTTCTAATTCAGGTACTGTACTCAATTCGTCGTCACCCTTTCTTTATTTTTCACAATGTAAATGACCGGCTTCGCCTTGGCCGTTATTAGCAACAGCCTGCTCTAAGGCTTTCCAAGCCAAGGTTGCACATTTAATCCGAGCTGGAAATTTAGCTACGCCGCTTAACATTGCTGCATCGCCTAATTTTTCATCTTCGGCCACTTCATTTCCTTGAACAAGTTGAGAGAAATCCTCTGCTAAGGCCGTTGCTTCGGCGATTGTTTTTCCTAAGACTGCATCAGTCATCATACTAGCACTTGCTGTACTGATGGAACAGCCACTTCCTTGAAAGGCGATATCTTTAATCACACCGTCTTCAATGACCACATCCAGTTCAATCACGTCTCCACAAGTAGGATTATTCAGTTCAATTGTTTGGCTAGACGCATCTAGCGTTCCGTGGTGATGTGGGTGGCTAGAATGGTCCAAAATGACTTGGCGATATAAGTTATCTAATTTAGAAAGTGCCATGCTGGAAAAACTCCTTTGTCGCTTTAATCGCTTCAACTAAGCGATCTGCGTCTTCTTTGGTATTGTATAAATAAAAACTTGCCCGTGCGGTTGCTGGCACGCTCAAATAGTTTAATAACGGTTGCGCGCAATGGTGACCCGCTCTGACAGCGACCCCTTCCATATCTAACGCCGTAGCCACATCATGTGGATGTAAACCTTCAATATTAAAAGCAATCACACCTGTGTGGTCTTTTGGATTCTGTGGACCATAAATCGTCAAGCCCTCGATAGCTTGCAACTTCGGCAAAACATAGTGAACAAGGGCTGCTTCATGTTGATGAATGGCCTCCAAACCAATTTCTGTTAAATAATCAATGGCGGCACCTAAGGCAATTGCCCCAGCAATATTAGGTGTGCCAGCTTCAAATTTCCATGGAAGCTCTTTCCAAGTACTTTCTTGAAGATGAACAAAGTCAATCATTTCGCCACCAAATTCCACAGGTTCCATTTGTTCCAATAAATGACGTTTGCCATAAAGGACACCAATTCCAGTTGGTCCACACATTTTGTGACCACTAAATGCATAAAAATCAGCATCGATGGCTTGAACGTCCACAGGCATATGAGGAACTGCTTGCGCGCCGTCTACCACCATCACAGCGCCATTTTGATGAGCTAATTGTGTTAATTCTTCGATTGGATTAATGACCCCTAACACATTTGAAACATGAGCAATCGAAACAATTTTCGTTTTTTCTGTAATTTGTTGACGTGCACTTGCCATGTCTAAAAAGCCGTCTTCAGTGACGTCTATATACTTCAAAATGGCTCCTGTACGTTGGGCTAATTGTTGCCAGGGAATAATGTTTGAATGATGTTCCATGTAAGATATGACGATTTCATCCCCGGCTGTAACTGCCAAGTCACCATAACTTTTGGCAATCCAATTCAAACTGGTTGTTGTTCCTCGTGTAAATAAAACTTCCGCTGTTTCTTTGGCATGGATAAATTGGCGAACCTTTTCGCGGGAGGCCTCATGGTCCTTCGTTGCTCGTTCGGCTAACGTGTGCACCCCACGATGAACATTGGCATTATCGGTTTCATAATAATGTCGTAAAACATCTAACACTGCCGTTGGTTTTTGGGTTGTTGCAGCATTGTCTAAATAAACTAGCGGTTCATCATTAACTTCTTGAAATAAAATAGGAAACGATTGACGAATGGTTGCTGCATCCATCATGCGTTTAACTTCCCTTCGATTACTTCTACAAATTCATTTTGTACTTCTTTAACTGGAATTGCTGTAATGACAGAACCTAGGAAGCCACGAATCACCAAACGTTCCGCTTCTTCTTTACGCAAGCCGCGGCTCATTAAATAATACATTTCTTCTGGATCTACTCGACCAACGCTGGCTGCGTGTCCGGCAGTCACTTCATTTTCATCAATTAAAAGAATTGGATTGGCATCACCACGAGCTTTATCAGACAACATTAAAACACGACTTTCTTGCTGTGCGTCGGCTCCTTTTGCTCCTTTTAAAATGTGGCCAATTCCGTTAAACGTTAAAGTACCACGTTCACGAATAACTCCATGTTGTAAAATATGACCAATTGAATGTGGCGCTTTGTTTGTCACTCGTGTGTCGATGCCTTGTGTTTGTTTACCTGCACTAATTGCAACGACTTTAACTTCTGAATGAGCGCCTTCGCCAACTAAATCAGAATCAAAATCAGCCACAACATCGCCATCATTCATGACGCCTAGAGCCCAATCAACAGAGGCATCCCGCATAATATAGCCACGACGATTCATATAAGTCGTTACAGTTTGCCCTAATTGATCCACGGCTGAGTATTTAACTTTTGCGCCATCTTTCGCAATCACTTCCACAACGATATTTCCAGAAGCTTTCTCTGCGTGATGACCAGTTGATTGAAAACGTTCTAAATAACTGAATTCACTATGATTATCTGCAACGATTAAAACATGTTTAAAGAAAGGTTGGTTGCTATCTGAATCCTGAATAAACAAAGATTCAATGGGCTCTTCAATCACTACGTTTTTAGGAACGTATAAGAAAACGCCACTATTCATGAAAGCTGCATGAGCTGCTGTCAGCTTATCTTCTTCTGGTAATACAGCTTTAGTCATATAGTATTCTTTAACTAATTCTGGGTGCTCTTGTAAAGCAGTAAAAATGTCTGTAAAAATTACCCCTTGTTCCGCTAATGAGGCTGGCAATTGCTCAAAAGCATGGAAAGATCCTTGTTGAACAATTAAAGGATTGTCTTTCATTTGATCAAAACTTGCGACATTTCCTTCAGAAGGCACATAACTTTCCATGTGAACATTTAATAAAGGCCAACGATGAAATTTCACACGATCAATATGTGGTAACTCACTTTCGTCAGCGTTTTTTAAAGCCGTTGTTCGCAATTCAGTCATCCAAGCTGGTTCTTCATGTTCTAGTGAAAAAGCGGTGACTTCGTCAAGATAATCCATTAGATTTACTTTTTTCATTTATCTTGTCCTCCTTACGCTTCTTCTTTGTAATCAATACCTAATTCTTGGCTGATACCAGCATAGCCTTCTGTTTCTAAACGTTTTGCCAAGTCAGCCCCACCGGTTTTCACAACGCGGCCTTCCATCATGATATGAACAACATCTGGCGTGATATAGTTCAATAAGCGTTGATAATGGGTAATAATTAACGCACCAAAGTTCTCGCCGCGCATTTCATTAACCCCTTTAGAAACTACTTTTAACGCATCGATATCTAAGCCTGAATCAATTTCATCTAAAATGGCAAACGTAGGCTCTAACATCAATAATTGTAAAATTTCATTTCGTTTTTTCTCGCCGCCAGAAAACCCTTCGTTTAAGTAACGCTCAGCCATTTCTTCAGGCATATTTAATAATTCCATTTTGCTATCTAATTTTTTTAAGAACTGCATGACTGACATTTTGTTGTCTTCGTCACGTTTTGCATTGATTGCTGCACGCATGAATTCAGCATTGGTAATCCCTGGAATTTCACTTGGGTATTGCATTGCTAAGAATAAACCTAAGCGAGCACGTTCGTCTACCTCTAAATCTAAAACGTTGACGCCGTCAAATAGAATTTCTCCTTCTGTGACTTCATAGTTAGGATTTCCCATAATTGCTGCTGATAAAGTAGATTTACCAGTTCCATTAGGTCCCATAATTGCATGGATTTCTCCAGTATTAATTGTTAAATCGACCCCTTTTAGAATCTTTTTATCTTCAATTGATACGTGTAAATTTTTGATTTCTAACACAGACATGTACAATTCCCTCCAACTTGTTTTAATCGTTTTTCCGTTCTCACTCATTTTAGCCTAATTGAGAATGAATCGCAAATTACAATTGCTAAAAATAACAACTCTTATCATCAAATTTTAGGATTCAATTTGTGAAGGAAAATTTTAAAAGACTGATATTTCAAAGTTTCTCTATATTTTTAAGTGATCGTCCCTACACAAAGAAAAAAATTCTGGTAGAATAAAAAAATTTATTCAAGAAAGCGTTTTCTTAAATAATTACTTTAGAATGACTTTCGCAAAGAGAGCTTTGAGATACGCCTTCCTCATCTATACAAAAAAATCCAGAGCATTTGCTTCTCTGGATTCAATAATTTTTATTAGTGATTGATTTTATACTTCTAAAAGTTCTTGTTCTTTTTCAGCAGTAATCGCATCGATATTTTTGATGCTATCATCTGTTAATTTTTGAACATCTTTTTCAAATGAACGTAATTCATCTTCAGTGATATCGCCATTTTTTTGAGCTTTTTTTAATTCATCCATTGCATCACGACGAACGTTACGGACAGCAACTTTTGAGTTCTCCGCTTCTTTTTTCACGTCTTTGGCTAATTCTTTCCGACGTTCTTCCGTTAATTGTGGAATCACTAAACGGATGACATTTCCATCATTGGTTGGGCTAATGCCGATATCACTCATTTGAATAGCTTTTTCAATGTCAGCGATAGAATTTTTGTCAAACGGTGTAATCATTAATACACGAGCTTCTGGGATATTGATACTTGCTAATTGGTTAACTGGTGTTGGTGCACCATAATATTCTACTTGAATACGGTCTAATAGACTTGCGTTCGCACGACCAGCACGAATTTGACCTAATTCACGGCGTAAGCTTTCTTCCGCTTTTGTCATTTTTTCTTTGGCTGTTGCTAAAACTTCTTTAGACATTCTTTATTTCCCCCTTACAGTTGTTCCGATATTTTCACCAAGGATGGCACGACGGATATTTCCTGCTTCATTTAGGTTAAAGACAACTAAAGGAATATCGTTATCCATACTTAATGAGCTTGCTGTTGAATCCATTACTTGCAGCCCTTTAGAAATAACATCTAAATGTGTTAGTTCTTCAAATTTTGTCGCTGTTTCATCCACACGTGGATCCGCAGAATAAACACCATCAACATTGTTCTTCGCCATTAAGATGACGTCCGCATCTACTTCTGCAGCTCGTAACGCAGCCGTTGTATCTGTCGAGAAGTAAGGATTTCCTGTTCCTCCGGCAAAAATAACAACGCGGCCTTTTTCTAAATGACGTTCTGCACGACGACGAATGTATGGTTCTGCAATTTGACGCATTTCAATTGATGTTTGAACACGTGTAGGCACACCAAGATTTTCTAATGTATCTTGCAATGCTAAGGCATTCATCACAGTAGCTAACATGCCCATATAATCTGCTTGTGCACGTTCCATGCCCATTTGAGCACCAATTTGTCCACGCCAGATGTTTCCACCGCCGACTACGATGGCCATTTCGATACCTAATTCATGGACCTCTTTAATTTCTTGGACGATTTCTTTAATGACTGGTGGTTTAATGCCAAAACCGTCTTCTCCGGCTAGCGCTTCTCCACTTAACTTTAATACGACACGTTGATACTTAGGTTTAACCATCATAATTCCCTCCAAGATTCTCTAAAAATCATTCAATTCCTCATTTAGATGATTTTTCACCAAAATGATTTTTTAGACCAAGCAGTGCGATCCACTGGTTTTGCCTAAAAAAAGGGAGCGCATATCAAAGTTATGCGTTCCCAAATGGCTGAAAGACTGCCTTGAATCAAGCAGTAATCAATTTATGCAGCTTCCTTTGGGGATCGCTGTCTGTTTAGATACTTATGATTCACGGCTTTTCAACCGAGCGTTTGATGCTCTTAGTTTTTCATTTGGCTCATTACTTCATCCGCAAAGTTATCTTCACGTTTTTCGATACCTTCGCCAACTTCAAAACGTACGAATGATTTCACTTCGCCGCCTTTAGAAGCAACAAATTTTTCGACAGTCATATCTGGATCTTTAACAAATGGTTGGTCAACCAAAGCGATTTCTGCTTTGAATTTTTGTAGACGACCAACAACCATTTTTTCAACGATATTTGCTGGTTTACCTTCGTTTAATGCTTGTTCAGTTAACACAGCTTTTTCGTGTTCTAATTCTTCTTGAGGAATTTGAGATTCGTTGACATAGCGAGGGTTGATTGCCGCGATGTGCATAGCAACATCTTTCGCTACTTCTTCGTCAGTTGTGCCATCGATAACTGTTAATACAGCAATACGGCCACCCATGTGTAAGTAAGCGCCAAATGCAGCATTGTCAGCTTTTTCGACAACTTCAAAACGACGGAAGCTGATTTTTTCACCGATAACAGTTGTTGCTTCGATTAAATCAGATTCGATTGTGCCTTTTTCAGTTTTAATAGCCATTGCTTCTTCCATCGTAGCTGGTTTGTTTTCAGCAACTTTAGTCGCAATATCTTTTACTAAATCTTGGAACATTTCGTTTTTAGAAACGAAGTCAGTTTCTGAGTTTACTTCAACGATTGCTGCAACGTTACCTACAGTTGCTACGTTTGCTAAACCTTCAGCCGCAATGCGGTCATTTTTCTTCGCTGCTTTAGCCATACCATTTTCACGTAAAAAGTCTACGGCTTTTTCCATGTCGCCTTCTACTTTTACTAATGCTTTTTTAGCGTCCATCATTCCAACGCCAGTCATATCGCGTAATTCTTTTACCATTTTAGCTGTAACGTCTGCCATTATTTGTGTCCTCCTCGGATATTATCAATTCTTTTTAAAAAAGCTATCTCAAAGGAGAATCAGGCTTTTTGTCGCCTAGCCTTTGAGACAGCTCCGTAATCATTATTATTCAGCTGATTCGTTGTTTCCTTCAACAACATCAACGATTTCTTCGATTGAAGTTGCTTCTGGTGTTTCTTCAACGAATAACTCTTCAGTTGCTTGGTCTTCCCCTTGGTTACCTTCGATGAAAGCATCAGCCATTTTAGCAGTGATTAATTTCACGGCGCGGATTGCATCATCATTTGAAGGGATTACAACATCAATCTCATCAGGATCACAGTTTGTATCAACCATTGCAACGATTGGAATGTTTAATTTGTGTGCTTCTTGAACAGCAATGCGTTCTTTACGTGGGTCAACGATGTACATTACATCTGGAATTCTTGGCATATCAGCGATACCACCTAAGAATTTTTCTAAACGTTCACGTTCTTTGTTTAAGCCAGCAACTTCTTTCTTAGGTAAAACTTCGAAAGTGCCGTCTTCTTCCATTGCATTGATTTTTTTCAAGCGAGCAATACGTTTTTGGATTGTATCCCAGTTAGTTAACGTACCACCTAACCAACGATGGTTTACATAGTATTGACCAGCGCGGATTGCTTCATCTTTGATTGCTTCTTGTGCTTGTTTTTTAGTTCCTACGAATAAAGCAACGCCGCCTTCTTCTGCAACGTTTTTCATGTAATCGTAAGCTGCATCTACTAATTTCACTGTTTTTTGTAAGTCAATGATGTAGATACCGTTTCTTTCTGTGAAGATATATTTCTTCATTTTTGGGTTCCAGCGACGAGTTTGGTGACCAAAGTGTACGCCGGCTTCTAGTAATTGTTTCATAGAAATTACTGCCATGTTATGTTTCCTCCAGTTTGGTTTTTATTTTCCTCTTCTTTTCGTCAACTCCTTGAAGAACTACCGTAGTAGCACCACTTCGCAGATGGAAAAGAATGTGGATTTCGTGTGTAAAAATCACACCTTTAACAGTATAAGATATTTTCAGAAAAATAGCAAGCCTTAAAACTAGAAATGTCGCTCCTACTGCGCTTGCCAAACAAGATGACATTCTTCGTTTCCCGTTTCATCGATGGTTCGCTTTTGTTGGACAAAGCCTTGTTTTTGATAAAAGGCATAAGCTGCTTGATTTTCCCTGTAAACAGCCAAAGATAAGATGTCCTGTTCTTCTTTTGCTACTTGCAGTAATTTCTGACCGATGCCCTTCCCTTGAAACGCTTTTTTTATAAAAATTCCTGCGATATAGTTATCCATTAAGCCTAAAAACCCAATTATCTGACCCTCTTCTTCCGCTAAGATCAGTGTTGCTTTTGGTAACGCAGCACGGACAAATGCCTTATTTTCTTGCCAATAAGTTGGTGCGACAAATGGATGAGCTTCTAGATTCGTTTGCAGCCAAATAGCCATAATGGTTTCTAATTCTTTTTCTGTTAACTGGGTTGTCTTTTTGATAGTCAGCATTTTTTGACACTCGTTTCTGTTATTGATTATTTTCAAAATAAAACATTAACACGCCCGCTGCGATAGCGACATTCAATGATTCTGCTTGACCTTTCATTGGAATATAAAGATTTTTCGTGGTTTCTGCTAACAATTCTGGCGAAACCCCGCTACCTTCATTGCCTAAAATCAACGCATAATTTTCCACTGCCTCTTGTTCATAATAAGCAATCGCAGCTTCATTTAGTTCTGTACCGAAAACTGGTAGACCTTGCTTCTTGAATGCCTGAACCACTTCAGTCAACTCTCGTTGGAGAACTGGTAAATGATAGTGGCTTCCCTGCATTGAGCGCAACACTTTTGTATTGTAAATATCTGCTGTGCCCTTACCTAAAATCACGCCTGCTAAACCTGCTGCATCAGCTGTGCGAATCATCGTACCAACATTGCCAGGGTCTTGGATATTATCTAAAAGTAACCAACCACCTTTAAAAGAAAGCGACTGCTCTTGTTGCGTTTCCAAGGTGACAATTGCCAAAATTCCTTGTGAAGTTGGCAGCTCCGACAAGCTATTTAAAACCTCATCACTTACAAAAATTAATTTTTCTGTTTCTTGTTCAGCTAACCAAGTTCCCCATTCTTGTTGACCTCTTTGATTAAACAAAATCCACTGGACATCGGCATTGGCCTTCACCGCTTCTTCAACTAAATGAAATCCTTCTATTATATATTGGTTCAGTTCTTCTCGGTACTTCTTTTTGTGTAATTTTTTCCATTCTTTTAATTGGTTATTTTTCGTTGATGTAATTTCTTTCATAAGTCACCTCGCCTTTGTATTATAGCATGCTTCTAGCTTGCTTGGATACTTGCTAGAACCAAGAAAAATCGCTATCATAAAGAAAAAAGCAAAGGAAGTGTCTCTCATGGAAAAACTAAGAATGAATGTACAAGGACGTGTCCAAGGTGTTGGCTTCCGCTACATGACCAAAATGGTGGCAGATCAATTAGGTGTCACTGGTTCAGTGAGGAACGAAGACGACGGGTCCGTTTCAATTACAGCAATTGCACCTGAAGACATAATGGAAACATTTATCAAAAAAATCAAAGATTCCCCCAGTCCAGCGGGACGTGTAACGTATGTTGATATTCAAGAAGACCCTTTGTTAGAAGAAACGGAACAATTTAAAGTGATTCAATAAACTTACTTTCTAACGATTGATTTCTTTGGGAAGAAGCCTTGAACAGCAAGTAGTTCCTGCTTTTTATTGATTTTTGTAAGAGCTTCTTTTCGATTTTGATTGAAAAAGAGCGCTGTTTCAAGTATAGTTAACCATGTAAAAATTTTTTAGAAAAGGACCGAATTACATGCGTAAATTAAACCGATGGCTTTACGGCTCTGGCTTACTATTTTTAGTAATGTTTTTATCAGGCTGTGTGAAAACAGGAGCAGATGGACAACCAACTGGTGAAGGTTTTGTCTATAACTTCCTTGTTTTACCGATGAGTAATGCAATTACTTATCTTGTCGATAACTTTAATTGGAACTATGGTTGGGCGATTATTTTTATCACCATTATTGTACGGATCATTATTTTACCGTTAGGCTTACATCAATCGAAAAAAAGCTTTATCCAAACGGAAAAAATGCAAGCAATCAAACCCCAAGTGGATGTTGCACAAGCAAAAATGAAACAAGCAAGTACGCGTGAAGAGCAAATGGCCGCACAAGCAGAACTACAAAAGATTTATAAAGAAAACAATGTGAGTATGGTTGGCGGAATTGGTTGTTTGCCTTTATTAATTCAAATGCCTATTTTCTCTTCTCTGTTCTTTGCTGCTCGTTATACAAAAGGTATTGCCACGGCAAGCTTCTTAGGAATGAATTTAGGGCAACCAAATATGATTTTAGTGGCATTAGCTGGTTTAGCCTATTTAGCTCAAGGTTATATTTCAATGATTGGTATTCCTGAAGAACAAAAGAAAACAATGAAATCAATGCTGATTGTTTCACCATTAATGATTGTTTTCATGTCCTTTAGCTCACCTGCAGGCGTAGCGCTTTACTGGGTAGTTGGTGGTATTTTCACATGTATTCAATCTGCCATCACAAATATCCTCTTACGTCCAAGAATTAAAAAACAAGTACAAGAAGAATTGAAAAATAACCCACCAAAACAAGTGGTTACTCCTATTAAGGATGTGACACCAAAAGAAACAAACAAAGTAACGCAAAAAACGAACCAACCAAAAGCAAACGGCAATAAAGGTCGCAATGCTGGAAAACAAAAACGTAAATAAAAAAAGGATCGCCTCTAAACGGCGATCCTTTTTTTACTTCAATTCTTTCCCAGTCATCTCTTCAATAGTTCGAATAGACTTTGGACCAAAGCCATGCAACGAAAGTAACGCTTTTCGGCCTCGTGCGTAGAGTTCATCCACACTGTCGATTTTTTCATTCGTTAGCGCACGAACAGCTGGCTTTGATAATTGTGTTAAAATTTGTTCAAACGTTGTTTCTAGCATGCTGTCGGTTCCTCCTTAGCGGTCGAAAAGCAGCGCTTTTTATTTTACAATTAATAAGTCTAAGCTAGCAATTGATAACGCCATTTTAGCAATTTGCATTAATTGTTTTAATCGGTTTTGTTTGACTTTTTCATCCTCAACCATAACCATCGTTTCATTGAAGTACGCATCAATTAACGGACGTAGATTTACTAGTGCTTCATAGTTTTCTGCAATCGTGCGTGTCGCAAATGCTTCAGATAAATCGTTAACTGCTTGATACAGTTCTTTTTCTGCCTTATTTTCAAACAGACTTGGATCAATCCCTTCTTCAGTATCACCTAAAAGTTCTTGACCTTTTTTCGCTAAATTAATAACACGCGTTAAGGCTTCCATTGATGGTTTAAAATCTTGATCTTCAAAACGGCTTTTTAAAATATTCGCTGAAGCAAATAATTTCGATAAATCGGCTTGCTCAGCAGACACCACTGCATCGATAATGTCATGGCGAACATTTTTCGTCATTAATAATTGACGTAAGCGAGCTTTCACAAATTCAACGACTTCTGCTTGTCCTTCGTTTAGTAAAACGCCATATTTCTCAACATCTTGATTCACTGCTTCATCAACTTCTGTTTGTAATTGAACTAATGGGAAGGTCCAGCCTTTATCTTCAATAATTCGTATAACGCCATAGGTTTGACGACGAAGTGCATAAGGATCGTTAGAACCTGTTGGAATCATACCAACTGAGAAGAATGAAAAGACGCTGTCAAGCTTATCGGCTAAGGCTAAAACAGCCCCGATTGCTGTTTCTGGCAATTCACCTTCACTGGAAGTTGGTAGATAATGTTCTCGAATCGCCGTTGCTACGGCTGGTTTTTCGCCTTGCAATAAGGCATATTTTTCTCCCATAATTCCTTGTAATTCTGGGAATTCACCAACCATATTTGTTACTAAGTCAAATTTATAAATTTCAGAGGCACGTTTTAAATCTTCCAATTCCTCCTCAGATAAACCAACTTTTCTACCAATGATTTGTGCAATTAAAGCAACCCGTTGCATTTTTTCATAAATTGAACCAATCTTTTCATGGAAAGTCACATTTTTTAGTTTTTCAACACATGCTTCAATCGTTAATTTTTTATCTTCATTGTAAAAGAATTCTGCATCTTCTAAACGAGCAATTAACACTTTTTCATTTCCTTTAATCACGTTTTCAAGGTGAACATTATCCCCATTGCGAACAGCGATAAAATGCGGCATTAATAAGCCTTGGTCGTTACGAACGTCAAAATAACGTTGGTGTTCTTTCATAGAAGTCACTAATACTTCATCTGGAACAGATAAATATTTTTCATCAAAACTGCCTACAAATGCAGTTGGATATTCCACTAAATTCGTAACTTCTTCCAATAACTCTTCATCTAAAGCTAACTGCCAATTTTTTTCTGCAGCGAGTGCGTTCGCTTGATCAACAATCATTTGTTTCCGTTCATTCGGTTGAACCACTACAAATTGTTCTTTTAATTTTGTTTCATATTCATTAGCATGTTGGAACGTCACATCGTCTCCCAAGAAACGGTGGCCACGAGAAGTTTGCCCTGCCGTCACGTCTAACACTTTGAAAGGAATTACTTCATCATCAAGTAGTGCCACAATCCAATGAATTGGACGAATATATTCGAAATCATAGTTTGCCCAGTGCATTGTTACCGGGAAAGTTAGACTTGTAATCACGTCATTTAATTTTGTTAATACCTCTTTGGCACTTTGGCCTTTGGTAAACTTCGTCACATAGACATATTCGACACCATTTAATTCTTTGAAAACAATGTCCTCAGTTGTAACTCCTTGGCCGCGTACAAAACCTTGTGCAGCTTTTGACCAATTTCCTTCAGCATCTAAAGCAATTTTTTTCGCTGGACCTTTTACTTCTTCTTCAACATCCGCTTGTTTTTCAGGAATCGCAGTTACTTTCACGGCTAAACGACGAGGTGTGGCAAAGGATTGCACTGTTTCATAGTCTAAATGATGTTCATCTAAAAATTTGATTACTTTTTCTTCAAGTTGGATACGGCTTGGTGTGACAACATGTGCGGGCATTTCTTCTAAGCCAATTTCTAATAATAAATCTTTTGCCATGTTATTCTGCCTCCTTGGATACACTTTGATCTTTATTTAATAATGGGAACCCTAATTTTTCACGTTCAGCCACAAAAATTTTCGCTACGGAACGAGCCATATTCCGAATGCGGGCTAAATATCCTGCACGTTCTGTTACAGAGACAGCGCCGCGAGCATCTAATAAATTGAATGTATGGCTACATTTTAAAATATAATCATAGGCTGGATGAACTAAGCTTTCTTCAATACAGCGTTTAGCTTCTTTTTCAAATTTGTCAAAGTTTTCTAAAAGCATTTCTTGATTACTAATTTCAAAGGAATATTTTGAATGTTCATATTCAGGTTGCACAAAAATTTCACCATATTTAACGCCTTGTGTCCATTCTAAATCATAGACACTTTCGACTTCTTGGATATATGATGCTAAGCGTTCTAACCCGTAAGTAATTTCAGAAGTGACAGGATGACATTGTAAGCCGCCAACTTGTTGGAAATACGTAAATTGGGTAATTTCCATGCCATCTAACCAAACTTCCCAACCTAAACCAGCACAGCCCATTGAAGGATTTTCCCAGTTATCTTCTACAAAACGAATGTCATGTTCTAATGGATCAATTCCTAATAATTTCAAACTTTCTAGATAAAGTTCTTGGATATTTTCAGGAGAAGGCTTCATTACAACTTGGAATTGATGATGTTGGTATAGACGGTTCGGATTTTCGCCATAGCGTCCATCAGCTGGACGACGAGAAGGTTCTACGTAGGCAGCATTCCATGGTTCAGGTCCAATGGCACGTAAAAACGTGTAAGGACTCATGGTGCCGGCTCCCTTTTCTGTATCATAGGCTTGCATTAACATACAGCCATTAGATGACCAAAATTTTTGCAAGGTTAAAATCATTTCTTGTACGGTTAACTTGTTTTTCATTGTTTTCCTCCTTGGAATATTTTTTATAGACATAGGGATTGGCTTTGCTTCGGGAATGTAAATTTAAAAAGGGCTACAGAGAAACAATTTTGTAGAATGGGATAATTTTTATGCTGTTCATCATCTACTCTGTCGCCTTTGCGCCAATTGAGCTTTTTTGAATAAACGTTACTATTTTTTCTTTTGGTGTTAACTGTTTGCTTTTTTTATTCGGTTACAACGTTCCCTTTGGTCACCTTGTGCTGTTCCACATCTGCTCTGACACTTTGTGTCAGTCGCAGTGAGGAACATGCAAAAAGTCCCCATGCCTATTAATAGACATAGGGACGAATAATTATCGCGGTTCCACCCTACTTCCGATGTGTTCATCGGCAGCTTCGTTTGTCGTACTCCAAAGTGCCTTTCAAAAGTTCCGTGTTTCTGGCTCCCACTCTCCCAGATTCGCTTAACAGAGGGTTCTTTTTACTTCTCTTTTTCTTCGTACGTATTTAACTTCTCTATCATAATACGGTGTCTGAGGGAAGTTGTCAAATTTTTTTTAGAAAAACGTCTGCTTGTTTATGTTTCTTTTTCTTCCTTCTTTCGTGGCGGAATTTTTAACGTATTTTCCCACGTTTTCATTTGATCAATAAATTTTTTACTTTTTAAGTGCAAACCAACATATTCATCGTATAACATATCAATCGTTTCTCGAATACTCTTCTTAGTTTCTTCTTTTACTTGAATGTTTTGGACTTTTTCATAGGAGACTTGCGAAAATAAGCGAATAAAATGAATTGCTCTAGGATCTGCATGGTAGCGCTGTTCATCTAAATGCCAATGTTTTTCACAAAGCACACCGCTATACTTTGAAGAGTAATCAAATTTCCCTTGTGTTTCGCCACAAGCCACACAATGATGCCATTCTGGTCGTACACCAAACCGTTCTAACAATTGAATTTCAAAAATATTTGTAATGATTTCCGGATCTTTTTGCTCATTTAAAGCGGATAATGCCATGTGGGTAAATTGAAATAAATTTGGGTCATAGTGCTGATCTTCAATTGCTGCATCGACTAAGTTTAAAATATATGTTCCGTATGCGTTAATAAATATGTCTTGTTGAATGTTTCGAAAAGGTTGAACTTCTTTGCTGCTATTGAGAAAAGATAAGCCTTCTTCTCTAAAATTTCCGATGTAGACGGCTTCTGTAAATGGCAGAATCGCTGGCAAAAGAGGATTATTTTTTCGATGCGCGCCTTTCACAAAAAACATCAATTTCCCATAGGATTCTGTAAAAATTTTGACGAGTTTATCCTTCTCTTTAAAATCCTTCGTAAATAAAATAATGCCTTTGGTCTCCCCTAATGCCATTCAATTCACTTCCATTTCTTATGTAAATTAGTGTAGTGTTTGGAAAGTTCGTTTATACACTCGCTTCCCAAACACTACTTTCTTAATATTCTTCTTTGCGATAACCAAAATCTTGTAAATAGATTTTTTTGTCACGCCAGTCTTTTTGGACTTTTACCCACAGCTCCAAATACACTTTGTCATCTAATAAATATTCAATATCTTGACGCGCCTTGGTACCAATTTGTTTCAGCATTTTTCCGCCTTTGCCAATAATGATACCTTTTTGACTGTCCCGTTCCACAATAATGGTTGCTTGGACATGGACTTTATCGTTTTCATCCCGTTTCATTGAGTCCACAACGACAGCGACAGAATGAGGAATCTCATCTCTTGTTAAAAGTAACACTTTTTCACGAATTAATTCAGAAACGATAAAATATTCTGGATGATCCGTAATTTGGTCATCAGGGAAATATTGTGGTCCTTCTGGCATTTGCTCAACGAGAACATCCATTAAATGCTCAAAATTATTTCCTTCAGTGGCAGAAATGGGAATAATTTCTTTAAAGTTCATTTGTTTCGAATAGTCTTCAATAATACTCAATAAATCATCTGGATGGACTTTGTCAATTTTATTAATAATCAAGTAGACTGGACTATTATTATTTTTCAATCGTTCAATAATAAAGTCGTCACCTTTCCCGCGTTTTTGATCAGCACTTACCATAAATAAAGTAGCATCTACTTCACGCATCGCATTGTAGGCACTTTCCACCATGAAATCGCCTAAGCGGTGTTTAGGTTTGTGAATCCCTGGAGTATCGATAAAAACAATTTGTGCTTCAGGAATTGTATAAATTCCTTGAATCTTATTACGAGTTGTTTGTGCTTTGTCACTCATAATTGCAATTTTTTGGCCGACAATTCGATTTAACAATGTTGATTTTCCAACATTTGGTCTGCCGACAATGGCTACGAAACCAGATTTATGTTCAGTTGTCATTGTATTTCTCCTCTTATTTCCACATTTGAATGATTTGTAAAATTTTTGGTACAAATAGAATTAGTCCTACTAGCACTGCGAAACCGGCTGTTAATAAAACAGCTCCTGCGGCCATGTCTTTAACCTTTTTTCCGATTGGATGAAAGTGAAAATCCGTAAACATATCTACGACATTTTCAAAAATTGTGTTGATAATTTCTGCCAACCAGACAAGAAAAACAGCCAATAACAACCACAGCCATTCAGCAAGTGTTAAGGAAAACAAGAAACCAAACACAATGGCCGTGGCACCAAACGCCACATGTTTGCGCATATTACGTTCTTCTCGAAAAACTGTTTTGATTCCTTGCCAGGCAAATTCTAATGAATTAATAAAATGTTTATTCTTTCCTGTTTGCTCATCTTTTAAGGCCATACGCATCTAAAATCTCTTTCTGTAAACCAAACATTTCTTTTTCATCTTCAGGTTCCATATGATCGTACCCATTCAAATGTAAAAAGCCATGTACTGCCAAAAAGCCCATTTCTCGTTCCAATGTGTGCCCATATTCAACTGCTTGTTCTGCTGCTCGCTCTGTTGAAATAATTAAATCACCTAGATTACGTGGTAGCTCTGCCAACTCTTCATCATCAAAAATAATTGGCAATTCGTCTTCCCCTTCATCCTCTAAAGCAAAACTGATGACATCTGTAGGCATATCTTTGCCCCGATAGTCACGATTAATCACTTGGATACCTGCGTTATCTGTAAAAGTCACCGACATCTCCGTATCTTCGGCAATTTCTAGAAAACCCGCTGCAAATTGCAGCAAGTTTTCGATTTCTTTGATTTCTTCTGTTGGTACTTTCTCGGTTTCATCAATGAAAGTAATATCCATTAGTCATCTCTCTTTTCTTGTTCATCTTTCATTTCTTCTGCTTCAGCTTTCATTTTTGGATACTTAATCCGTGAATGGAAGGTACTGCATAATCCATTAATTAATGATTTTTCAATGATGCGAATCTCTTTCATCGTTAACCCACATTCATCTAATTGGCCATCTGAAATTCTGTCTTGAATCACATTATGCACAAAGGCTTGAATTTTTTCGTTGGTCGGATGATCCATCGCCCGCACAGCAGCCTCACAAGTATCAGCAATACTCACAATCCCTGCTTCTCGTGTTTGTGGACGTGGCCCAGGATAACGGAAGTCTGATTCTTTAATTTCAGGATTGCGTTCTTTTGCTTTCACATAGAAAAATTTCATCAATGTTGTGCCATGATGTTGACGACAAATGTCAATCACCATTTGCGGCATATTGTACTCTTCTAAAATTTTGGCGCCATCAATTACGTGGCCAAAAATAATTTGTTTACTATCTTCTGGCAATAAAAAGTTATGTGGATTTTCTGCGCCAGCAGGTAAGTTTTCCACAAAGAAATTGGCGTGTTTAATTTTGCCAATGTCATGGTAATAACAAGCAACTCGTGTTAATAGCGACCGTCCACCAATCTCAGCAACAGCGTTAGCGCTCAAACTAGCCACCATCATGCTATGATGATAGGTACCTGGCGCTTCTTCTAACAGTTGTTTTAACAACGGATGGTTCGGATTACTTAATTCATT
Organism: Enterococcus sp. C102(2024); assembly: GCF_040888205.1. Lineage (NCBI taxonomy): Bacteria > Bacillati > Bacillota > Bacilli > Lactobacillales > Enterococcaceae > Enterococcus > Enterococcus sp. C102(2024). The sequence continues at coordinate 55,327 of NZ_JBFOHH010000007.1, read as the reverse complement.
CAAGACAATCATACTATCATCAGTCACTAATAATTCGATATATGGATGCAAGCCCATTGTTGCTAAAAATGAAAGTACCGTTCCTGCACCTGCACAAATTAAAGCTGTCCACGTTTTACCATCTGTTAAACTCATTCCTTGATAAATCATTAAGACAACCGCCATGAAAACAGGAAAGACCACTACCCACATTAAAGCTGGGAAAACTTGCTCACTCATCCGTTTCCGTTTAACAACTGTTGCTAGAAATCCTGAGAATAAGTACATAATCAGAATAACCGTCAACGAGTTTGTGCCAATAGAATTATAAAAGATAAATAACGCAAAAACGACTTGGAAAATGGCAGCGATTATCCCTGAACGACGATTTACAAAATGATTTAGAATCAGCGGCGCAAAGGCTGCCGGATAGAACAAGGGAATATACATCAACTGCTCTGTTTGGAAAATCTGGAAGAATTTCATTAAAATAACACTGATTAGCATAGCACCCGTGTAAAAGATAATAAACGAGCGTTGTCGCGAAGGCTCAGTCACTTGTTTTGTAAAGAAAATTAACACTTCAACTTGAAGTAAAATAGCTAATGCTAATGCCACCATCGGAAAAATAGAGGTATTTTGACTAGTCATTCCTAGTAACTCAAGTTTTTCGACCGCTTTTGCATCAATTTGAGTACCTTCACGAACAATAATTTCGCCTTGATAAATCATTGCGGGTTGAACAGCATTCATCGCTTTTTGGCGTAGCTCTTCTGTTCGTTTTTCATTGGCAATATCGTTTACCACAATCCCTTGGTTAACAATGTAACGAATGACTTGTTGCATGGTACTCGTAATGTCTAAGTATTGAATTTTACCGTTAGCTTCTTGGCGAATTTTATCCAAATCAGATTCTCGAACGTGATTTTGCATCGCATCATCCACCAACATCAAACTTTCTGAACGAACCTTATCTAATTGCTCAGAGGTTAATGTAAAGATTGTTTGATAAAAAACATTAGGAAAACTTTGATAAAACGTAACTTCATCTTGCGGTAAAGATTCAAACAATGATTTTAAGCTAGCTACTCGTTCTTCCACGGTCGGCGCAGGAATCGTTTCTTCCTTTTTGGCCTTCGCTTGCTTGTTGCTGTACTCTTTGTCTACTTTTTCATTCGCAGAATCAATCAATTTAAATAATTTATCAATACGATTATGTTGGACAGATGCCGTATCTTCTTGATAAATATATTCGGGTGTGACAGCTTCTGCTGCCAATTTTTTTCTTTGTTCTGTTTCGTAGGTATTCTCGATATTTTTATTTGCACGAATGGTTTTCTCGGCCAGTTGACCTTCTTTAATTTCTACTCTTTTCTGATGGACGCTGCCAAACATAATCATAAATAAAAGAAGAGAAAAAACGGCTAATAAAATAGGCAAATAGGCTTTACCTAAACGATCCCCTAACTTTGTAAGTACTTTTTTCAAAAGGTACTTTCACTCCTTCCCTAACTGCTTAGGAATGCTTTTGTTGTTCTTTTTCATAGGCTTGAATAATTTGTGCTACAACCGGATGACGCACAACGTCACTGGCTTCAAAATTTACAAAGGCAATTTTTTCAATGTCTTTTAACGTACGCTCGGCGTTAACTAAACCACTTGTTACACCACGTGGCAAGTCAATCTGACTAGTATCTCCATTAACAATCATTTTTGAACTAAACCCTAAACGAGTTAAAAACATTTTCATTTGGGCAACCGTGGTATTTTGTGCTTCATCTAGAATGACAAAAGCATCATCCAATGTACGACCACGCATATAAGCAAGCGGGGCAATTTCAATAACGCCGCGTTCCATTAAACGATTTGTATGATCCATACCAAAAATTTGATACAAGGCATCGTAAACTGGACGTAAATAAGGATCGACTTTTTCTTTTAAGTCACCTGGTAAAAAGCCCAAGCTTTCGCCAGCTTCCACCGCTGGACGAGTTAAAATAATTTTTTGTACTTCGCCTTTTTTTAAAGCTGCTACTGCCATCACCACGGCTAAAAAGGTTTTTCCTGTCCCCGCAGGTCCCACCCCGAAAATGACGTCATGAGTTTTAACTGCATCGATATATTTTTTTTGACCAACATTCTTAATTCGGATGGCCCGACCATGATGGTCCTTCATAATTTCTTCTTCATACATGGCAATAAACGCCTCTAAATTTCCAGCTTTGGCCATTTTTAAAGCAGAAACGACATCTGGCGTATGCACTTTGATGCCTCGTTGAATTAATGTTTGTAGCGCTCTTAACACGGAAGCGACTAACTCTACCTCTGATGATTCGCCAATTAACTGAATAACTTCGCCACGACTATTAATCGTTACGTGGGTATTCTCTTCTAAAAATTTGATATGTTTATCATGTGTTCCTAAAAGCATGTGTGCATCATCAGAATCAGTAAGTATTAATTCCAAAGATTTTGACTGATTATCTGTCAAAAAACGTCCATCTCCTTTATTATATAGTCCTTTACAATGATACCACATTCTTATCTGTTTAAAAAGAAGTCGTACCTGATTTGACTTTGAAAGTCAAAAAAGAGAAAACCGTAAAAAGCTACCGGTTTTCTCTTTGCATAAAAAAACTAGGACAGTATCCTGTCCTAGTTTCGATAACGCTCTTAGTTTTCTTGTAATAATTCTTTCACAATTGCGTTAACTTGGTTGCCATCGGCTTTGCCTTTGACTTTCGGCATCATAGCGCCCATCACTTTACCAAAATCTTTTGGTGAAGTGGCGCCAGTTTGCGTCATTACCTCTTGAACTAGTTGACGAATTTCTTCCTCCGTTAGTTGTTGAGGCATATATTTTTCAACAATTGCTATTTCAACTTTTACTTTTTCAACAAGATCGTCGCGTCCCGCCTTTTCAAACTCTGATAAAGAATCTTTTCTCTGTTTCATCTCACGAGACAATACAGTGAGTTCTTCTTCTCCGTTCAATTCACGGCCCGCTTTAATCTGATCATTTTGAATGGCAGTCTTTAACATACGAAGTACGGCTAAAGTTTCTTTGTCTTTAGCTTTCATCGCTGTTTTAATGTCGTCATTCAATGTGGTTAGCAATGACATACCACCAACTCCAATTCATTCAAAACTAGAATTTTTTACGTTTTCTAGCTGCTTCAGATTTTTTCTTACGCTTTACACTTGGTTTTTCGTAGAATTCACGTTTACGTGATTCTTGTAAAGTACCCGCTTTTGAAACGGAACGTTTGAAGCGACGAAGAGCATCATCAAGAGATTCGTTTTTACGAACGACTGTTTTTGACATGTTATTCCCTCCCTCCGAGCTTAAAAAGTAACCGTTTTTCTTATTTGTGGGAAAAACCCACAAATTAAAATACTGTCCTTGTTATATTATAGCTAAAGCATAAATAACCGTCAACCACTCTACTGATAAAATACGAAATTTTTGTTTGATTTTTCGTCTTATTCGCTATTTTTCGCAACAATCGGCACAACGACCAAGTATTTCAAAGCGATGTCCTTCAATTGAACAACCTTTTAACTGTTCTTCAAAAAAATTCATCGGACACATGTGAATTTCTTCCGTTTTGCCACAAACCGTACAAATAAAGTGATGATGATGTTCCACCTCTTGGCAACAACGGAAGCGAAACTTTTGCTCGCCATTTAATTCTGTTTTTTCTAGCAATTCTAAGCGCTCAAAGTCATGCAAGTTACGATAAACCGTATCATAACTGACTCCTTTAAAGGTTTCATTCATAAATTCATACACTTCACGTGCAGAAACATACCGATTTCGCTTAATCAAATAGCTCATCAGTAATTCTCGTTTTTTAGTATATTTTAATCCACTGGCTTTCATGGTTTCTAAGGCTTGTTCAATATTGGTTTTTACTGGTGCCATCGCCATTTCCTCCCTCACCAACCTAAATCAGAATCATTACGAAATAGATTCTGGACTTATGGTATAATAAAATTATTAAAAATGCAAGAAAGGACTTACCCTCTATGACTATTTCTGAAGAAAAAAAATGTGTGACGATTTTTGTCATCTCAGATTCTGCTGGCGAGACCGCTTCAAAATTGGCGGCTGCTTCAATGGCCCAGTACCCCACTGTTGATTTTACTTTGATTAGACGAACATTCGTTAAAGACGAAGATAAACTGGTGCAAGCGTTAGAAGATGCCAAAAAAGCAGAGGCCATGGTACTGCATACTATCATTAATGATCATCTCGTGGCGATTGCTAATCAATTTTTCAATGAGCATCAATTGTTCCATTTTGACATTTTGACACCACCAGTTGCGGAAATCGAACGATTAACAGGTGTCGCGCCCATGCGGGAACCAGGTGCCTTACATCATCTGAATGAAAATTATTTTAAACGAATTGAAGCAATGGAATTTGCTGTCAAATATGACGATGGCAAGGACCCACGAGGCTTTTTAGAAGCGGATGTGTTACTTCTTGGCGTTTCCCGAACTTCTAAAACACCGCTAAGTCTCTTTTTAGCCAACAAGAACTTAAAAGTTGCTAATTTGCCACTAATTCCTGAAGCACATTTACCGAAACAATTATTCGAAATGGACCCTAAAAAAATTGTTGGCTTAACCAATGATCCCAATGTTTTAAACGGGATTCGTAAAGAACGAATGCGCGCATATGGATTACCTGAAAATACTTCTTATTCAGATATTGAAAAAATTCGGCGAGAACTGGCTTTTGCTAATGATCTTTATCAAAAATTAGGTTGTATCGTTATTGATGTCGCTTCTCTTTCAATTGAAGAAACTGCCTCAATGATTCTTAATGCTTTGAACTTAGAAGATCATAGCTATTATTCCACAGAAACAGCCGAGGATTAAAAAAAAACGAGAAAAAATCACTAGTGATTTTTTCTCGTTTTTTTAAAAGACTTGAACGCCTTCTTGATCAATATTGAAAATTTGGATGCTCGCTTTGGTAGACAATTTTTCCAAACTTTGAACAATTTCGTTGGTTCGTTCTTCTGGCGACAAGATTAGCACAGTTGGACCAGCACCGCTTAAGAAAGAGCCATAAGCACCTCTTTGCTGAGTTAAACGACGAATTTCTTTTAAGTGAGGAACCAATGAACGACGATACATTTCGTGCCATTTATCTTGTTCCATCATTTTGCCTGCTAAAGGTAAATCCCCGTTTAAAATTGCGGCAATCATAACATTGGCAATTGAGCTGGCCGCAACTGCTTCTTTATAAGCCAATTTTTCGGGCAAAACAGCGCGACTTTTTTCGGTAAATAACGGTTCCTCTGGAATAAATGCAATGACATCACACATTGGAAAGTGATGTTTGACATGGTAGACTTGGTTTTCTACATGGCTAGCCACCACGAAATCTCCTAAAATAGCAGGGGCAACATTATCCGGATGTCCTTCCATCTCTGTGGCCAAACGAACTTTTTCTTTAGGGGACAAATTTAAATGTGCTAGTCGGTTAGCTAATTCAATGCCTGCTACAATCACACTTGAGCTACTTCCTAGTCCTCTTGCAAGGGGAATGTCAGAAACCATCCGAATAACTTTTGGTGTTAATTCTGGTGCAATTTTCAATGCCGTTTGAATTAATAAATTCTCTTCATTAGTAGGAATCTCTTCTCCCAAAGTATGTTGAATTTCCCAAAATTCACTTTCACCTAAAACGTTGATTGTTAAATAAGCGGATAATGCAATGCCACATGAATCAAAGCCAGGTCCTAAGTTGGCACTAGTGGCAGGTACTCTTATTTTCATAGTGTTGCGACTCCTTTTCGTAAGTGCAGACGCATTTCTTCCACGTCACTCATTTTTGAAATAGCTACTTCTGTCTCCATTGCTGTATCAGGATCTTTCAATCCGTTACCAGTAAAGACTGCCACGACGGTTTCACCTGCTTTGATTTTACCGCTTTTAACATGTTGAATAACTCCAGCTAATGAGGCAGCCGAACCAGGTTCAATGAAAACCCCATCTTGAGCAGCAATTTTTCGGTAAGCCGTTAAAATTTCTTGATCTGTCACGGCATCAATGAAACCACCCGATTCATCCCGTGCCTGTTCTGCTAGTTCCCAACTAGCAGGATTTCCAATCCGGATCGCTGTTGCCACGGTTTCAGGTTGCTCAATCACTTGGCCTTTCACGATTGCTGCGGCACCTTCTGCTTCAAAACCATGCATTCTTGGTAAAGTTGTTCCTTGTTTTTCATGCCATTCTTTAAAACCTTTCCAGTAAGCGGAAATATTGCCGGCATTTCCAACTGGAATCGCTAAGACATCGGGCGCTTGACCTAATTGTTCACAAACTTCAAAAGCTGCTGTCTTTTGCCCTTCTAAGCGATAAGGATTCACTGAATTAACTAGCGCAACTGCCTCAGTTTTCGCAATCTCTCGCACCGCTTTTAATGCTTCATCAAAGTTACCTGGAATCGAAATAATGTCCGCCCCATACATAATAGCTTGCGCCAATTTTCCCAGTGCGATTTTTCCTTCTGGAATCACTACATACGCTTTAATGCCTGCTCTTGTGGCATACGCAGCAGCTGCGGCACTAGTATTTCCTGTAGAAGCACAAACAATCGCTTTGGCACCTTCTTCTACCGCTTTTGCTACAGCCATCACCATCCCGCGATCTTTGAATGAGCCAGTGGGATTTAAGCCCTCGTATTTTCCATATAATTGAATACCTAATTCTTTGGATAAATTAGGTAAAGGAATCAGTGGCGTATTTCCTTCGGCTAAAGAAATCATTGGTGTTTTTTCTGTTACGGGCAAATACGCTTGATACTGTTTTAACAAACCTTCATACATGTTTACTCATCTCCTATAACCTTCATTACATTCAATAACTGAAAGGCTTCCGTATTTTGAATAGCTGTCACAACTTGTTGCATTTGTGCTTTTGATATCTGGTGTGTAATGGCAACAATTCTTGCTCGCTGTCCATCTGATTTCTGTTGAACTAATTGATCAAAGCTGACTTCTGCTTTAGTCATTAATTGCGTCAACTGCAAAAATTGTCCTGGTGTATCTGGAACATCTAAAGAAAAATAGTACTGCCCAAATACATTTTCGGAACGCGTCAATTGGGTTTTATGTTGATACGAATTGAACATATGGCCAGTCGTTGCCAAGCGAATGTTTTTAGCAATCGTAATTAAATCACTGACCACACTGGTTGCTGTCGGTTTAGCGCCAGCTCCTGGACCGTAATACATTGATTCGCCCACACCTGCACTTTTAATAAATACTGCATTGTACTCATTCCGAACAGATGCAATAGGATGCTTTTGATTGACTAGCATAGGCGCCACTTCTACCGAGATGCTATTCTCATTTTGTTCAGCAGAGCCAATCAATTTGATTTCATACCCCAGTTGTTTAGCCATGGCGACATCATCTAAAGACAATCCGCGAATTCCACGAATATCAACTTGTGGTAATGAAACATTCATCCCAAAAGCAAATTGACTTAAAATAACCATTTTATAGGCTGCGTCAATTCCATCGACATCATTTGTCGGATCCGCTTCAGCAAATCCCAACGCTTGCGCTTCTGCTAAAGCTTCTTCATAACTTTTATCAGCAGAAACCATTTGCGTAAGCATATAATTCGTCGTACCATTCACAATCCCTAAAACTTGTTGAATATTGTCTGCCGCTAAGCTATTAGCAATTGTTCTTAAAATAGGAATCCCGCCAGCAACACTTGCTTCATAATATAAATCACAATGATGTTTTTGGGCTAACGCTACTAATTCACTCCCATGTTGCGCCAGTAAATCTTTATTGGCAGTCACAATATGTTTGCCCTTTTCTAAAGCTTTCATGATATACGTTTTGGCTGGTTCAATGGTTCCCATTAATTCCACAACGATTTGAATCTCTTTATCTTCTAAAATATCATCAATTGAAGTTGTTAAAGACAGACCGTATTCTTCCGCTTGCGCTTGTTTCGTTTCAAGATTTCGAACAAATGCTTTTTCAATGACTACATTCATTCCTGTCACTTGTGAAATTTTCTCTTGATGTTCTTTCAAGAGAGTTAAAACGCCAGTGCCTACAGTCCCTAATCCTAGTAACCCGATCTTTAAGGTATCCTTCATTTTTACCTCCATCAACAGCGCTATTCTAGTTACGCTATTTTTTCCTACTTTTTATCGATGTTCAATATGCTCAAAGGTCTGATTTAAAATATCTATTACATGATGATCATCCAATGTATAAAAAATCGTTTTTCCTTCGCGACGTGCCTTGACAACCCGGCTATCTCTTAATAATTTTAGTTGATGAGAAACGGCGGACTGTTCCATTCCCAATTGTTCACTAATCGCCGTTACGTTATGCTCGCCTTCTTTTAAAAGTAGCAAAATTCTTAAACGTGTTGGATCACTTAATACTTTATATAATTGACTTACTTGTTTGATTTCTTCCATTTGTTTCATTATAGTCGCCTCACTTTGCACTCATTATAACACAGAGTTTTTTAAAATAAGAACTGCGATTGTTCTTTCCTACGAAAAATATGGCACAAAGAAAGTTGGAAAAATGACAAACTTGTCGATTTTCCAACTTTCTTCATCTATTCGTGGTTGGCTTGCTGAACTGCATCCATCACGGCATAACGGAAGCCATTTTTTTCTAAAGCTACGACACCGCGAATCGTACTTCCTCCTGGAGAAGTCACTTCATCTTTCAATGCTCCTGGGTGTTTTTTCGTGTCTAAGGCTAAGGTCGCCGTTCCTTTTATCATTTGGGCGACAATTTCATAAGATAAGTCTCTTGGTAACCCTTCTAAGACTGCTGCATCTCCCAATGCTTCCATAAAGATATCAACAAAAGCTGGACTGCAACCAGCCACAGTACCAAAAGTTTCCAGTTGTGCTTCACGAATTTCTTTGACTAACCCTAAAGTAGCAAGGAGTTCCATTACCAGGTCCTTCGTTTGGCCTTCAATTGTTGGTGCCAAGGCTACGCCAATCACGCCCTGATTCACGCTAACTGGTGTATTAGGAATGGCATGAACAACTTTGGCTTCTTTATTGTCAAGAGCCATTTGTGCTTCTTGTATGGTATGACCTGTTGCAACAGAAATCAATAGACTTTCGTTGGAAAAATGAGGAGCTAATTCCTGAAGGACAGGTAACACGACCTTTGCTCCTGTCGCAATAAAAATAACTTTACACTCTTGAAAAAGCGCATAATCTGTGACAAGTTGAAAGCCCCACTCTTTTTGAAGTGCTTCTGCTGTTCCACTTGAGCCGCCTTTCACATATAAATGTTCCTTCTTGACTGCCTCAGCTTTCAGTAACCCTTTAATCATGGCACCGCCCATACTGCCAGCACCGATAAAGCCAATTTTCATAGCATTCCCTCCTTAGTTAAATAAAGTGTTTGTGTCAAAAGTCAATTAGCTTTTGACACAAACACTAACATTCGTACTTTTTTCCGTACAGCCTGTTTTGTTTATTTTATTTTGTTAATTCATTAACGACTGCTTCAAACGCAGCAATTTTTTCAGAAGCTTCTGAACTACTTGTTGCTTTTGTCGCTAGATAGAATTTAATTTTTGGTTCTGTTCCTGATGGTCGGATAGCAATCCAACTGCCATCTTCTAAATGATATTTCAGCACATCAGAAGGAGGCGTTTGTAATTGTTCTGTTTGACCATCTGCAAAAGTGCGTGTTAATTCTTTAAAATCTTCCGTTTGAGCAACTTGAATCCCGGCAAACTCAGTTGGCGCTTGTTCACGACATTTTGCCATTAAAGCTTTGATTTTACCGCTGCCTTCAATTCCGCTCATTGTTACGGAAATAGTTTTTTCTTCAAAGTAACCAAATTCTTCAAAGATATCTTGTAAGCCATCGTATAATGTTTTTCCTTGTTTTTTATAGAAAGCCGCTACTTCTGCTAATAAAACTAACGCTTGAATTGCATCTTTATCACGAACAAAAGGTTTCACTAAGTAACCATAACTTTCTTCAAAACCAAACATAAACGTTTGACTGTGGTCTTCTTCGTATTGTTGAATTTTTTCAGCAATAAATTTGAAACCTGTTAAAACATTAAACATCTTCGTATTATATTTCTCAGCAATCGCTGTAGCAAGTTCACTAGAAACGATTGATTTTAGAACCGCAGCATTTTGAGGCAACGTGCCTGCTTGTTGATGGGCTTCTAAAATATAATGAATCATAATTGAACCTAATTGATTTCCTGTTAATACTTGGTAGTCTCCGTTTGGCATCCGCACAGCGGCACCTAAACGATCAGCATCTGGATCTGTTGCAATCAATAAATCAGCGCCTTCTTTTTCCCCTAAACGAATCGCGTATTCGAAAGCTGAATGTTCTTCAGGGTTTGGTGACTTAACTGTAGTAAAGTCAGGATCAGCAACAGCTTGCTCAGGTACTAAAACAAATTTTTCAAAACCGGCTTGTTTTAATGCTTTTTCTCCTAACATTTTCCCAGTTCCATGTAAGGGAGTGTAAACTAATTTTAATTCTTTACCCATTTCGTTAATTAATTCTTGATTAATCGTAACTGTTTTAATTTCTTTCAAATACGCGTTATCGACTTCTTCACCAACAATGTTAATTAAACCGCTGTGGGCAACTTCTTCATCTGATAAGACATCAATTTTCAAAGGATTTTCGATACTACGAACATATTTAGTTAATGCATCTGCATCAGCTGGCGGCATTTGACCACCGTCTTCACCATAGACTTTGTAGCCATTATAGGCAGCTGGATTGTGAGAAGCTGTAATCATGATTCCCGCAAAAGCTTTAAAGTAACGAACCGCAAAAGATAATTCTGGTGTTGGTCGTAAGCTTTCAAACACAAAAGAAGGAATATCATGTTTAGCTAATGTTTTAGCTGCTTCCATTGCAAATTCTGGAGACATATGACGTGAATCATAGGCAATGGCTACACCGCGACGTTTTGTTTCAGGATCTTGCGTATCCATAAAACGTGCAAGTCCTTCTGTTGCTTGACGAACCGTAAAGATATTCATCCGATTAATACCGGCGCCTAAAATTCCGCGCATCCCGGCAGTCCCAAATTCTAATGGTGCGTAAAATGCATCTTCACATTTTTCAGGGTCTGTATTTAAGTCCTTTAATTCATTTTTTAAATTTTCTGGAATATTTTCTTCATTTAACCATTGTTGGTAAACTTGTTCCCAAGACATGGAAAACACCTCATTTGTTTTTTTGTTTTTACTTTTTAAGTATAGCATTGGATATTCGTTTAGAAAAGGGAAGTTGTAGCGTTTTCTCTCAGCAAATGATTTTTATAAGAAAAATCTTACTTAGTGTTCTATTTTTGTTTGTCTATTTTCAGAAAGCTGTCGTGTAATCCGTACCATTCGCTCACAAAAAAGAGGCATTTCTTCTGGTGAAATTCGGGAACAGTTCAAGCGAATACTTCCACGTTTTTCACTAAAAGCGACACTTGGTGCTACCAAAACACCTTCTCGTAAAAACACTTGCCACTCTTCTAGCTTAAGTGCCCCTTGACGCCAATGTGCCCATAAATAAAAGCCGCCTTTTACTGGCGAAACTTCCCATTCTGGCAACGATTTAAATACTTGATATACAGCTGTTGCTCGTTGTTCCACTTGTTTATTTAATAACGTAATTTTTTCAAAAAAAGAAGGATCTTCAATCGCCATTTTAGCGAGCATCTGCGGAAAAATACTCAACGAAACATCCATCATTTTTCTGGCTTCTGCAATTTGTTTCGTCACAGAGGCGGGCGCACTTAACCAACCAATTTTCGTGGTTGAACCTAAAATTTTTGACAACGAACCGATATACAAGACATTATCTGGATCTAATTTTTTTAAAGGAGGAATTTCTGTTTTTGGGATAAAACTTAGCTGCCCAAAAACATCATCTTCTAAAATTGGAACTTGATACGTTTGACAGACTTTCACAAGCTGTTCTCTTTTTCTTAAAGGCATTACTGTCCCAGTCGGATTTTGAAAGGAAGGATTAACCATAACCATTTTGATGCGATGTTGTCGAATTGTTTGTTCTAGCGCTTCAAGATCAATCCCTTCCTCTGTCATGGGCACACCAAATAAGCGCACACCAGCAGCTTGGAAAATTGGTAAGGCATAGAAGAAAGATGGATCTTCTACGGCAACACTATCTCCTTGTCTCAATAAAACTTGCAAAACTAAAAAAAGTGCTTGTTGTGCACCTGAAGTGAGCAATAAACTTTCACTTGGTAAATGAAGCTGATATTCCGTTGCTGTAATGGCTTGGATTTCTTTTCTTAACGGCAAATAACCTAATTCATCTTGTGCTTCCTCTTTTAAAAATTGTTTCCAATTTAATGCTGGAAAATCGAAACTGGGAATTAAGTCTAACGGCAACTCGCCTGTATACATATCTAAGTCAGTCGGCAAATTTTGTTTAGCACGTAGCTCAATCTCTGTCACCAAGGGATGAACTTGTTTGAACACATTTTGTTCTAAATAACGATGCCAATCCGTTCGTGGCGTCATCATTACCCCCCATTTTCCTTCGTTGACAATCGTTCCGCTCCCTCTTTTTCGCACAATCCAGCCTAAGTCCACCAGTTCATCTAATGCATGAACAACGGTTGAACGATTGACAGACAAGTACTCTGCCAGTTTACGTTCCGAAGGGATTTTTTCGCCTGGTAATAATTCGCCTGTTTGAATCTTTTGAACAATCATTTCCATAATACTGCGATAAATGGGAACATTTTGTTCTTTTTTAAGTTGCCACATAGCAATCACCTCAACAATTGGATGAGTTAAAAGTAATCCAGTTTAATGCTTTTGTCAATCGAAAATACAAGAAAAGTGAGACAGCCGTTTTGACGAATGTCCCACTTTTCTGTTTTACTATTAACAGGTTTGTCTCAATGTTTGTGTAAAAATGCTTGGATGGTGTTATAAAAGATTCCTGCGAACATAAAGATTAACCAACTAAACCGCCAATCCCCTAAAACAAAACTAATAAATAGATAGAGTGCAACAACTAAGGGCCAATAAACGGATGCAATAATTGCACCGACAGGATTTCCCACAGGTCCTTCCTCTGTTTTTGTTTGTTGAGGGGCAAAATCAGGATGACCAACATGTTCTGAATAAAAATAAGTTTCATTCAACAATTTATTAAAACTTCCTTTAATTACTCCACCAAATATAAACAAGAAGACGCCAATCGATACTAAAAAGAAGAGCCAACTAATTCCCATCGTTCCATTATAATATTGTCCCCCCATCATTTGATGCATGGAACGGCGCATCATCAGATGAAGGCCACTACTAAAGACAACAACTGGGATTAAACCCAAAATACAAAAAACGACGCCCGCTGCCATACAAAAAATAAATGATCGTTGAAAACTTTGTTCTCTTTGTGCAACTTCTTTTTTTAACTTAATCGGAATCAATCGTTGCCCCAGTTGTTTGTCCATTGCAACAAACCGATTACCAGCAACAATAAATAATGGAACGCCGATTGCCACACCTATGAAAAGACCAACTAAACCAAGACCGTTAGAAAGAACACCACGCATACCAACCAGCAAGCCAACACCCACCATGATTGCAACAACACCAAGACCAATTTGAATCGCACCTTTACGTTGGACAGCTAAATAGTCAAGTCCTTCCTCCACTGAAATTTCTGGCAAACCGTTCATTGAATCGTTTGTTTCATCCACTTGTTTATTTTCTAAATTCAATTCTTCCATTAATTCATCAATAGTACCAAATTCAGAAATAATTGTACCAATTGCTTCATTTTCCGATTTTCCTTGGCTGAGCAAATCTTCATAACGATCCTCAGCATTTGCTAATAAGTCCGCCTTTAATTGTTTTGTTTCAGGTGTTTCAACAACGCCTGAAAATAAGCTATCAATAAATTCTTCTATAATTTTCATTTTCCCATCTCCTTTACAAATGCTTCGACGACGTCTTTTGTTACTTCCCATTCTAGTAACTTTTCCTCTAAATAACACTCTCCTGCATGGGTTATTTGATAATAGGTCCGCTTTTTGCCATGCGTTACTTCTCCTGGAAATGATTCAATGTAGCCATTTTTCTCTAAACGTGTAAAAGCAGAATAAAGTGTCGTTTCTTTAATCGAATATTGTTCTTTAGAAATTTCACGAATGCGTTTAGAAATCGCATAACCATATGAAGCGCCGGATTGTAAGATTGAGAGAATAAAGGTATCGTTGTATCCTCGAATTGCATCACTACCAATCACATAAATTCCTCCCTCAAGTACTTCAACTATCGTACTACGTCTGTCGTTGTAATTATCTTAACACGATTACTACGATAGGTAAAGTAAAAAAAAGCACGTAATGCAGAAATCATTTTAATTTCTGCACTACGTGCTGTCTTCTTTTCAGTCTATAGTTGAATGTTAAATGGTATCACCATTAAAAATAGAATTTTTTACAATCACATAATCAACTTTACGAATCGCTTCTAAATCGCGACCTCCCGCGTATGAAATGGAAGATTGTAAATCTTGTTGCATTTCGACTAAAGTATCTGCCAACTTCCCTTTATGGCGTAACCAGATTTTTTTGCCTTCAACGTTTTTCTTTTCGCCTTTTTGGAATTCAGAGGCGCTACCAAAGTATTCTTTGTAAACAACGCCATCTTCCACTTTTGTTTCACCTGGTGATTCTTCATGTCCCGCAAATAATGAACCAATCATGACCATAGTTGCCCCAAAACGCACAGATTTTGCAATGTCTCCATGGGTCCGAATCCCACCATCTGCAATAATTGGTTTCCGAGCAGCTTTGGCACACCAACGTAAAGCCGCTAGCTGCCAGCCACCTGTTCCAAAGCCAGTCTTAATTTTAGTAATACAAACTTTTCCTGGTCCAATCCCCACTTTGGTGGCATCGGCTCCAGCGTTTTCTAATTCGCGAACGGCTTCTGGTGTTCCAACATTGCCCGCAATAACGAACGTTTCTGGTAAAAATTTTTTTAAGTGTTGAATCATATTAATCACCGCATTTGAATGACCATGGGCGATATCAATTGTCACGTAGTCAGGAACTAAACCTTCTCGGGCTAGCGTTTCAACAAAAGCGTATTCCCCTTCTTTCACACCCACACTAATTGACGTGATCAAGCCCTTTTGTTGCATTTTTTTAATAAATGGCACTCGCGCCTCTTCATCAAACCGATGCATGATATAAAAATAACCATTTTCAGCAAGGGTTTCCGCAATCGTTTCATCAATAATTGTTTGCATGTTCGCTGGAACGACAGGCATTTTAAACGAATGTTTTCCTAAAGTTACTGTAGTATCACATTCAGAACGACTATTCACGATACATTTATTGGGAATTAATTGGACATCTTCATAATCAAAAACTTTCATACTTACTGCCTCCTAGTTATTTACAAAAATAACGTAAAAACCGAACATTCGGTCATTTAACGTTCGTGTTTACAAACACCATTGTTAATTTACACTATTTACCGCCACTTGTCAAAGGCGTTTTAACGAAAATTAATCTTTTTACCCTTCTTGAACGTTTGGTAAAATGGCCTGCAATAAAATAGCAACAATTGAGGCAGCTGCCACGGGTGAACTAAATAAATATTGTAAAAATTGTGGTAAAGTTTCCAAAAATTCTTTTGGTAACAATGTCAACGCTAATGTCATAATAATCGGAACGGCAATTACATACATCTCTTTTTCATGAATTGTTACATCACTCATGACTTTCATTCCACTTACAGAAATGATGCCACAAACAACCACAAAAACACCGCCGATAACTGGTGCCGGAATGGCCGAAATCAAGGTGGAAAGTTTTCCAGATAAGCCAAATAAGACAAACCACGCACCTGCAGCCACAAAAACCTTGCGACTAGCAACTCCAGTGATTGAAATAATCCCAGCATTTGTAGAGTAACTAGTTACTGGCGTGCCGCCAATGAATGAAGAAACTAAGCAACCTAAGCCTTCACCAATTACGCCGCGATTAATTTTTTCTTCGGTCAAAGGTTCAGCGACAACATGACTCACAGCAAACCAAGTGCCTGTTGTTTCCGCCATTAAAACCAGATAAATAACTAACATCGTGGCAATAGCTGACCAATCAAATTGGAAAGAAAAGTTAACTAATGGTAACTGAGGCAAACTAAACCAAGCCGCTTCATTAACGGCCGATAAATCAAGTACCCCTAACAATTGTGCCGCGATGCTCCCAAATAATAATGCCAAAATGACAGAAGAAACGCGGAAAATCCGCCCTTTTTTCAAAGCAGAACCTAAGAGTGCAAAGAAAATCAACGTACCCGCTGCTATAAATGCTAATAAAATATTTTGTCCTAATTCCCCTTTTGCGTGGTAAATATTATCCGATAAAGCGACTGGCATTAACGAAAGCCCCACCACAAAAATAATTGTTCCTCCCACAATTGGTGGAACAAATTTAGTGATTAAACGATTAAAAATACCAGTAAATCCTAATATAATAACAACAATTGCCCCCACTAAACTAGCACCTAAAACTGCGCCCCAGCCATTTCCTTGTTGGTTATTGGCAAAATAAATTCCTGCAATTGCCCCGATTGGAATAAATGAAGGGCCTTGCGCAACTGGTAATCTCATACAAAAATGAGATTGAATAATCGTGGCAAGTCCTGCTGCTATGAATGTTGCTTGGATTAAAGAAGACGTTTGTGCTGTGCTAATCCCAATAATTGAAGCAATGATCACAGGTACGACGTACACGTCCATTGCTAAGACATGCTGAATCCCTAACATAGTGGCCTGCCCAAAAGATACTGAATCTTCTGGCCCCACTGTTAAATGAAGATTATTTTGTTTCTTTTCACTCATTTTTTATACTCCTTTAGTTGCTGACATTAAATTTTTATCATGTACTTTTTCACCTTGTACCCAGACTTCTCGAATATTTTCTGGTCGTGCTAAATATAAGATTTTTTGGAAAATATCAAGCAATGATTCCCCTGGATTTTTAGGGATTCGTGCTTGTGACAAGCTTGTATTAATAATTTGAACATCCCAAGCATACCCTTTTTCTAATTTTCCAATTGGCAAACTTAGCGCTTGACCACCACCAGCAGTAGCTAAATAAAACGCTTCATTTACTGTAATCCGTGCTGTTTTAACACCTCGTACTTCTGGTTTTTTTGTAGCATCGACGCCATCTTCTAACATTCTAGAAGAAATAACCGCTTGCTTTAAATTGTCAAAAAGACTTGGTGAAAAACCACCTGAAATATCACTGCCTAAACCAACTTCTACTTGATGTTGATGTACTAATTTTGCAATCGGTGTTACTGCATTACCAAAATAAGCATTAGAGATTGGGCAGTGCGCCACAGCCGTCCCTGTTTCATGGAATAAATTCATATCTGCTTCTTCTAAAAAGCCTGCATGTGCCATCACTGCTTTTTCTGTCAATAAACCAAAATCATTCAATGCTTGCGCATCATTTTTTCCAAAACGTTCTTGAACAAATTGATGTTCCCAATCACTCTCACTACAATGACTTTGAACATGGACTTGATATTTCGCTGCTAATTCTCCTAATCCTTTAAGTGCTTCCTCTGTACAACTAGGAATGAAACGCGGAGTTACAACGGGATATACGCCTTGTTTTGTTTGCTGCGCTAATGTTTGAATTTCTTGAATAAACCGTTCCGTTTCTTCTAATGCTTGTTGCGTTGTTTGATCACGATAGTACTCTGGATTCTCATTAAGATCATCCATTACAACTTTACCAATTAAGCCACGCTGCCCTTTTTCCGCACAAATCTCTGCCAAACGACGGCTAGCTTCATAATGAATGGTTGCAAAATAAAGGGCTGTTGTTGTCCCATTAGCTAACAATTGGGTTACCAATTCATCATAGACTTGTTGGGCAAATGTTAAATCTGCAAATTTGGACTCCAAAGGAAACGTGTACGTATTCAGCCATTCATACAATGGAATATCCAAGGCGGTCCCAGATTGTGCCCACTGAGGTGCATGGACATGTAAATCAACAAAGCCGGGTAAAAGATAAGAATCTTGGGGCAATTCTTGAAAACGTTGTGCCTCTTTTTGTTCTGCTAGCACAGTTTCATACGCTTCAGCATCTGGTTCAATTATTTCCTGAATTACTCCGGCCTCATCTATACAAAAAAGTGTCTCTTCATAAACTTTAATCTCTTGCAAATTTTTACTAGAAAAACCTGTTCCTTTTATTACAAAATGAAACATTTAATACTCCTCCTTACTATCACATGAAGATTATACATAAACTTTCGCTTAATAACTATAAAAATGTGATTTTTTTTAAAAAAATACGTGTTTAAACAAGCAAAAACCGAACATTCTAAGAATGATTTATTTTTTCTTTGGATAAACAAGAAAACTTTCTATTCTTAAGATTCTTCGGTATACTTGAAGAGAATCGTTAGAACTTTAGGAGGTCCTGAGATGATACAGATCGAACAAATTAGAACAGGTGTTATTCAAGAAAACTGTTATCTTGTTTATAATGAAGAAGCATTATTAATTATTGATCCAGGTGCAGAAGGAGCAAAACTAATTCAAGAAATTACCCGTTTAGGGAAGAAACCAGCCGCTATTTTATTAACACATACTCACTATGATCATATTGGTGCGGTAGAAGAATTGCGCCATCATTATCAAATCCCTGTTTATGTTAGTCCATTAGAACAAGCGTGGCTTTCCAATCCTATTTTGAATCTTTCAGGATTAGGCAGACATGATGATATAGCAAATATTATTGTTCAACCCGCCGAACATGAATTTAAACTAACCGATTATGAAATTGGCGGCATGAAATTTTCCGTAGTCCCAACACCTGGTCATTCAATTGGTAGCGTCAGCTTTGTCTTTGATGATTTTGTTGTTGTTGGGGATGCATTGTTTAAAGGTAGTATTGGTCGTACTGATTTACACACTGGTGATATGCAACAATTATTACACAGCATTACGACCTATCTATTCACTTTACCAGAAGAATTTCCTGTTTATCCAGGCCATGGTGATGCCACGACCATTCAACATGAAAAAGCCACAAACCCATTTTTTAATTAGAGATTTATTCACTATTTAAAGAAACTTAGGAGGAGTAGCAATGACTGAAGCAACGACACTTTATATTATTCGTCACGGAAAAACGATGTTTAATACGATTGGCCGTACCCAAGGCTGGTCAGATACCCCCTTAACCAAACAAGGAGAAGAAGGCATTTATCATTTAGGCTTAGGTCTTAGGGACATAGACTTTAAGGAAGCCTATAGTAGTGATAGTGGTCGTGCCATGCAAACCGCTCAGATTATTTTACAAGAACATCAAAACCACCAAAAGATTCCTTACCTAACCGATAAACGAATTCGTGAGTGGTGTTTTGGTTCTTTAGATGGTGGCTATGATGGTGAACTTTGGGGTGTGGTGCCACGCATTTTAGCTTTTAAAAGTTATGAGGACATGATGACCACGAAGATTACCTATCGTGACCTAGCAAATGCTATTATTGAAGCCGATACCGCTGACTGGGCGGAGCCTTATGAAGTTATCCGTGATCGTGTTTGGTCTGGTTTCGAAGATATCGCTCATCATCGAGAAAAAAATGGTGGCGGCAAAGTCATGGTGGTTTCCCATGGACTAACAATTTCCTTTTTACTTTCCTTAATTGATGCAAGTTTGCCTATGCAGATGGCGCTGGAGAATGGTAGCGTGACGACCTTAACTTACGAAAAAGGAACATTTACCATTCAAGGAATTAATGATATTTCTTATATTGAAAAGGGAAAAAAGATCGCTGAAAAGCGCCGTTTATTGTAAAAAAAGAGAAGGCTATCTGTCAAAATGACAGATAGCCTTCTCTTTTTGTTTATTCTTTTAAACGTTCTACATTCTTTCTTGAGATTTGAATTTTTTCTAAGGTTTCCTTATAGTTTTTTGCTGCATAAGCAAAAAATAAAACATCGACTACATACAATTGTGCCACCAAGGAAACAGTAGCCGCACTTCTCAATGGCACGTCTTCCCCACTAGAGGTTTGAAGGACGATATCACTTTTTTCACCAATCACTGATTTTTCATCTTGTGTGATACTAACAATAGGAATCCCTTGCTGCTTCGCTAAATCAGCTAAAGTACTTGCTTCTTTATTCGTTCCAGAATTAGAAATAACAATAAAAACACTAGGCTTTTCTGTTGAGCCTAACATGGAAGCAAATAAATGATGATCCAATGTTGTAAATACCGTTCGGCCTAATCGCGTAAACTTTTGATAAATATCTTGAGCAACCAACGAAGAGGCGCCCAACCCATAGACAAAAATTACTTCTGTTTTTTCCAACAAATCAACGGCTTCATTCACTGCGACATCCTCTAATGTCTGACCGCTTCGCTCAACCACATGAACAAAGCGCGCCTGTAACTTTTGTTTAATATCAGCTGTTGATTCCCCTTTAGTAACTTCAGTGTACATTTGCTGCTTCATTTGGCCAAGATTTGCAGATAATAAAAGTTTCAACTCTGTGAAGCCATTCACATCCATAGAATGACAAAAGCGAATAATTGCCGCTGGACTTGATCCTGCTTGTTTCGCTAGCTCTTGCGCATTCATTGAAATAACTGTTTCTGTATTTTTTAAAATATATTCTGCGATTTTTCGTTCTGATTTTGGTAATTGTTGTAGACGATCTTGGATAGATAAAACAATATTTTGTTGCATAAACATCCCTCCTGATACACCATTTCCTACGCAATTAAATTTTAACAAAGAAAAAGGGAGAAGCCAAGTTCTCCTTTTTCTATTTATTATTTAGTTGTTTGCATATCTTTAGGAATCCCAAAGAATAACGTTGCTACAAACCCACCTGCGTAAGCGGCCAATAAACCTAATACATAAGCAAGCCATTGGTTGTTGGCAATTAATGGAATTAAAGCCACCCCACTTGGTCCAATAGCAATCGCACCAACATTACCGAAGGCACCGATTACTGCACCACCAATACCACCGCCGATACAAGCAGTAATGAATGGACGTCCTAATGGTAAAGTAACTCCGTAGATTAATGGTTCACCAATACCTAAAATTCCAACTGGCAAGGCACCTTTAATCATTTCAACTAATTTTTTATCTGATTTACAACGAATCCATAATGCTAAAGCTGCACCAACTTGTCCCGCACCAGCCATGGCCAGAATTGGTAATAACAAAGTCATCCCTGTTTGATTAATCATTTCAATGTGGATTGGCGTCAAAATTTGGTGTAAACCAAACATTACCATTGGCAAGAAGGTTAAACCAAGAGTAAAGCCAGCAACCATGCCACCTTTTTCTAAGACAACATTGATAATACCAACTAAGCCATTAGAAATAGCTCCGGCTACAGGCATGATTAAGAAAATAGTTGCTAAGCCAATCACTAAAAGTGAAATGGTTGGCGTTACGATAATATCAATTGATTCTGGGACAATTTTATGCAATTGTTTTTCTAACAATGATAATAACCATACGGCAAAAATAACACCGATAATTCCGCCTTGTCCTGCAGATAATGTTCCCCCAGTGAAAATATTACTGATTGGAGCATCCGGATTCATTCCTGTCAACATTGTGACTGCCCCAATAACACCACCCAACGCTGGCGTTGCACCAAAAACGCTGGCACTGTTAATCCCAGTGTAAAGAGCTAAATAAGCAAAAATCCCATTTTTAATGATATTTAAGACATCAATATATTGTTGCCATGAAGCTGAAATATCACCAGCAACAACTAAGTTAGACATAACAGCTGCAATCCCGCCAATAATACCAGCCCCAACAAAGGCAGGAATCATCGGAACAAAGATACTAGAAATGGCTTTTAACACTTTTTTAAATGGTGAAGTGTTATTTTGTTTCGCTTTTTGTTGTGCTTTCATTTGAGCGGCTTTTTCTTCTACTAAATCTTTTCCAGATTTGCCTACTGAAGCATCAGTTGCGGTGTCATGATTAAATGGTTCTCCCAATTTGACACCTGCTTGATCTACCATTTCTTGTGCAACCTTGTTAACAGTACCTGGACCAACAACTACTTGTAACGTATCATCTTCTACGACGCCCATAACGCCATCAATTTTTTTCAATCCTTCAATATCCACTTTGTCATAATCGCGGATATCCATACGAACACGAGTCATACAATGAATGACTTTGTCCACGTTTTCTTGACCACCAACTTCTTTATAAATCCCATCAGCAATGCGTTTAATTCTTTCTTCTGCCATGTTAAAACACCCTCCTAATTCCTTAATTTAATGTATTCTTGATAAATTGATTCCCGTCAATTAATTTTTGTGTTGCTTCTTCTTTAGTACTATCAGTTAAAATCATTACAATTGCTAACTTCACATTTTCTTCTGCCTCTACAAATTTTAGTTCGGCAACTTCATAACTACAACCCGTTGCTTCCATAATAATCCGTTTGGAACGCTCCACTAATTTTTCATTGGTTGGTTTTACATCAACCATTAAGTTATTGTAGACTTTCCCAATACCAATCATGGAAATAGTTGATAACATATTTAAAATCAATTTTTGAGCTGTCCCAGATTTCAAGCGAGTCGAACCTGTTAAAAATTCAGGTCCTGCATCTACTTCAATCGGCATTTGCGCATATTTACTAATTTCGGCATTTTTATTACATGCCACAGTTGCGGTAGCTGCTCCCACCGTTGTAGCATATTCTAAACCGCCAATTACATAAGGCGTCCGACCACTGGCTGCAATCCCAACAACAATGTCATTTGCTGATAATTTTAGATCAACTAAATCTTGACGACCTAGTTCTTTTGAATCTTCGGCACCTTCTACTGCGACAGTCATTGCTTTTTGACCACCAGCGATGAGGCCTTGAACCATCTCTGGCTCGACGCCAAAAGTTGGTACGCATTCGGCTGCATCTAAGACACCTAACCGACCACTCGTACCAGCGCCCATGTAGATCAAGCGGCCGCCTTGATTGAAGCTTTTGATGATGGCTTCTACCACTGGTTCAATGGCTGCTAATTCTTGACCCACTGCAATTGCAACTTTTTGGTCTTCTTGATTCATTTTTTGTAAAGCTTCTTTGACACTCATCTCATCTAAGCCCATTGTATTTTCATTTCTACGTTCAGTTGTTAAGTTTTCTAAATTCATTTTCTATCGTTCCTTCCGTGACTAGCGTAAATTGATTGCCTGCCTTGATTAACGGCAATATCGTTTGATCTTTTTCAATAATTCGTGTAATCGTATTGACTTTTTCATCTTTCGGCAAGTCCACAAGTGTGACTTGAATTTCTCCCATATAGCGACCATATTTTTCATTATCAATCGTTACGGTTCCCACTGGACGTGCTTCAGTCTGCTCTGACTCAATCGTTGCAATTTCATCTTTTCTGAACATTTCACTCGTTCTTGATAATTCACTCCGCAAAACATCTCTTGCAGCATCTAAACGATTGGTATGAGTCCCAAGTATTCGCTTCAAATAGCGGCTCTTGTTAGGTGCTACTTCTAACAGAAATTGATTGGTTT
The DNA here is from genome assembly GCF_040888205.1 of Enterococcus sp. C102(2024). Lineage (NCBI taxonomy): Bacteria > Bacillati > Bacillota > Bacilli > Lactobacillales > Enterococcaceae > Enterococcus > Enterococcus sp. C102(2024). Next base: position 31,725 of record NZ_JBFOHH010000007.1, on the reverse strand, counting down.
GGTAATAATAACCAAATTGAGCCATGGTTCGCTCACTAATTGTGGGATCACCAATATAAACAGCATCGACATAAGGATCAGCCATCAAACCAACGGCAGCGGCGAAAGGATTTTGCCCCCGATGTTTTTCTAATGTTGGTAAACCAGCAAAAATTGGGCCTCTTGTTTGCCCATCTCCTGGCACAAAAGTAAAAACTTGTAAGCCTAATTCTTTAAGCCAGCGGTTCTTTTCATTAAAAAATGTTGTTCCAATGCCTGTTTCAGGTCTTGGATAATAATTATGCCAAGCTTCTAAGCGAGAAAAGTCCGCTTGGTGAGCCTTTAACTCAGCCACTTCTTCCAGTGTAATGGTACTAGCATTCAATCCTATATCAATCTTATGTGAAGCATGAGCCATTTGTTCTATCGTAATGCCATAGTCCATCCGAAGGCCAGTTACGCCCAACTCGATTAAAGGCTCTAATTCATCGAAAGAAAAACCCGCTCTTTTTAACGCTTCACCTGAAATATCTACCATAATTTTCATTTTTTCTGCCTTAGCAATTGCCCCTAAATCAGTCAAGCGTTGGCGATAACGGGAAGTATCATCTTCTGGAATGTGTAAAGAAGTGAAAATACCATCAAATCCAAGCGCTTTCATCTTTTTGATATAAATAATTGTATCGTTTGTAATCTCTTCACCAAGAAAAACTGAAATACCATACATCTTTTTAGCTCCTCTCTAATACGCTTTCATTATAACTTGTTTGAAATAAAATTTCAACTATTTTTCTAAATATTTTTTAATTCCAAAATAAAATTTTATTCATGTTCAAAAAAAAACGAGCGTGGAACAAAAATCACTTTGGATTTTTGCTCCACGCTCAAAAACTGATAAACGGCGGGAACAGAACCAACTCCTTCGGAAATAAGCCGAAATTCTCCAAAAATCAAAGATCAATTTTCGGAAATTTCTTCTTATTTCTCGGAGCTAAACGGTTATGTCCCGACCTCGTCTAATGCATTAATTGGCTGTGGCAGAGCCAACTGGTGTACCAGCTGTAACCATGCCAGTTTTCTCTAACGAAAATTGTGCTACTTTATCCATGTTGGTAATAATGACAACCATTTCAGTTCCTTTACCAGCTGCTTTAATTGCTTCTAAATCAGCAATTGCGACCACCGTATCTGCAGTCACTTGGTCGCCTTCTTTCACTTTAATAGTGAACGGTGCCCCATTTAACTCCACCGTATCGATACCCATGTGTAATAAAATTTCAAGGCCGTTTGTCATTTTTAAACCAATGGCATGTTTTGTTTGGAAAACGCTTAAAACTTCTCCTTCAATAGGTGCATAAATTTCACCATTTTCTGGAACTACTGCATAGCCATCTCCCATCATTTTTTGTGAAAAAACAGGATCATTCACTTCACTAATTGGGATAACGGTTCCATTGGCAACGGCATACATTGTATTATTTTCGACAACTTCATTCTTTTTCTTCAAAAATCCAAACATTTCTCTTCCCCCATTTTTTAAAGTATCACTAGTATAGAAAAAAGTTTCATGAATTACAAGTGGCACCTTTGTATAATTCTAAAATTTATTTTAAAATAAGAATTTGCATTGGCATTTACTTTGTCAGCGGGTATACTTATACTTGATGTATTTTGCATTTATTTCAGAAAGGAATGGTGACATGCTTTTTGCTAACCTATGGAAAGCAATTATTCTTGGTATTATCGAAGGAATTACCGAGTGGCTTCCAATTAGTAGTACCGGACATTTAATTTTAGTGGATGAGTTTATTAAACTCGATCTAAGTAAAGATTTTATGGAAATGTTCAACGTCGTTATCCAATTGGGAGCGATTATGGCGGTTGTTATTTTATACTTCCACAAATTGAATCCTTTCTCACCAAAGAAAAATGGCGAAGAGAAAAAAGATACTTGGATTCTTTGGTCTAAAGTCTTAGTCGCTTGTTTACCAGCGGCAGTTATTGGTCTAAAATTTGATGATTATTTAGATGCACATTTTTATAACTTTTTAACAGTATCGATTATGTTAATTGTTTATGGGATTGCTTTTATTATCATTGAAAAACGAAATAAAAATGTTGCACCGAAGTGTACTAATCTAAAAGACTTCACTTATAAAGCCGCTTTAATCGTTGGTGCTTTCCAAGTACTGGCATTAATTCCAGGAACTTCACGTTCAGGAGCGACCATTTTAGGGGCAATCTTAATTGGGGCCTCACGTTTTGTTGCAACAGAGTTTTCATTTTTCTTAGGAATTCCAGTAATGTTTGGAGCAAGTTTTTTAAAAATCTTTAAATTCTTGGCCAAAGGAAATACGTTTGGGTCAGAAGAAATCATTATTTTATTAACTGGCTCTATTGTTGCCTTCGTTGTTTCCATCATTGCGATTAAATTCTTATTGAATTACTTGAAGAAAAACGATTTTACAGTTTTCGGTTGGTATCGTGTAATTTTAGGTGCGATTTTAATTGGCTACTGGTTATTCTCATAAAAATAAAACCGTTGCTTTCACTGTTGAAAGCAACGGTTTTATTTTTTTAAATCACCAAACGTTATTCGCTCAATCCCCTGTTCTTCAAACCACTGACGAACACGAGGATCACAAATCGTTGCTAATTCTTTGCAGCGTAAAGTGGTATAAGAAGAATTGTCTAACACAAATTGATCCAAATACCCAACATCAAAATGCATCTCAGCAATTGCCGATTCCGGCATCCGTAATAAACCAAAGTCGTCTTCTAAAAAATTCTCCACTGATACGCCTTCGTGAATATAAGATAACGCTCCAGACTCTAACAAATATGTCACCTGGAAATAACCTTGTTGCGGTGGATATTCTTTTTCCCCACTATATTTTAGGGTTGTATGAAGTCCGTACTCTTCTGCTAATTCTAAAAATACTTGATCAACCACTTCATCACCAATCGAATGGCAATCAAAATGTTCAGGATAATGTCCAGTTAGTTCCTTAAAGCGCGTCAATTGCGCAATCGTTTCAAGTCGTACTTCTTCATATACGAAGGTTACTTGCTTTTGTTGACGATAATAAGAAGAGCGATGAAAATTGCCTTGTTCATCTACCAGTGAAGGAATCACACATGGGTCCGCGCAAGGTTTCCCTAGTAAAAAATTCGTATGCTGGCCTACAAATAAACCCGGATAATTTTTTGCTAACGCAACGGCGTGTTCTGCTGTTGGTAAATTGGGCATTAAAAGTGTCGACGTCGTTAAACCATCGACATAACTTTTGATAATGCCATGATTAATCGCTTCTGACATCCCAAAATCATCAGCATCAACAATTACTTTAACCAACAGCTCCCCCTCTTTTCTTTACGTATTTTTGATGACAATTCCGACAATAATATTAACAGCTGATTCACAATCATTAATTGTGCGCTCAAGCTGATCGTAAACATCTTTCCACTTGATAACTTTTAATAAATCTTTTTCGTTAGTCATCAAATCTTTCATGGCGCTACTGTATAATTTATCGCCTTGAGATTCAATCGTATTCACTTCATCAATCAATGAAACTAACGTTTTAGAATTCTTAAATTTTGCAAATTCCTTCGTTGCTGATTTAACGCCTTCTGTCGCTTTAACAATATAAGCAGTTAATTCTAGCGCAGGCGCAATCATTTCTTCGACAACTAAATGATCAAGTAAATAAGACAAACTATTAATGCTATCGATAATGTTATCTAAGTGATCCGTAATATCGACAATATCTTCTCGATCAATCGGCGTAATAAAGGAAATATAGAGTTCATTTAAAATTTTGCGAACAATTTCATCATTCTCTTTTTCCAATTGATGAATCACTTCTGATTTTTTTACTAAGTTTTCTAATGAATAATTGTTTACAATTTCTTGCAAAACCTTTGCCGCTTCATAAGCATTTGTTGCTAACTGGTTTAATTCTCCAAAATAATCAAATTGTTTTTTACGTGCCATGTTTTTCTCTCCTTAAAAAATTGCAATAAATAATTTTGACATCACATAAGCGATGAGTCCACATCCTGGGAAAGTTAAAATCCATGCTATCAGCATTTCTTTCACGATACGCCAGTCAACACTTGAGATTCGCTTAGAAGCACCTACTCCCATAATCGCTGTCGTTTTTGTATGAGTAGTTGAAACTGGAATCCCAAAAGCCGATGCTAAAAATAAACAAATAGCCGTGCTTAAATCTGCAGTGAAGCCTTGATAGCGTTCGAGTTTTACCATATCCATCCCGACTGATTTAATGATTCTCATGCCGCCCACAGAAGTTCCAATGCCCATTGTAATGGAACACAGAACCATAACCCATAACGGAATCACAAAACCGCCACCTGTTTTTTCGACTAAATTATTATAAAAAAGCACTAACATGAACACGCCCATAAATTTTTGCCCATCTTGCGCACCATGTAAAAAAGCATTAGCTCCCGCACCAAAGGCTTGCCCAACTGTAAAAAATTTGTTGGCTTTTCTTCTAGGCACAGCCGAGAAAGCTTTCACAACAAGTTTGGCAATCAAATAACCGCCGCCAAAGCCCATAACGGTAGAAACAACTAGACCAACAAGCACTTTGATCCATTCCGAGCCATTGACTGCACCCAAACCACCTAATGCCATTGCCGAACCAGTCAAGCCAGCAATTAACGCATGGCTTTCACTTGTGGGAATACCAAAATACCACGCAGCAACTGCCCAAACCACAATTGAAAAAAGCGAAGCAGCCAAAGCCACCTGTGAAGCGTTTCCATTTGCGTCAAAACTAACAATGTTACTAATCGTTTCAGCTACTTGAGCATTAAAAAAGGTCATGACTAATGCACCTAAAAAGTTCATCACAACAGCCATCCAAATTGCGACATTCGGTTTTAACACCCGAGTCGAGACAGCGGTTGCAATTGCGTTCGGCGCATCCGTCCAACCGTTAACAAAAATCACACCCATTACCAAAGTAATCGTTACCAATAATGCAATACTCACAAAGACACCACCATTTTTCATTTATCTATTTTATCATAGCATGTTTTAAAAAAAATGTATGCTTTTTTCTTAAGGCTCTGGCAAATTTTCTTATTTTTTTCTTGAAATTGTCTGTTAAGGAAAAAAACTTGTCGTCTTTTATTGCAATGGAACAATGGATTAGGTATAATGATTACTGTTGAATTACATTGGCTGACCAGTGTAAAACCTAAATCATCGGAGGTGAAACAAATGCCAAATATCGAATCTGCAATCAAACGCGTACGTACAAGTGCTAACGCGAATGCGAAAAATTCATCTCAAACAAACGCAATGCGTACAGCAATCAAGAAATTTGAAGAAGCTGTAGCTGCTGGAGCTGATAACGTCGATGCTTTATACAACGAAGCTGTTAAAGCTGTTGATATGGCTGCAACTAAAGGTTTAATCCATAAAAACAAAGCTAACCGCGATAAAATTCGTTTAAGCAAATTAGCTAAATAATGTGAGATAGAAGTTAGCATTCATGTTAGCTTCTTTTTTCATCAAAAAATGTCCAAGTCTGTTTTCACAAAGACTCGGACATTTTTTTATAAAGGTGAATCAATCCACGGTAAATCCGTTGTGAGATGTTGACTAAATAATTTAGTCTCTTCTCGCAAAGCTAAACGTTGTTGTCGTCTCGTTTCGTAATTGGAACAAATCAACTTTTCTTCTGCAGTTTCTGGGACGACTGCCGCTAATTGGAAGTCACTTTCAGGATTCATATGAGACGGAATGGCTACAAAAGTTGTAAAACAAGTCGCCGCTAAATAACGCTCTCCAGTTGTTAAATCTTCTCCTACAACTTTAACAAATACTTCCATCGATTTATGATGCACGCCAGAAACAAACGTTTCAACACACACTGAGTGATTTTCTTTTAAAGGTTTTAAAAAATTCAAGTTATCTAAAGATGCTGTAACTGCCCCTCTCCGACAATGTCGTGAAACGGAAATGGATGCGGCATCATCAATTAAAGACATTAATTTCCCACCAAATAGTGCACCAAAGGGATTTAAATCAAAGGGAAATACACGATGTGTTTGAATCACTCGTGATTCTCGACAAAATTTTTCTTTCGTCATTAACGATTCCTCTACTTTCATTTATAAACTTTTCCACGCTTTACTTTAGCTTACTTTACCATTTGATGCAATCCTTACTTTTTAGGAAACATTTAAAAAATAACAAATTTGCAAGTCCCATTTATTCATTTTTAAGAAAGTTGCTGTATAATAATAACGGTTAAAGAACTTTTAAGGAGATGGATACACATGAAAATTGCAATTGCTGGTGCCGGCGCTATGGGCAGCCGTTTAGGAATTATGTTGCATCAAGGCGGAAATGATGTAACTTTAATCGATCAATGGCCCGCGCACATTGAAGCCATTCGTGAAAATGGTTTAATCGCTGATTTTAATGGAGAAGAAGTTGTCGCAAAACTACCAATCTTCTCACCAGAAGAAATTGACCATCAAAATGAACAAGTTGATTTAATTATTGCTTTAACCAAAGCACAACAATTAGATGCAATGTTTAAAGCGATTCAACCAATGATTACTGAAAAAACGTATGTACTATGTTTATTAAATGGCTTAGGTCATGAAGATGTACTAGAAAAATATGTGCCAAAAGAAAACATCTTGGTTGGCATTACCATGTGGACAGCTGGTTTAGAAGGACCGGGACGTGTTAAACTTTTAGGTGATGGCGAAATTGAATTAGAAAATATTGATCTTTCTGGTAAAGAATTTGCTTTAGAAGTCGTTGATGTCTTCCAAAAAGCTGGTTTAAATCCAAGCTATAGTAGCAATGTTCGCTACTCTATTTGGCGGAAAGCCTGTGTCAATGGCACGCTAAATGGTTTGTGTACAATCCTTGATTGTAATATTGCCGAATTTGGTGCACTACCTGTTAGTGAATCCCTTGTTAAAACATTAATCAGTGAATTTGCAGCAGTCGCAGAAAAAGAAGCCATTCATTTAGATCAAGCAGAAGTCTATACACATATTGCTCAAACTTATGATCCAAACGGTATTGGCTTGCACTATCCATCTATGTATCAAGATTTAATTAAAAATCATCGTCTCACAGAAATTGATTACATTAATGGTGCTGTTTGGCGCAAAGGACAAAAATACAACGTAGCAACACCTTTCTGTGCCATGTTGACACAGCTTGTTCACGGAAAAGAAGAACTATTAGGAGCTAAATAAAAAGAAAGTGCCAGAGACAATCGTCATACAACGATTGCCTCTGGCACTTTCTTATTTTGCTTGTGCAGTCAATTTTAAAATAAATAATTGGAATAGTAATTCTTTATCCATTTGGCCTGTTTTCATGCGGTAATCATTTTCAACTAATTCATCATAAAGTCTTTCTAATCGAGACAATTCAAATCGTCGGACTTGTTGTAACGCTAACTTGACTCGATAAGGGTGAACCTTTAATGTATCAGCGATATTCGCTTGTTGATAGCCCATCTTAGCCAAAATTTTTGTTTGCAGAAAAAGGCGAATCTGATTCAATAAGATTGCATTTAACTTAATGGTTTCTTCTCCTTGTAAAAGTAAATCTTCATACAATTGAACAGCTTTTTCACTGTTTCCAGAAAGTACTTCGTTGGTTAAATCAAAAACATTATGTTCCAAAGACTTAGGGACTAATTCTTGAACCGCACCTCGTGTAATTGTCTTCGTTTCAAGGGCATATAAATACAGCTTCTGTAATTCTCCCATAATTTTTGATAAGTTCAAGTCTGTCAATTGAAGTAATAAATCAAAAGCATCGGAGCGAATAGTGTACCCTTCGCTCTCAATCGTTTGAGAAATGTACTGACGAATAGCCTTTTCATCCATTGGATTGACGTCAACTACTGTGGCATTTTTTTTCAATGCTTTGGTAACTTTTTTGCGTTCATCTAATTTTTCATAAGAGGCCATAAAAACAAGAACAGTTGTTGGTGATGGACTTTCCAAATAATTCAATAAAAGATTGACATCATGTTCCACACCGTTTGTTTTTCTTTCGGCAGTTAAAAAGTAAGGATTTTCCACAAAGACAAGGCGATAATCACCAAAAAACGGAATTGTTTCCGCTTCAGCAATCGCTGCACTTAAAGGTGTTTCCTCCATATCAAATGAGAAAAAGTTAAATTGATCATCCTCTTCCGTCAACAATTCTTTCATCAATGTTGTTTTAAATAATTCAGTTAAATAAAGTTCTGTTCCTATTAATAAATACACTGGAGCGATTTTTTGCTCTCGCACTTCTTTCAAAGCTTTTTGTAACTCCATTGGCTCGCTCCTTTTCTCGTTTCTCTTGTTTATCCTATCATGTTACTTCTGGAAATACTAGTCTTGTTCTTTAACAAATTTGGCTTTAGAAAGCCCTTGCCAAGGTAACCATTGATAATAAATCATTCCTTGAAGATCGGTCCGATAATAATTTATTTTTTGCTCCTCCAGCGTCGCTAATGTCTCCTGATGAGGATGTTTAAAACGATTATTCAGTCCAGCTGAAATCAATGCTTCTCGCGGATTAAGCTGTTTGATAAATCTTTTAGTAGACGACGTTTTACTACCATGATGACCGACTTTCAAGATGTCGATTTTCAACTGGGGATAGCGAGCCAACACTTGTTCTTCTCCTTCGGCTTCCAAGTCACCAGTAAATAAAAAATGCCGTCCGCCTAATTGTGTGGAAAACACTATCGAGTCATTATTGCCCCCAATACTGCTCTTATTTGGCGATAAAATTTGAAAAGAAACGGGCCCATTAATTCGCTTGGGCGCTAAAATTGGCCGACAGTCTGTTCCGCTTTTTTGGAGTTGTTTCAAGACTTGGCGAAACGAAAAATTGGCTTCAGCTGCTCCTTTAGGAAAATAAATAACAGAAATTGGAACCTTCTGCGCAATGGCTAATAAATCACCAAAATGGTCTTCATGTGCGTGTGTGATGATCACTTCATCTAAACGTTTGACCCCTTGACTTTTGAGAAAAGGAATCACTGAATATTCCGCTCCTGATCGACTATTTTTCCGTTGCCGCCAAGCTTCTTTGTCAAAAGACAACCGACCACCTGTATCGATCAGTGTATTTTTTCTGTGAAAAGGCGCTTGGATAAACAAACTATCCCCTTGGCCTACATCGATCATTGCAACAATGCCAATTGGCGAAAGGTATTTACTATTTATCAAAACAATTAGTAGTCCGATTGAGAAAAAAATTTTTTTAGACTTGTCTGCTAAATAAATCATCGAAAGACCGATTAGTAATAACAAACTAATTTGTATCCAAGCATTTAAATAGCCGATGGTCAGCTTCGGATTTAAGTGAACTAGCACCCACTCAAATAAGCCATTCATTGTTAAAAATAGTGGTTCGAGCAAGGCTGCTAAATAACGTGCTGGCATAATAATCACTAGAAAAAAGCTCAACGTCAAAAGCGGTAACAAGAACCGTTCAAAAATTGGTAACAAGAGAAATGTTAAGAAACTTCCTAACAAGGGCCATTCATAAAATGATTGGACTAAAATAGGTAAGGAAGCCACAGCCAATAGGAAAGAGCCTAAACAATTTTTAATGAAAGGCGAAGAATAATCAACCAATGTTTGCTCTAAAAACAGCAGAACAAAGGAAAGTAAGTAACTAAATTGACCGCCGACTGAAAAAAAGAGGGTTGGCTGAACAATCAAGTGCACTAAGAGAGTTAAACTCCAACAATCGAGGGCCGGAACCTGCCAATTAAACCGTCGATTGAACGTATTGAGGTTTGTTTGTAAAAGCGCCCGCATGACACTGACTGAGAATCCTGTTAAACCAGCATATATTAGAGAAAAACCGCATTGCCACAAAAAATAACTTTCTTGCGTTCGGCGAGCGATTCTTAGCATCAGCAAGCGAAATAAACGAAGGAAAAAAGAAACATGCATCCCTGACAAACTAAAAAGATGCACAATGCCTAATGCTGAAAATTTATCGCTTATTTCAGCAAATTCTTCATTACGAAAACCTAAAAGCAACGCATTCATGTACATTGCACTAGTCTCAGCAAAATTTTTCTGAATATGTACCATCGCCCACTTCCGCCAGCCGCTAATGATTTCTTTAAACCGCCAAGAAAAAAAAGGACGCGGTTGTCCTATCTCCTCAATGAATAAAATAGCTTCGATTCCTTGATTCTTTAAAAATAGTTGATAATTGAAGCCATTTTTGTTGGTTTGACCTTGGGGCGAGTCTAAAATACCTACAGCGGTTGCCTGAATGGTTGTGGTTAGTTGTTGCCATTGCTGTTTTTCTTTCACACTTTTTAATTGATAAAATGCCATCACTTTCTGCCTTTTGCCTTTTACGATCCAATTGGCAGGAAATTTCACTTGATCGCCATCTACTTGTATTTCATCTGGTAATATCGTTAGCTGTCCTGATAAGCGGACTTCTTTAGGCAACAAAGAGACTGGCTTTAACCACTGGAAAATCAATACGCCTCCTACTATTAAAAAACTGCACAAAAAACCTCCCAATATAACAGGAAAACTTTTTGTACAGACAATACGGATAACAGTGATAGAAAGAAGAAGAGCTCCTAATAAACTAGGTGCGAAAAGACACCACAGCCCACAACTAATCAGCAGAGCTATGAAGAACCAATTATTCCTCAGCTGAGGAAGGATTGTCCTCAAGCGTGGCAAATTCTTCTCCCCATTGTAATTCGGCAAAATATTTTGGTACTAAAGTCACTTTTTCAACCGTGGCTCCTACTTGTTCAATTAAATTTAGGGCGTACGCATCATTACGGTAATCCTTTAAATAATAAATCTTTTTAATCCCTGCTTGTAAAATCATCTTTGTACATTGCAGGCAAGGGAAATGTGTCACATAAATTTCTGCCCCTTCTGTAGGGACGCCAAACTTCGCACATTGTAAAATTGCATTCATTTCTGCGTGGATTGTTCGAACGCAATGATTATCAACAACATAGCATCCTTCATCAATACAATGCGTTCCGCCACTGACTGAACCATTGTAACCTCCTGCAATAATTCGTTTGTCGCGAACAATGGTTGCTCCGACAGTTAACCGTGTGCAAGTACTTCTTAATGATAATAAGACGCTTTGTCCCATAAAATATTGGTCCCATGGAATTCGTTCCATAATAAACCTCCTTTATTTTTAATGACTCCTGTGTTCGATTTGCCAAATCATTTAATCTTATTACAAATAGTATGTTATCCGCATCCCATAGTCAAGAATTCTCAGGAATTTTCTGTTAAAAGTTAGCCAGTCACTGTCAACATGTCTTTTAAACGTTCTACTGTTTTCTCTCCAATACCTGGAACATTTTTCAGTTCCTCGACGGTTTTAAACGGTCCTTGTTCGTCACGAAAACGAATAATCTCTTGTGCTTTTTTCGCACCGATTCCTGAAATCGTTTGTAGCTCTGCTTCTGTTGCCGTATTAAGGTTGATTTTTTCCTCCTGATTTTGCTGAGCAGGTGCCGATTCCTGCAGCGTTTCTAATGACTGTGCCACTGCTTCTCCTTTTTTGGGCACGTAAATAATCATTTGATCTTTTACTTTTTGAGCGTAATTGACCTGGGCAGTATCAGCTTCCTCGCTCACGCCTCCAGCTAAAGCTAAAGCATCCCAAATCCGCTGCTGATTTTTTAGTTGATAGATTCCTGGTACTTTCACTGCGCCTTTAATATCAACATAGATCATTGTTTCTGCCCTTTCTTTTGTGGTATCTGTGGCGACCTCTGCCATAGTGGTCAGACTTGTCTCCTCCCAGATTGTGGTGTCTACTCGTGGCTCCTTATTAGCCATCAAATAAATGCCCACTAATAGAGTTATCAAAATAACTATAGACGCGCCACTACCTAGCAATAGCCACTTTTTAGGTAACTGTTTCAACCAATCCATCGTTTGTCCTCCCTTCAAAATATAATTACGCATTTTTTAACAAAAAAATGCACCTGGACCAAAAATCACTAGTAATTTTTGGTCCAGGCGTACTTTTATTTTAATTTCTCTAGATAGTTCAAGGCATCTTGAACCGTTTTTACTGGGACAATTTTCATTTTTGTCCCAATTTTTTTCGCAGCTTCTTGTGCTTCTTGATAATTCGATTTGATTTTTGGCTCAACTTTTTTCATTTCTGAAGTTATTTCATCATCAGGTGCAAAGAAAATTTCTGCGCCGTTCTCACTGGCAGTTACAACTTTTTTGTCAATGCCTCCGATTCTACCAACGATTCCTTGACTGTTCATCGTACCTGTTCCAGCAATTTCATGACCTTTACGTAAATCTTTATGACTTAATTGTTCATAGGTCTGCAAAGTAAACATTAAACCAGCCGATGGCCCACCAATATCACCCGCTTCAATAGATACTGGGATAGAAGAATCAATTTCTGTATGGTCAGTCAAACCAATACCAATCCCCGCTTTTTTATCTGTTGGCAATTCAATTAATTTGCCGGTCGCTTCTTTTGCTTTGCCATCTTGAATAAATTGAACAGTGACTTTTTGATTCACTTTTTGTGCTTTAATGTAATTCATTAATTCTTCACTGCTTTTAAATGATTTACCATCCACGCCTGTCACGGTATCGCCAACTTCAATTTTTCCTTTAAAACTTGAGTTGTCTTCCATCGCTAACACATAGACGCCTTTAAATTTCATCTCATATGGAACCTTCGCTAATTTTAAGGCTTGCTCAATTGCAGCGTTTTTTGAGGAATCCATATAATATTGTTGAATTCGATTATATTCGCTATTACTACTATCCCCCATTAATTCTTTTTTGGACATGACTTCTTGAAAATCCGAAAAGTTTGCTTTTATGGCAGAAAAAACAGTGGCCGAACGAATGCCCACCGTTGTTAAATAAAAAGCACCGGACTGCGTATCTTTTTTCCCATCAACAGTTACAAACTCTTTTAAATTTTCTGTCGTTCCTGGTCCTTCAATATAATAAGGAATTGGGACGATAAACAAACCAATTAGCAGCAATGCCAATACCATTGGAATGAGTGATTTAAACGAAAATTTTTCTGTTTTTTTATTCATTATTTTAGCTCCAGTCATTCTTCTTTTGTTTTAACGCATGATAAATATTGGGAGGAAGATAGTCAGACACATCGCCCCCAAAACGTAAAACTTCTTTTAGTAAACTGGAGCTTACATGTGCATATGGTTCTTCTGCTAATAGAAAAACCGTTTCAATTTTTGGCGCCAGATGTTGATTCATTTTAGCAATGTCTTTCTCGTACTCGTAGTCTTTGACGTTTCTAATGCCACGAATCAAAAAATTAGCCCCTAATGATTTTGCACTTTCCACAGTTAACTGGGTTTCTTGCATGATAACACGCACATTTGGCATTTCTTTAGTTGCTTCTTCAATTAAATATTTTTTCTCTTCTGGCGTAAATAATGTTTGCTTACTTGTATTTATAAAAACGCCAATAATGACTTCGTCAAATAACTTCGCACTGCGTTCAATCAAATTTAAATGACCATTTGTCATCGGATCAAAACTTCCGGGAAATAGAGCAATTTTACGCATCCTACGCCTCCTGACGATAAATCGTTACTTGAGTGATTCCGTAAACGGTTTCTCTTGTTTTTTCTAGTGTACCAATCGTTTCTGGTAACTTGACAGTTTTATCTGTTTCACAAACGATAACGGCTTCGTTTGTTAATAACTGCCGTTCTAACATCTTTTCTAATTGTGAAACAATTTCTTGTTTGGCATAGGGCGGATCCAATAAGACCAAATCAAATTGTAGCTTCTCTTCATAAAACTGTTCTAAGGCACGATTAGCATCCATTTTTCTAACTTCAAATTTTTCTGGTTCTTTTGTAATCGCAATATTTTCTTTAATTACTTTTAGTGCAGCAAAATTCTTTTCAATACAAACACTTTTATCCATTCCACGAGAAACGGCTTCAATCGCTAACCCGCCACTTCCTGAATATAAATCCAGCGCCATTCCACCATCGAAATATGGACCAATCATATTAAAAATAGATTCTTTTACTTTATCTGTTGTGGGCCTAGTATTGTCGCCATCTAACGCTTTCAAGCGCCGGCCACCATATTCTCCAGAAATAACACGCATTGTTTTGACTCCTTTATCAATCATTCTTTTATAATTCATTATAACAAAAAGAGTGAAAAATGTTTGAAATTTCTCATAACATTTCTCACTCTTTTGCATTAGACATTCTCTGCTAAGCGAATCTCTGTAGATAATTCCTCTACTACATAGCCATCGTCTTCTTGTTCTTGATAAGCCGCTTTGGTACCAATTTTTTCAGCAAAATTCATTTCGACATCTGGTCGATACGATTTATCGACACTACGAACAAAATGTAACTGATTAATTTTTTCCATGTTACTTTCAATATTTTCTTCATTCATGTAAATCACTACATATTTCATTTTTCGTGAAACATAGTGAATCAGTCCATATCGGCGTAACTGTTTTAACGGTTTTAATGTGTATACCCAAACAATTAGGCAACGACGCTCTTGAAGCGTAAATTCTTTTTCTTCTTTAGCTTGCATGGCAGCTTCCTCCACAACCTGAATGTTTCTTTCCTCGTTCAAAGAAAGGATTTCCAGCATCTACTTTAATATCTTCAGAAATTAGTTGGGCAATCTTTAAACCAATTGTATCTAGCAACGTTTGAACGTTTGTCTCAGCAAAACGATAGTTTGCAACGATTTCATTTAAATCAAGCGCCCGCTTTGCTTTACGTAGGGCTCGTTGTTTCTCCCGAAAATCGGGTGCATGAATTCCATAAGCTTCTACTCGTTCAAAAGCTGACTTAGCTTCTAAAAATGCTTTTTGTAACTGAGCAACTTCCGCCGAAGCATACATGGCTTTTTTTGTTTCTTTATAGTTTTGAACAGCATCACTTTCTAAAAGTGTTGAAATTAAGCATTCTGTTTGATCTTCAATTGCAAATAAATGTTCTGTCACAATCATAACTTTTCACTACTCTCCGTGATTTGCCTATTTTCTGGTCGTTTCTCTAATAAGACTAACACACCTTCATTGGAAAAGGCAACGCCCAATTCTGTCGTTTCTGACTCAGCAAAATAGCTATCATATTGCGGGTCCGAAAACCATGACAAAATAGTAAAGGTACTATCATAAACAGGTTCTTGGAAAATACCTGTCGGTTCTCTCAACGAAAGTTTGCTCGTTTTAACTAATAAAGAAAATTCATCCTTAGTCAACTGAAAGGGATGAATAGCCGTATGTTCCTCTCTTGTTTGTAACAATTCCGCTTGTCGATTTGCCGACAAAATTGTTGATGTATGGTTAGCCAGCGTTTGATACAATGTTTGGGCATCTTTTTGACTTTGTGTGGAAACTGAAAAAGCAGCTTGCTTCTCTTGCTGTTTAACCAGATTCATGACATAAATCGCTTGGTTACTTTGAACAGGATCGAAGGTCATTGACTGCGTTATATCAACTGGCAAAGGAGAACCTTCATTTAATTGATACGGCATTTCCGTAAGCAACGTTTCTTTATTGACATAATTAACTGCCATCAAACCACCTGTCCGCTGATTAAAAAATAACACTGCAAAACTGCCATTATCAAAAGCAACCAGTGGTCGATAGTTCATATCTTCTTCCATCAGCTCGACATCGTAAGCTTCATGATGAAAATTAAATGCAAAATTCGAATAAATCGTCATTAAATCAGACAAGTCAGCAAGCTTCATATCTATCTTAAACGGTTCTATCATTTTGTCATTGTTAAAGGCCTTAATTGCGATGACTTTATTTTCTCGAACGTTGACTTCTAAGTAATCATTCATCGTCAAACCGAACGTCCATAATTCATACGTACGACCTGTTTTAATTTTTTCTTTAGGATTGCCAAACTGGCGGATAAAGGTTTCCACATCTTTCCCTATGTATGCTGCGTAGCCAGAAGCTGGCAATTCTTCATGAGGAACAGCGGTGTGAGCGCTGGATAAGCGCCCACTTTGAGCTGTTTCGGTTGGTTTTTCAGCAGGGAAAAAAACTGGCTCTAAATATCCGATGAGTAGAACTGTTAAAAAAACAGCAGTAAAGGCCCAAAATCGCTTCATTTTTTCCCCTCTCATCTTATTTTTCTTTTACTTCTAATAACAAATCACCTGAGCTGATTGCTTCGCCTTCTTCAACATAAATGTGATCTACCGTGCCCGCAAAACGTGCTTCGATAGTCGTTTCCATTTTCATGGCTTCTGTAATCAGCAACGGCTGACCTTTTTCTACTTTATCGCCACGTTTGACCAATACTTGTAGAACAGAACCAGACATCGTTGCGCCGATTTGTTCTTTATTAGTTGGTTCCGCCTTTTGTTTTACTTGAACAGCTGACTTAATAGAGGCATCTTTAACTAAAACCTCACGACGTTGCCCATTCAAATTGAAGAACAAGACACGGTTTCCGTCAATATCAGGTTCGCCAATTTCATCTAAACGAATAATTAACGTTTTTCCTCGTTCAATTTGAACTTCCAATGTCTCTCCTTGACGAATACCATTAAAGAATGTTGGCGTATCTAATAAGGTTATATCTCCAAAGGTTTCGTATTTTTGACGATACTCTAAAAATACTTGTGGATACATTAAATAACTTAAAACTTCTTCCAATTTAGGTTGATACCCAATTTTTTCGGCTAATTCTTCTTGTACTTTCGCAAAATCAACTGGTGCTGCTAAGTCACCTGGCCGCTCTGTGAAGGCTGGTCGACCTTTTAGAATAATTCGTTGGAGCTCTTTCGGGAACCCACCAACTGGTTGACCTAAATCACCTTGGAAAAAAGTCACAACTGATTCAGGAAAACTTAGTTCTTCACCACGCGCATAAACATCTTGTTCTGTCAGATTATTTTGAACCATGAAGAGTGCCATGTCTCCCACGACTTTTGAAGATGGCGTCACTTTTACAATATCGCCAAACATCAAATTCACTGTGTGATACATTTTTTTGATTTCATCCCAACGGTGTCCTAAGCCTACCGCTTTTGCTTGCTGCTGTAGATTAGAGTATTGACCACCAGGCATTTCATGCATATAGACTTCTGTTTGCGGGGCATTTAACCCATTTTCAAATGGTTGATAATACATGCGCACATCTTCCCAATAATGATTGATTTTCTGTGCATTATCAATGTTAATAGTTGGCGTCCGTTCACCATTGACTAAAGCATAATATAGACTGTTCATACTTGGCTGGCTAGTTGCGCCACTCATCGCACTCATTGCGACGTCAACAATATCAACGCCTGCTTTAGTAGCCGCTGAATAAGTGATGATCCCATTGCCACTAGTGTCGTGAGTGTGGAGATGAATTGGTAAATCCGTGGCTGCCTTTAATTCACTAATTAAACGATAAGCAGCTTGTGGTTTCAATAAGCCAGCCATATCTTTAATCGCAATGATTTGTGCACCTAAATTTTCCAATTCTTTAGCCATATCAAGGTAATATTGAACATTATATTTTGCTCGGGCTGGATCATTGATGTCCCCAGTATAACAAATTGCTGCTTCCGCAATTTTTCCGGCATCCCGAACGACTTGAATACTTTTTTCCATTTGAGGAATCCAGTTTAAGCTATCAAAAATTCGGAAGACATCGACTCCTTGGCGAGCGGATTCTTTAATAAATTCTTCAATAACATTATCAGGATAATTTTGATAGCCTACCGCATTAGAACCTCTGAACAGCATTTGTAAAAGTGTGTTTGGCATCAACTGACGAATTTTTCTTAAACGTTGCCATGGGTCTTCGGTTAAGAAGCGATAGGCAACATCGAACGTAGCGCCACCCCACATTTCACTAGAAAACAGCTCAGGCAGGGCTGCATCAGTTAGACCAGCAATTGCTTTAAAATCTTGTGTTCTCACACGAGTAGCTAATAAACTTTGGTGCGCATCACGGAACGTGGTATCTGTCATTAACACACTTTCTTGATTCTTAACCCAATCGATGACGGCGGTTGCTCCTTGAGCGTCTAGAATATTTTTAGCTGTGATCACTTTTTCTGGAACTTCAATATCTGTCGGCACGCGCGGAGCTTCAAAATATTTTTTCTCCGTTCGTTCAATGCCAGGGAACCCATTGACCGTTACTTCTCCAATGTATTTCATCGTTTTATTGCCACGATCGCGCATACGAGGAAATTCAAATAATTCAGGTGTATTATCAATAAAGGTTGTTTTGGCTTCGCCAGATTGAAACGCTGGATAGCTCACAACATTTTGTAAAAACGGAATATTTGTTTTCACGCCACGAATCCGAAATTCTTTTAAGCAGCGTTGCATTTTACTGATTGCCTGTTCAAAAGAGAAACCATGCGTACAGACTTTAACCAATAAAGAATCAAAGTAGGGCGTCACAGCGTAGCCAGAATAAGCATTCCCTACATCTAAACGCACACCAAAACCACCTGGTGAACGATACGTATCAATTTTCCCTGTGTCTGGCATAAACTGGTTCAGTGGATCTTCAGTCGTAATCCGACATTGAATAGCTGCGCCTTTTAATGTCAATTCGTTTTGTTTTGGCAAATGCATATCTTTATGCAAATCAAGCCCTTGCGCAATTTGTAATTGAGAGATCACAATATCAATATCTGTAATCATTTCTGTGATAGTATGTTCTACCTGAACACGAGGATTCACTTCAATAAAATAAAACTGATCCCCTTCTACTAAAAACTCAACCGTTCCCGCATTCACGTAGCCGACATGCGCCATTAACTGCACAGCAGCCGAACAAATGGCTGCTCGTTGTTCTTCATTCATTGATACACATGGTGCGACTTCTACCACTTTTTGGTGGCGCCGTTGAACGGAACAATCACGTTCAAATAAATGCAAGACATTCCCATGATGATCGCCTAAAATTTGTACTTCGATATGTTTAGGATTAGAAATATACTTTTCAACATAAACCTCGTCAGAACCAAAGGCTGCTTTCGCTTCACTTTTTGCTCTTTCGTAACCTTCTCGTGCTTCTTTGGCATCGTGGGCAACGCGCATCCCGCGACCGCCGCCACCTAAAGCAGCTTTAATCATGATAGGAAAGCCATGCGTTTCACCAAAAGCTACGACCTCTTCCACCGTTGCTACTGGCCCATCTGAGCCTGGAATCGAAGCAATCCCCGCAGCTACAGCTGCTTCTTTCGCTTTAATTTTATCGCCAAAAATATCTAAATGATGTGTTTTAGGTCCAACAAAAATGATTCCTTCTTCTTCACAACGTTCGGCGAAGCGTAAGTTCTCAGATAAAAAGCCATAACCAGGATGAATGGCATCTGCTCCCGATTTTTTGGCAATTTGGATAATATTTTCAATGTCTAAATAGGCTTCAATTGGTTTTTTCCCTTTACCAACTAAATACGCTTCATCTGCTTTGAAACGATGAACAGAATACTCATCTTCTGCAGCATAAATCGCTACTGTACGGATATCTAATTCTGTACAAGCTCTAAAAATTCGAATCGCAATTTCGCCACGATTGGCAACTAATACCTTTTTCATAACGTCACTCCTACCATCAATTTCCTTCAAATTTATTGGTTCTGTTCTAAAGATAAATAGTACTCATTTTCTAATTTCTGACGTGTTTCATCTGCACTGATATTCAGGACAAAGGCCACAGCAATCGAAATAATCAGCAAACTATTCCCACCTTGACTCAAGAACGGGAAAGTAATTCCTGTTAATGGAATAATCCCAGTAATCCCACCAACATTAATAAAGACTTGAATCAATAACATTGTACCAATTCCAATACACATTAGTGAATTAAAAGGTTTCTTCGAGCGTACACCGACTAAAATAATTCGCGCAATCATAAACATCAACAATCCTAAAATCGCTAGACCGCCGATAATGCCTAACTCTTCTAAAGTAATCGCAAAGATAAAATCCGTATGTGCTTCAGGTAAAAAGCCTTTTTTCTGAACACTATTTCCTAGACCTTTACCAAACCAGCCGCCATTACTGATTGCATAATAAGAATTAGCTAACTGATGGCCTAAGTTCCGTTCATCTAAAAATGGATTTTTAAAAACAGCAAAACGATTATAAATATATTGGTAACGCGCTGGGAAAATTTTTCCTTTCGACATAATTAATAACTGAATAGCCGTGATACTACCTAAAATGCCCAAGCCACCGACCAAGTAGGTATACATATAATTAATTCCACTTGCTAAAACCATCACGATGGTAATCAATGTTAGAATGGCCGCATTCCCGAAGTCAGGCTGGATTGCAACTAGAGCAATTAATACAAAAACGAGCATCAACGGTCGTCCGGCAGCTTGTTTAAATTGATCCATGCCTCCATTAATTGTCTTTTGTCGCCGTGCTAAAATATAAGACAAGTACCAGACAACCATAATTTTTAAATACTCAGCTGGTTGCATCGAAAATCCACCAATCTCAATCCAACCACGCGCGCCGTTAATTTCTTTCCCGATACCAGGAATCCGAACGGCTAAAACCATAACCGTAATTACTGCAATGGCAAACATGATAAAACTTCGATTCTGGAAAACGGATGTTTTCATCTTATAAATAAAAAACATTGCAACTAACCCTACTACCCAAAAGGCAACCTGGTTAATAACGAATGACGTAGGTGAAAAACCTTTCATTACTTGTAATGCGGATGTGGAACTATATACCATAATCAATCCCACGATGCTTAAAATTAAATATGGAATAAAAATACTATAGTCTAGCAAATGCCGTTTCTTTACTTTGTTTGGCAAAGCTTAACCCTCCTTGCCAATCTCGTTTTTTTCTTGTGTTTCTTCATAAACATCTGTATATAATTGATTCAATTCGCGTTCTAAATCACTTAGTAAGCGATGTCCTTCATCATTAGTTAAAATCCCCAAACGGGTCGCATAGGTCACTTGTCTTGAAAAACCATACATTTGTGTATCCACCACTTCTTCAAATGCTTTACATTGAGAAATGCACAAACTGTTTTTTTGATTACGAATAAGCATTTTAATGCGTTCTGCATCGTCTTCTAATAATTGAATGGCAAATTTCTTTGAAATTCCTTCGTCCATTTGTACAGAACCTCCCTATCTTAATTAAATAATTATAACATAATTCTCAGTTAGATACATGATGATTTCAGAAAATTTCCTTTAAGAAATTTTCTAAAACCAAGCGATATATTAAGTAAGAAATCTCTTTATATAACAAGCTTATTTTATCAATACAACAACAAATACATTAAAAGACTTTTTTCTTATTTTCTGCTTTTAATTTTAAATAAAATAACAAACTATATCATTTTTTTGTCTCTTGATATTCTTTAATTACTTCTAAAAAGACGGTACCATATTTATCTAATTTATTTTGGCCGACCCCTTTTATTTGCAATAATTGAATCGTTGTTTGCGGTAATTTTTCACACATTTCTTTAAGTGTACTATCGGAAAAGACTACATATGGCGGCACGCCTGCCTCTTGAGCCATGTCCATACGTAATTCGCGCAATCGTTCAAACAAGGCATCATCCACTGCTACTTTTCGAACTTTTTGGTCTTCTTTTCGGAAGACTTTCCGTTCCCCTAAAAGCACCTGAACACCTTCTGTCGAGACTGATAACAACGGAAATTGCCCATCAGAAGGAATTAAATAACGTTCTGCTGTCAAATAATCAATCAGCTGTGTGACTTCTTTTTGGGTGCGACCTTTCATTAGTCCGTATGTTGGCAAACGATCAAAATGCCATTGATCTATTTTTTGATCTTTTGAGCCAGTCAAGACTTTACCAACTAAGCCCTTACCGAAACGTTCTCCCATACGTTTTACACAAGACAAGACTTTTTGGGCATCGACCGTAATATCGACTAATTCTCGATTATCCAGACAATTCGAGCAGCGACCGCAGTCCGTCCCTTCTTCACCAAAATAGCGTAAAATATATTTTTGTAAACACATTTGTGCATTCGCATATTGTGACATTTCCCGTAATTTCAAGTATTCTTTCTGCTTATAATCAATGGTCATTTCAGATTGTTCAATAAAGTATTGTTGAATTTGCAAGTCTTGTGGAGCAAACATTAACACAGCATCACTAGGCAGACCGTCACGACCAGCTCGGCCGGCTTCTTGGTAATAAGATTCAATATTCCCTGGTACTTGTGCATGAATGACAAAACGAACATTACTCTTATTAATCCCCATACCAAAGGCATTTGTTGCTACCATCACTTGCACTTGATCATACAAGAACGCTTCTTGATTTTCACTACGTAACTGTTCACTCATGCCCCCATGATACATCCCAGCTGCAATTTTTTTACTTTCTAATAAATGATAAATTCGTTCAACTTCCTTCCGCGTGCTTGCATAGATAATACCTGATTGCCCAGTATTCATCTTTAAATATTCCAAAAGAAAAACGTCTCTGTTTTGATCTTTCACGACTTGAAAAGATAAGTTTTCTCGAGCGAACCCTGTTTTGATTTCATTTTCTGATGGAATTCTTAATTGTTTAACAATATCCTCCGCTACTTGTGGCGTTGCTGTAGCTGTTAGTGCAATCACAGTTGGTTGCTGTTGAAATTGATCAATAATCTCTGCTAAACGCAAATAGCTTGGACGAAAATCATGCCCCCATTGTGAAATACAGTGTGCCTCATCTACTGCCAATAAATCAATTGGTACATGTGTCAGCATCTGTTGAAAATCATAAGATTCTAATCGCTCTGGCGCAACATACAATAGCTTGACTTCTTTGTTAACCGCTAATTGAATACGATGATTCATTTCTTGATAGGAAATGGTACTATTGATATATGTAGCTGGAATCCCCATTAAATTCAGGGCATCTACTTGATCTTTCATTAAAGAAATTAATGGTGAAATCACCAATGTTAAATTATCCAAAAGTAAGGCTGGCAACTGATAACAAATTGATTTGCCTCCACCTGTTGGCATAATGCCTAAGACATTTTCTTGTCGCAATACATGGCGAATAATCGTTTCTTGTCCTGGCCGAAAATCATCATAGCCAAATGTATCTTTTAATAATTCTTGTAATGCACTCATTTATTGCGCTCCAATCTTTGTTCTACAAGTCATTTTAACACGCTAATCTAACAGGAACAAGGTGTGTTAAAACAAGACACAATCGTGAAACACCAGTTAACGTGAAACATCAAAAAAAATGAAAAATTGTGAAAGCTTGCTATCAAAAGCTTTCAAAAATAGCGACATTTGCTTGTTGTGGATAACGAGTAGTTATCCACACATAAAAAATATCCTTATCTTAAAATACGCATTAATTCGTTTTTGCCATCAAAAAAACCAACTATTTTCGTAGTAAAACGAGCATAGTTGGTTTAAATGTTTATTTGTCGAAAAATTATTCAGCTTTTTTCTTTTTCTTGCTTGCTTTTTCGCGTTCGTTTTTGTTAAGAATTTGTTTTCTTAAACGGATGCTTTCTGGTGTTACTTCACAGTATTCATCTTCATTCAAGAATTCTAATGATTCTTCTAACGTTAATTTTTTCGGTTTTTTGATGACTGATGTTTGGTCTTTCGTTGCCGAACGAACGTTAGTCATTTGTTTAGCTTTTGTGATGTTCACAGTTAAATCGTTGTCGCGGTTGTTCTCCCCAACAATCATTCCTTCGTAAACTTCTGTCGTTGGTTCAACGAAAACTGTACCACGTTCTTCAATACTCATAATTGAGTAAGTCGTTGCCTTACCAGTATCGATTGAAACTAATGCACCTTGATGACGGCCGCCAATCGTTCCTTGAATCATTGGTAAGTATTGATCGAAGGTGTGGTTCATAATACCATAACCACGAGTCATTGATAAGAATTCTGTTGAATAACCAATTAAGCCACGAGCTGGTGCTAAGAAGATTAAACGCATTTGTCCGTTACCGGCATTAATCATATCTTGCATTTCGCCTTTACGTAAACTTAGTGATTCAATCACGCTACCCATGTATTCTTCAGGTGTGTCAATTTGAACACGTTCAAATGGTTCACATTTAACCCCGTCAATTTCACGCTCAATAACTTCTGGACGAGAAACTTGTAATTCATAGCCTTCACGACGCATGTTTTCAATTAAAATTGATAAATGCAATTCGCCGCGGCCTGATACAGTCCAAGAATCTGGGCCAATTGGATCAACACGTAAAGATACGTCTGTTTGTAATTCAGCCATTAAACGTTCTTCGATTTTACGAGCGGTAATGTATTTTCCTTCACGTCCCGCAAATGGAGAATTGTTAACTAAGAAAGTCATTTGTAAGGTTGGCTCATCAATGTGTAGAATTGGTAAAGCTTCTTGATTGTGAACATCTACAACTGTTTCCCCAACGAAAATGTCTTCCATTCCTGAAACGGCAATTAAATCGCCCGCTTTTGCTTCATCAATTTCCACACGTTGTAAGCCAAAGAAACCTAAAATTTTCGTTACACGGAAATTTTTCACGCTGCCATCTAATTTCATCAACGCAACTTGGTCGCCGACTTTCATTGTGCCACGGAACACACGGCCAATCCCAATACGTCCAACGTAATCGTTGTAGTCTAGTAATGATACTTGGAATTGAAGTGGTTCGTCTGAATTATCAACTGGAGCTGGCACATGTTCAATAATTTTATCAAAAATTGGGGCCATTGTTGGCTCTTGATCTGCTGGATCATCTGATTCACTTGAAGTTCCGTTTAAAGCAGAGGCATAAACAACTGGGAAATCTAATTGATCGTCGTCTGCGCCTAATTCGATGAATAACTCTAAAACTTCATCTACTACGTGTTCAGGACGAGCAGAAGGTTTGTCAATTTTGTTAACAACCACGATTGGTGTTACTTTTTGTTCTAATGCTTTTTTCAATACGAAACGTGTTTGAGGCATTGTTCCTTCATACGCATCGACAACTAAAACAACACCGTCTACCATTTTCATGATACGTTCTACTTCACCACCGAAGTCCGCGTGTCCTGGTGTATCTAGAATGTTGATACGTGTACCGTTATAATCTACGGCTGTATTTTTTGCTAAGATAGTAATTCCACGTTCACTTTCAAGTGCATTGGAATCCATTGCACGTTCTTGTAATTGTGTGTGTCCATCTAAAGTGTCAGATTGTTTTAAAAGTTCATCTACTAAGGTTGTTTTACCATGGTCAACGTGGGCGATAATTGCCACGTTACGAATATCATCTCTGTATTTCAATTTAATTGCTCCTTATCTATATACGCTTATGTTACTTAAGTCCATAAAAGCCGACTGCTTATTATAGCAAACTTTTTTCATTAAAAAAAGGCTTTCGCCTGCAAAAATAATGAAAGTTTTAGAAATTATTCGGCTTTTTCTGAAAACAAGGACATTTTTTTACAAATTTTTCTCTTTTAAAAGAGGAAGAGCCTTACCTTTCAGCAACGCTCTTCTTTGATTATTCCGATTCATTTAAATACTGGGTAAATACTTCATCATAGGTTTCAGGAGTTGCTGCAATAAAGTATTCACGGCCAGCAAAAGTTAATGGTTTTCCTGTAATACCAGAGTATTTAAATCCAAATTCTTCCAAAAGTACTAAGCCTGCTGCATAATCCCAAGGACTTAGATTAGATAAATAGCCATGATGGTTGCCTTTTAACATAGCAATAATTTCCAAACCTGCACAACCGCTAATACGCACGCCCATGCTTGCTTGTCCGATTTCCGTTGCGTGATGAATATTTTTTCCATGCATGTAAGCATTCATGCCCCATAATCCATCTGCCAAGGCTTTCATAGTAGGCGCTTTTAATAATTGATTATTCCGATAAACGCCAAGCCCTTTGCCACCCCAATAAAGTTCTTCTCGCATCACATCATAGATAAAACCTAATTTACCAATGCCGTCTTCATAAACAGCTAACATAATACAAAAATTTTCTCTTTCCATCACGAAATTCATTGTGCCATCAATCGGATCGATGATCCACACGCGACCAGCAAAACTTTTTAAAGTATTGTAGCCTTTTTCTTCCCCTAAAATTTGATCTTCGGGAAAATTTGTTTGAATTTTATTCATTAAAAATTCTTGGGTTTGTTCATCCATATTTGTCACTAAATCGGTGCGGCCATTTTTCTGTTGAACGGTTAACTCTGATTCCAAGTTCATTCGAATCACATCGGCTGCTTCAAAAAGCCAACTTTGAATTGTTTGAACAAATTTTTGCGTTTCAGTCATCTAATCATCCCCCAGCTTTAATTTACCGCTTCCCTGTTTTTTAGCTTGTTGAAGCGTACGATATAACGAATATCCTGAAGCATTTTCAAATTCACGACCTAAGCGTTTTTCTTCGCCGATACTTTTAACGACCGTTTTAAATTGTTGATAAGTTGTTAAAAATTTGTCAACAGGCAAGCCTGTTTCGTTGGCTTGCTCAACTGCTGTCCACATATTAGTGACAATCACCATTTCCTCTGTCGTCCAATCTAAATCTAATGGATATTGATAGTCTTTCATGTCTTCACCTCATCTTCTCTAGTTTAGCATATTTTCATAAAAAAACATCTTATTTACGTCGATTTTTTAATGCGTTAAAGAGAGGATATTCTGCTGTTCCTTTGCGATACAAACTTTGTTGCGAAGCATAAATACCGCTATTTCCTGAACACATAAAACTGATTAAGCAGACCATGAAAAAATAGACCGCCGCTTCACTACCAAATAGTTCAATGCCCATAATGAAGCAAGCAATCGGCGTATTCGTGGCGCCAGAAAAAACACCAATAAATCCTAAACCTGCTAAAAAAGGAATTGACAGATGTAACAAAGGGGCCAAAGAACTACCTAACGTAGCCCCAATTTCAAACAATGGCGTTACTTCCCCTCCTTGGAACCCAGCACCCAGGGATAACACCGTAAAGAATAATTTCCCAACAAAATCAAAAGGCTGCGCATTGCCTGCAAACGCATCTTCTAGTAAAGGTAAACTCAAGCCTAAATAACGTTGGTTGTTTAAGACGAGCACAAACAGAACGACAATGGACGCCCCAAGAAACGCACGAAGGTAGACATTAGCAAACCAATTTGCGTAGGTCTTTTTTAAAAAGACAATGGAACGACTAAAAACCCAACCTGCCAAGCCAAAACAAATCGATGCCAAAAATAATTTTACAAATAGATCAACTGACCAAGTCGGAATTTTGCCCATCGGATAATGCGTATGTGTTACACCAAAACTTTCAGTTACAAAATTAGCAAATAAGCCTGCAAAAAAACTTGGGAAAAGTGCCTCTGCACGAACTTTTCCAATCGCCAAAACTTCTAATCCGAAAACCGTTCCCGCTAATGGTGTGCCAAAAACAGAACTAAAACCTGCACTAATTCCGCTAATAATAATTACTTGTCGTTCCAAAGCGGACAGTTTAAAGACTTTTCCTACAGCATTTGCGATTGCGCCCCCCATTTGCACCGCCGTCCCTTCACGACCAACAGAACCACCAAATAAGTGCGTAGTGATCGTGCCAAACAACGTTAAAGGAATTAAGCGCAAGGGAATATCTTCTTCCCCGCCATTGCCTTGTTCAATCACTAAGTTATTTCCTCGGCTAGCATTTTTCCCAAAACGCGTATAGAAATACGTAAAAACGACACCGCTAATGGGGAGGATAAAGAGTAACCAAGGATTTGCTAAACGAACATCTGTTACATAGGTGAGACTCTTTAAGAAAAAGGCGGATAACGCCCCCATAAATAAACCAATAATTGCGGTAATGAGCAACCATTTTGCCATATACCCGCCAATTGATAGTAGTTGCTTTGTTTCTTTTTTCACTTTACATGCTCCTTTACAATTTTCTTATCGCCAATCCTAGCGTACAGAAAAAGCCTACCAAAGGGTACACTTCTCCCGTTTGGTAGGCGTCATTAATTTATTCGTCCAATAAATAGTTCGTGGTGAACACCATCACCATGTTGCTATTAAACTATTAAAAATAATACCACGCAACTCTGGAAAGTGCAATAAAAAATCAATTGCGTTCCGTTTTTATCCACGTGCTATTACCTTTGATAAACCGATAATAAGCCATTACCACACTAACGAATAAAATTAAGTACATGTAGGAAATAGTAAAAGGTAAACTAATTAGCCCCAGTTTTGCAGGTACTTTTAGTTGAAACTTTTTCAACTCGCGATAATAGTTGATTGTAAAAAAAATGCCGAAAACTAACGAAATACTGACGGCCAAAACAAAACTAATGACGAGTGATAACGAAAAACCTAACCTATACAAGTGTTGCAGTTGAAGCCCAGTTAAGATAAAAACGAGCATTCCTGCGACGAGATTAATAAAGGGTTGCGCTAAAAAATAATAGATGCCGCACTTCTGCCTTAGCGTTAATGACTTTGATTTAATCACCCTGGGTAAATACGCTAGACAATCTAAATTACCTTGAACCCAACGGCTTCGTTGCCGAATAAACCGCTTCACATCCTTTAGCGCTTCTTGAGCCATAAAGGCCTCGTCAATATAAGCAATCGATAACTCTTTCAGCATTAATTTAATGGTTAACTCATAGTCATCCAACAAAGCATTTCCCCAAGGTTGATAGCCTAAGTGTTCGGTAATCATGGATAACCGAAAAAACTGACCGTTGCCACCAAGTCCGATGGTTTTTGTTGCTCGACGCGCCTTTTGAATAAAATTATTAATCGTAAAAAACTCAACATCTTGTGCAATAAACATAAAATTTGTGACATCTTTCATTTTGATTCTTGTTTGTGCAGCACAGATTGTCGTATCCTTAAAAACAGCAGTTAGCTCATTAACAATATTTTCACTAAAAAAACCATCTGCATCCACTACTCCCACCAATATTTGATTTCGTGAGTAGTCTTTTTTTTCTGCATCTGCTAATACAATTTGGAAAGCATGGTTCAAAGCGGCGCCTTTGCCTTGTTGCGCATTGGGAAATTGACGAGACAGAACTTGGATTGGACCAGCAATACTGTCCATCATTGCTTTGGTTTGGTCCGTTGATCCATCATCAATCGCAATTATTTTTTTCTTAATTGGTAAAGCAACCAGTTTTTTTAATGTTTCTCCGATGACTTTCTCCTCGTTTACACACGGTACAAGAAAGTAGCAGAAAAATTCTTCTGCTACTTCGACTTCTCTTCTTGTTTTTTTTCTTGTTCGAAAACTGAGAAATAAACTTGTAAATAAATAGGTTAAGAAAATGAACATAATTACTTTGTATAACTGATACAAATAAATCATGTAATTTGTCCTCTTTTCAAAAAATAACGGTATAAAATGTAGGCAGTGACAATTGAAACTAGAATAACACCAATTAAATCAGTCACAAAAAAGGCGCCTGTTGAAATTACCCCAAGTTTCGGTAAAGCTGATTGGCTCATTAGATACTCCTTTCTCTCTATTTGTTCTTTACCAACACACCACCACGATGACTATCACACATCCCCCATAATAATATCTTGGCGGATTATAGTACACAGGTGGATTATAGTTAGTGACTGGCGGCACATACTCAGGCCAATATGTTGGTGGCGGCGGATTATAAACTGGTATTCTGCGATTTTCTCGAACAATTGCAATTGTTTGACCCGCATGATTTTGCGTCAGACTGACACGTGTTGGTGTCGTGTTCCTCGAATAACCTGCTGGTGCCTGAATTTCTCTAATTTCATACACGCGATTAACGGACAGTCCGCTAATCGTGACTGTGCCGTCCCACCCGGTTGTCACTCTTTGTGTATAGCCATTTGTCGTATCTCGCCATTCAAAAACTGCCCCTGAGAGGCGTACTTTTGTTTCAACGTCTTGTTTAATAATTTTGATAGCACCATAATTCGCTTTGTTATTTAACACTAACGTATGCGTCTTTGTTCCTTGACCTCTTAGATCAATCCGATGAACTCTACTATCTAACGAGTAACCAGTTGGTGCTTGAATCTCAGTGATTTCGTAAATACGATTTGACGATAATCCTGGAATCAGAACCTCTCCATTACCATTTGCTGTGAATGTCGCAGTGTAATTATTGGTGGTATCGCGGAACCTAAATTTCGCTCCTGCTAAACGTTGTCTTGTATCCGTATCTTGCTTAACAATTTTGATGGCACCCTGTTGCGGTGTATTATTTAAGACCAAGGTATAAGTTTTTCCACCTTGTCCACGTAAATCAACTTTGTGAACACGCCTATCTATGATATAGCCATTCGGCGCTTTGATTTCTGTGATTTCATAGATACGATTCCCCGCTAGTCCTGGAATCAGAACCTCACCATTTCTATTCGCTGTAAATGTCGCAGTATAGTTATTGGTGGTATCTCGGAATTTAAATTGTGCACCTGCTAAACGTTGTCTTGTATATCCATCTTGCTTAACAATTTTGATGGCACCCTGTTGTGGTGTGTTATTTAAGACCAAGGTATAAGTTTTTCCACCTTGTCCACGTAAATCAACTTTATGAACACGTCTATCTATGACATAGCCATTCGGCGCTTTGATTTCTGTGATTTCATAGATACGATTCCCCGCTAGTCCTGGAATCAGAACCTCACCATTTCTATTCGCTATAAATGTCGCAGTATAGTTATTGGTGGTATCTCGGAATTTAAATTGTGCACCTGCTAAACGTTGTCTTGTATATCCATCTTGTTTAACAATTTTGATGGCACCCTGTTGTGGTGTATTATTTAAGACCAAGGTATAAGTTTTTCCACCTTGTCCACGTAAATCAACTTTGTGAACACGCCTATCTATGATATAGCCATTCGGCGCTTTGATTTCTGTGATTTCATAGACACGATCACCTGCTAATCCAGTAATCAGTACTTCACCGTTTCTATTCGCTGTAAATGTCGCTGTGTGATTGTTGGTGGTATCTCGGAATTTAAATTGTGCACCTGCTAAACGTTGTTTTGTATATCCATCTTGCTTAATAATTTTGATGGCACCTTTTTGAGCTTGATTATTTTTGGTGAACGTGTAGGTTTTGCCAGCATAATTCGAGGGTAAAAGAACTCTATGCACCGTTTTGTCAAGTATATAACCATTTGGTGCTTTGATTTCTGTAATTTCATAAATCCGGTTGACGGAAAAATTATACAAAGTTGCTTCACCATTAGCATTAGCAGTTACTACGCCTGTATTCCCATTCACTGTGTCACGCCATCTAAATTGTGCGCCTGCTAAACGTTGTTTTGAGTAACCATCTTGTTTTACCAATTTTAAATTGCCACGTAGTGCTACATTTTCAATTGTATAATAACCAATCTTATCAGCATAATTAGTCGTTAGTGTAACTCGGTAAGTCTTGTTATTTAGGATATATCCGTTTGGTGCTTTAACTTCTGTAATTTCGTATACACGATTGACTGGTAAATTCGTTATCAGGGCTTGTCCGTTTTTGTCGGCTACGGCTGTTCCTACTTTTCCTGTCACCGTATCACGCCATTTGAACTCCGCACCTGCAAGGCGTTTTCCTGAATCTTTGTCTACTTTGATTATTGCTAAACTACCTTTTTTCGCAATATTATCAATGGTTACTGTCACTACTTTATTGGCTTGTGCAGTTGTTAGAGTGACTTTATGCACGGTTTTGTCTAGTACATAGCCTGCGGGTGCTTTTGTTTCCGTAAGTTCATACGTG
>NZ_JBFOHH010000006.1:0-212773 GCF_040888205.1 Enterococcus sp. C102(2024) | reverse complement strand
CAAACCAGCGACTTTAAACACTGGAAAGCCAACGTATAAAGTTACCTACAATAACAACGATGATTTGAATGTAGTGTACGAAGAGACCTCTAAAGACTACAAATTTCCAAGTAGTACCGTGAATTTCCAATTTGTCAATGAAGCCGGGGCAATCTTATTACCAACGCCTTTTACAATTACAACTGATTTACAACAAGAAATTAATTCCACTTATACAAAGCTTGGATCAATTACTGGAACTAATTCAGGAAATACCAAGCAGGTAACGATTCCCACCAGAACGATTAGAGCAGATGTGTCTTTAGGTGGAGTGAATAACTATGGAACAACCAACACGAGAATCACTATTCCAAAATTTTATGAAAATATTTCTGTTTATACAGGAAGTGCCTATACACAAGCAACGTTGAATCGTTCTTACATTACGGAAAGTGCACTAGTCGGTACACCATCCAGTAATGCGCCATTGTATTATGGTTTAAGTAAAGTGACAGCGACACAATTTAAACTAAATGAATACAACCCAATTGTTTCTACTACAGAGAAATCAAAGTATACACACAGCAGGTTATTTACATCAGGTGCAAACAACTCATTAAATACTTATCAAACACCAGTAGGAACAATTTACTATCAATTAACCAATCGCAAAGTCACCGAGAATTTCGTTGACACCAATGGTGTAAAAATTACAGCACCAACAGGCTTCACCCAAGGGAAAAAAACAAATATCACGAATACTGATTACACGTTTACGCAAAGTGGAACGCTACCAAGTACGTATAAAACAAGTAATGGGAAAGTCTACAAGCTAAAAGGGTGGTATAAAGGTAATACCAAACCAGCGACTTTAAACACTGGGAAGCCAACGTATAAAGTTACCTACAATAACAATGATGATTTGAATGTAGTGTACGAAGAGACCTCTAAAGACTACAAATTCCCAAGTAGCACCGTGAATTTCCAATTTGTCAATGAAGCAGGAACGATTATATCGCCAACGCCTTTTACAATAACAACCGATTTACAACAAGAAATTAACTCCACTTATACAAAGCTTGGATCAATTACTGGAACTAATTCAGGAAATACCAAACAGGTGACGATTCCCGCCAAAACGATTAGAGCAGATGTGTCTTTAGGCGGAGTGAATAACTATGGAACAACCAACACGAGAATCACTATTCCAAAATTTTATGAAAATATATCTCTTTACACAGGAAATGCCTATACACAAGCTACGTTGAATGAGTATTTAACTGTAAATAATGCACTCGGTAAACCAGTCAATAATCCGCCATTGCATTATGGTTTAAGTAAAGTGACAGCGACACAATTTAAAATAAGCGAAGTTACTAATGGTTCCAATTATAGATACAGTCGATTATTTGCAGCATCTAATCAATATAATTTAGAAAAATATTATACACCAGTAGGGACGATTTACTATCAATTAACCAATCGCAAAGTCACCGAGAACTTCGTCGATGCCAGCGGTACCAAAATCACACCACCAACAGGCTTCACCCAAGGCAACCAGATTCCGATGACTAGTGACACTTTCAAGTACACGAGCGCAAAAGCTTTGCCAGCTAGTTATTCAGCAGGTGGAAAAACCTATGTCTTCCAAGGTTGGTACAAAGGCAAAACGAAACCGAACACGTTGACCACCAGCACTACGCCAACGTATAACACAACTTTTGATGACAATGACGATATGACAGCAGTCTACAAAGAAGCAAGCATCAGCGCTAACTTAACGATGCGTGGTGCAGTCGATGTCATTGATAATGGTGGAACCATGGAATATTGGGAAGTGCTTTTAAAAAATACGGGAGAGGCACCTTTAACTTCAATTAAGATTAAACCAACCACTGACTGGGCGGCTGGAATTAGTACACCCACGGAACTGTTTATTTTAGGTACTGGTCAAAATACGAAAGTTCGACCAATCACGAAAGAACAGTGGAAAGCAGGTTTTGAGATTCCTTTAGACAAAAGTCTTCCTGTTGGTGGGCAACTAACAATTAATCTCATAGGAACAAAAGTTACTGGACAACCAAACCAAGTGCTAAAAGCCGCTGTGGAAGTGTCAGGAAACTTTAACAAACTGACGGCCTCAGATACTGTTCGGATCAAAGATTTAGATCAAGAAACAAAGGAACCAACTGGGGAAGGATTTATCAGTGTACCAACTTTCGATTTTGGTCAAGTTGGCGTTGCTAGCGTTACGAAGCAACATGGTTTGAAGAAAGCCGCTGATTACTATGGCAACGGTACTCGTAATCCCTATGTACGAATTAGCAAAACCCAACCGAATTGGAGTTTAACCGCACAATTGTCACAACCAAAATCAGCTACTGATAGTCTACCGACAGCG
This sequence comes from Enterococcus sp. C102(2024), assembly GCF_040888205.1. Taxonomy (NCBI): domain Bacteria; kingdom Bacillati; phylum Bacillota; class Bacilli; order Lactobacillales; family Enterococcaceae; genus Enterococcus; species Enterococcus sp. C102(2024). Next base: position 210,393 of record NZ_JBFOHH010000006.1, on the reverse strand, counting down.
ACTCGCTTGATTTTGGGGCAAGTCCCTATTTACAGCGTAGGAAATTATAACCTGCCCACGGAATTAATGACCAGTGTGGGCGTTACGAGATCACTTGGCTTAACAGCCGACAATAGTAGCGTGAGCATTATTGGTAACCAAGAATTTAGCGGCGCCGATGTTTATCAGTTGGATTTCCAATTTGACAAAGTCAAACTCGAAGTGCCAGCCAATCAAGGCGTCAAAGGGCAACAATACCAAGCCGCAGTTACGTGGAATCTTGTGACTGGACCTTAAAAAATACGTAAATAAAATAATAAACCGCCCCCAAAAAAGTTAGACTTTTTGAGGGCGGTTTATTATTTTTATGGAAAGCCAATTTTATCTAATGGATAATAACGAAAAGTCAAAACACCTTCCACACTCTCTTGTTTAACAAAGCCAAAATAACGACTGTCATCTGAGCGCGGGCGATTATCCCCCAAGACAAAATACATGCCTTCTGGAACGGTCAGGGATTGGGTGGCTTCTAAGGTCTCTAGCGTAAAATCTTGGGTATAATTTTCATTTTTAGAGACATTTCGTTTAGCACTTGCTAAGTAATCTTCACTGAGTGATACACCATTAATATAAAGGGTATCATCGCGATACTCGACTGTTTCGCCAGGTAAACCAATTAAACGTTTGGCTACTCGTTGGCCGTTGCGCGGGCTAGGAAAAGCGATAATATCAAAGCGCTGTGGCTTTTTAATCGAGGTCACCCATAAACGGTCGTTGTTATGAAGTGTTGGTTCCATTGAAGAGCCGTTCACCGCAGCAGGGGAGAAAACATAGTGTCGAATCAGCAAGACAGCGCTGACTAACAAAACCAACTGAACCAATCGTTTTAATAATGAGGACATGGACTTCACTCCTTTGTCCTTTTAGTGTACTACAGACAAGGAAAAGAAAAAAGTTTTCCCCTTAAGAAAGGTGTGCTAAAAAACGTTTCATAAAGCGTTGGCGAATTAAAATACCAACATAAGCAGCTGCGACAGCCTTGATGATACCAGGAATAATAAACGGAGCAAACCCGCCAGCAAAAGCGTTTGGCCACGGCAGATTTGCGGAATATTTCAACCAAATCATACCGAAAACTAAGGTAACTAAGGCGCCGGCAATATTTGCGATAATGGCCCAAGTATAGTTAAAGGTTGTTTTTTCTAAAATATAACCAGTTAATAAGCCGTTGAAGATAAACCCGATTAAATAGCCGCCAGTTGGTCCGAAGAGTACACCGAACCCGCTAGACATCCCCGCGTAAACGGGTAAACCAATTAATCCTAATAAGAAGTAAATTAAAATAGCGTAGGTCCCCGTTCGCTTACCCAAAACGGTAGCGGTTAAGCCAATGGCAAACGTTTGTCCAGTCAAGGGGACAATCCCCAATGGAATTGTAAATTGTGAAAGTACAGCAATAATCACAGCGAATTCTGCTGCTAAAATTAAGGAGCGTAACGATGCTTTATTCATAAGAAGCCTCACTTTCTATTGTTAACCAATTATTTTTATTTGGTTAACAATAGTTTAGCGGAAGTAAACAATTTTGTAAAGAGGGCAAAGAAAAAAACCTTGCCAAGAAAGGCAAGGTTTTGAAAGAAGGTAAGAACCGCAGTTCGACCTTTTGAAATCTTAAAGTTTTTGGTTGTAGTATTCAACGACAAGTGCTTCGTCGATTTCTGGGTAAAGTTCATCACGTTCTGGTAAACGAGTGAAGCTACCTTCTAATTTTTCAGTGTCAAAGCTTACGAATGCTGGACGTCCAACAGTTGCTTCAACCGCTTCTTTAATTGTTGAGATGTTTTGAGATTTTTCACGAACACCGATCACTTGACCAACTTCAACGTGGTATGATGGAATATCAACACGTTTGCCGTCTACAGTGATGTGGCCATGGTTAACTAATTGACGTGCTTGACGACGAGTAGTTGCAAGACCTAAACGGTAAACAACGTTATCTAAGCGTTGTTCTAGTAAAACCATGAAGTTAACACCGTGTTTACCTTCTTTGATTTTGCTTGCTTTAATGAACAACGTACGGAATTGACGTTCGTTCATGCCATACATATGACGTAATTTTTGTTTTTCAGTTAATTGCATTCCGTATTCAGAAACTTTACCACGGCTGTTAGGTCCGTGTTGTCCTGGTTTGTAAGGGCGACGAGCTAGTTCTTTACCAGTACCTGATAAAGAGATACCTAGACGACGAGATACTTTCCATGATGGTCCAGTATAACGAGACATTAAAAATTCCTCCAATAAATAAATGTTTTTTTGGAGTAAAATAATTAGATGAAAAATTCATATTCGTTCAGTTCATTCTTCAACCTTCGCCTTTGCAGCCGCGGTTACGCAGTTGAACCAAGTTTGGCAATGAACTGTTGACGAGTTATTATTCTTCTGCTGCAATTATTTTACACAAAGTCTAGTATACTTAATAGGATAGGAAACGTCAAGGTTTTAAAGTGAAATCTGAAAAAAAGGTAGACAAAAACACTTTTCCTCATTAGAATAAGGGGAGATGTTTTGAAAATATAAGTTGAAAACGGAATGAAAGGGAGTTTACAATGAAGTCTGGTTCACCATTGTTTGAACAAATTGATAAATCTATCGACAAGAAAGTGAATTTATTCTCAAACAGCTTTTCCCGCTACGCTGTTCGTGCAATGCTTGCTTGCCTATTTTTAACGTTGGGAACAGCCGTTGCTTTTGCAATCGCAATTAAAGGAGAAGGAATTTCTCATGGTTTAGGGAAAATGCTTTACGCCTTCATGTTCAGTTGGTCACTTGTAATGATTTTATATATGAATGCCGAACTTGGTACCTCGAATATGTTGTACATGACTGTTGGGGTCTATCGTAAAAAAGTCAACTTTTCCTTAGCTGCAAAAATTTTATTTACCTGTATCTTATTCAATTTAATTGGTGGCGTCTTGTTTGGTTTCTTGGTATCACTTACGGTGCCGTTCCAAGATTTGCCAAAAGATAGTTTCTTCTTTACATCGATTGCTGGAAAATTAGAAAAAACTACCCTACAGATTTTAGTTGAAGCTATGTTCGCCAATATTGTGGTTAATACAGCCGTATTAGTGAGTATGCGAATGAAAGATGACGCCGGCAAAGTCGCGGCCATTATTTTCATTATCTTTATCTTTGCTTTCCTTGGTTTTGAACACGTGATTGCCAATTTCCCAGCCTTCAGTTTAGCTTACTTTGCTTCAAACGGCGCAATTGAAGCTTTCACAGCTGGTAATGTTATTCATAATCTTTTCTGGGCCTTTATTGGTAACTTTATCGGTGGTGGCTTAATTATGGGTCTCGGCTATGCCTGGTTAGATAAAGACAACAAAAACTTAACGTATTTTGATTAATTGACCAACCAACTATACTAAAACATGGTACACTGTTTTAGTATAGTTTTTTTATTATAAGGAGCGAAGGAATGGACACACTTCAATTTCAGAAGAACCCAGAAACAGCAGCAAAAATGTCTGCTTATATGAAACACCAATTTGTTTTTGCAGGCATCCCCGCCCCAGAACGTCAAGCGTTAAGTAAACAACTTTTAAAAGAAAGTCATACGTGGCCAAAGGAAAAATTATGCCAAGAGATTGAGGCTTATTATCAAAAAACAGAACGAGAATATCAGTATGTCGCTATTGATTTAGCCCTTCAAAATGTTCGGAGATTTTCATTAGAAGAGGTCGTAGCGTTTAAAGCCTATGTTCCACAAAAAGCGTGGTGGGATAGTGTGGATGCTTGGCGAAAATTTTTTGGGTCGTGGGTGGCGTTGCATCTGACTGAATTGCCAACGATTTTTGCCCTTTTTTATGGCGCTGAAAATTTCTGGAATCGGCGTGTTGCGCTGAATTTACAGTTGATGTTGAAAGAAAAGACCAATCAGGACCTGTTGAAAAAGGCGATTATTTATGATAGAACTACAGAGGAGTTCTTCATTCAAAAAGCGATTGGCTGGTCATTACGCCAATATAGTAAAACGAATCCGCAATGGGTCGAGGAATTGATGAAAGAATTAGTGTTGAGTCCTTTAGCACAACGAGAAGGCAGTAAATATTTAGCGAAAGCGAGCGAATAAGGAGAAATGATGGAAAGAAAACTTTTTGCATTTGATATTGATGGGACGTTGTTAAATTCGGAGAAGAAAGCATTGGATAGCACGAGAGAAGCGCTAGCAAAATTGCGGGAGCAAGGACACTTAGTTACGCTGGCAACTGGCAGAAGTCGTTATATGGCGCAAGAGGTGATTTGGGATTTAGATTTTACTAATTACGTATTATGTAATGGCGCCGCGGCTTTTGTGGATCATGAGCAATATTATCAAAATTTATTGCACGCTGAAGCGTTGGAACGTTTGGCACAAGACAGTGATCAACGCGGCTTAGGGTTTGCTTGTGTGGGCTTAGATGATATTAAGAAGAGCAACCAGCACCGTGCTGAAAAAATGGAAATTGCGATGAACTCTTTTCATTTTCATTCACCTGCTTATGATGAACACTTTTATCGTCAAAATGATATTTACCAAGCGCTGGCTTTTTATGACGCAGAAGATCAGTGTACGTTTGAAGAAGAATACCCGGAATTTCGCTTTATTCGCTGGCATCAACATAGCGTAGATGTTGTGCCTAAAGATGGCTCAAAATCAGCTACGTTAACGTATTTAGCTAAACGTGTGGGCATTGATGCAAAAAATATCATTGCCTTTGGGGACGGCGAAAATGACCGAGAAATGTTAAGCCATGCAGGGATTGGCGTCGCAATGGGCAACGCGAGTCCTTCCATTCAAAAAGTGGCCACGATGGTCACAGATACAAATGATAATGATGGGATTTGGAAAGCCTTAAAAGAAATGAAGGCCATTTAAAAAAACTGGGCCGTTTGTCTGAAAACAAACGGCCCAGTTTTTTTCTTTATTCGATGACTAAAACGCCCTCTTTTAAAGCAAATGGATTTTCTTTGTTAATATGATCGTAGAACATGATGCCATTAATATGATCAATTTCATGTTGAACCACAATCGCTTCGTAGTTTTTTAAACGAACTTTGTGTTTTTCGCCAGCCATGTCAAAATAACTGACGGTAATTTTGTTATGGCGAACGACATACCCAGGTACATCCCGATCGACAGATAAACAGCCTTCCCCTTCACCTAAACAGACATCTTGCACAGAATGGCTCAAAATTTTAGGGTTGTACATTACCGTACTTAATGAAGGCGTTTCGTTTTCTGGGTCGTTACTAGGAACATGGACAGCAATAATTCGTTTAGAAATATCTAATTGTGGTGCAGCTAAACCAACGCCACCACGTAATTGTAATTCTTCGGCTTTGACTGGATCTTGACTATTTTTTAAGAAAGTCAACATGTCCTCACCTAATTGTCGGTCTTCCTCAGTGATAGGGACAGGCACTTCTTCTGCCACAGCACGAAGTGTGGGATTCCCTTCACGAATAATATCTTTCATTGTAATCATTCAATGGTTCCTCCTTTGAAACATAAAAAAATTCTTCTTTTATTTATTCATGCGCTGAAATAATCAGTTGTTTACCACCATTTAGTGTATCACAAAATCACCAAAAAAGGGGCTAGATTGTTTAAAAAAACTATCGAATAATAGAGATTAAGCTTGCATTTTAGCGGTGTTTCCTGTAAAGTAAGCTTGTGTGGAAACACACCATCTATCACTTGGTTTAGCGAGTCACCAACGCTTCACTCAGTGATCAGACGAATAATAGAGAAAGAGGTGGAACAAATGGCAATTTCACAAGAAAGAAAAAACGAAATCATTAAAGAATACGCACGTCATGAAGGAGATACTGGTTCTCCAGAAGTACAAATTGCTGTCTTAACTGAAGACATTAACCAATTGAACGAACATGCGCGTACACACAAAAAAGATCACCATTCTTACCGTGGTTTAATGAAAAAAATCGGTCACCGTCGTAACTTGTTAGCTTACTTACGTAAAACTGACATCCAACGTTACCGCGAATTGATCCAACGTTTAGGATTACGTCGTTAATCATTACGTATAAAGCGAGGTTCAATCAGAATCTCGCTTTTTATCTTATTGTCACTATTGAAGGTCCTCTTTGGAAAGTTTTTAGGAACTACTAACCAAATGAAAGAGCAACAACGACTTGTTACTTTTTCATTTGTTTAGTAGCCGTCTGACTTTTCCAAAGAGCAAGAGTAAAGGAGAAGAATTATGACAGAAAAACAAGTCTTTAAAACAACTTGGGGCGGCCGCCCACTAGAAGTAGAAATCGGCCAATTAGCCAAACAAGCCAATGGAGCTGTCTTAGTACGTTACGGCGATACGGTCGTTTTAAGTGCTGCTGTTGCCTCTAAAGAAGCAAAAGATGTAGACTTTTTCCCATTAACTGTAAACTATGAAGAAAAAATGTATGCGGTAGGAAAAATTCCTGGCGGCTTCATTAAACGTGAAGGTCGTCCAAGTGAACGTGCGACATTAACCGCTCGTTTAATCGACCGTCCTATTCGTCCAATGTTCTCAGAAGGCTTCCGTAACGAAGTCCAAATTACGAACATCGTTATGAGTGTGGATCAAGATTGTACACCAGAAATGGCTGCAATGTTTGGGTCTTCCTTAGCGTTAGCAATTTCAGATATTCCGTTTGATGGACCAATTGCTGGTGTTGACGTTGGTCGTATTAATGGCGAATATGTTTTAAACCCAACGGTAGAACAAGCGGAACAAACAGATATTGAATTAACTGTTGCTGGAACAAAAGAAGCCATCAATATGGTTGAAAGTGGTGCCAAAGAAGTATCAGAAGAAGATATGTTAGGTGCCTTACTTTTCGGTTTTGATGCCATCAAAGAACTAGTGGCGTTCCAAGAAGAAATCGTTGCCGCTGTAGGTAAACCAAAAATGGACGTGGACTTATTACAAGTGGACGCTGATCTTAAAAAAGAAATTTTTGATGCGTACTACAATACAATGAAAACAGCCGTAATGACGGAAGAAAAATTAGCGCGTGAAGTTGAAATTGACAAAGTAAAAGATACAGTCAAAGAAGTTTACGCTGAAAAATTTGCGGAACACGAAGAAGAAGCGCAATTACTAAAAGAAGTGAAACAAATTGCGGAAGATCTTGAAAAAGATGTCGTACGTGAGTTAATCACGATCGATAAGATTCGCCCGGATGGCCGTAAATTAGACGAAATTCGTCATTTATCATCAGAAGTAAGTATTTTACCACGTGTGCATGGTTCTGGCTTATTTACTCGGGGTCAAACACAAGCTTTATCCGTTTGTACATTAGCGCCTTTAGGGGAACATCAAATTATCGATGGGCTGGGTGTCCAAGATAGCAAACGTTTCATCCATCATTATAACTTCCCACAATTCTCTGTTGGTTCAACAGGACGCGCGGGCTCACCAGGTCGTCGTGAAATCGGTCACGGTGCGTTAGGTGAACGTGCCTTAGCACAAATTATTCCATCAGAAGAAGACTTCCCTTACACAATCCGCTTAGTAGCAGAAGTGTTAGAATCAAATGGTTCTTCTTCACAAGCAAGTATTTGCGCGGGAACATTAGCATTAATGGACGCGGGTGTGCCAATTAAAGCGCCAGTTGCAGGTATTGCAATGGGTCTTGTTAGTGATGGTGAGAACTATACAATCTTAACAGATATTCAAGGTTTAGAAGACCACCTTGGCGATATGGACTTTAAAGTAGCGGGAACGAAAGACGGAATCACTGCTTTACAAATGGACATCAAAATCCAAGGAATTACAGAACAAATTTTAACGGAAGCATTAGACCAAGCGAAGAAAGCACGGATGGAAATTCTAGAAGAATTAACAACAACGATTGCTGCCCCTCGTGAAGAATTAAGTCAATATGCACCGAAAATTGAAATGATTCAAATTAAACCAGCGAAAATTAAAGATGTCATTGGTAAAGGTGGCGAAACAATCAACAGCATCATTGATGAAACTGGTGTTAAGATTGATATCGATCAAGACGGTAACGTAAGTATTGCTTCATCAGATGCCGAAATGATTAAAAAAGCCATCAAGATTATTGAAGAATTAACCAAAGAAGTCGAAGTTGGTCAAGTTTACTTAGCAAAAGTTGTCCGCATTGAAAAATTTGGTGCGTTTGTTAACCTAATTAAAGGCAAAGATGGCTTGATCCATATTTCTCAATTAGCAAACGAACGTGTGAACAACGTTGAAGATGTCGTGAAATTAGGCGACGAAGTCCTTGTCAAAGTAACTGAAATTGACAAACAAGGCCGTGTCAACGTGTCAAGAAAAGCATTATTAAACGAAGAAAACAAAGAAAAATAATTTCTTTTTAAACCAACGAAAACCAAGGAAGCTTCCTTTCTTTTCGTTGGTTTTTTCGTCGAAAACAAGCCCTAAAAAAGAAATGATAAAAAAAGCTAAAGACGATCGCCAACTCTTTTGTTTATAGTCAATTAGTGGTAAAATTAATACTATCAGTCTGAAGAATATCTGGGGTGTCTTTGTGAAAAAATTTAATCCAAATAAAAATATAATCATTACCTTAATTTTAGTCATTATTTTAGTAACTATTATTAGTTTAACTGCTGCGCAACGTTCTGAAAAAGGCAAAACCAATGTCGTTCAAGGTGGCGTCAATAATAGCGTTAGTATGGTGGATCGTGTGATTTCTTTTCCAGCTCGTGTGGTGGAAAACGGCTTGTCTTCAATGGGCAATTTAATTAACACGTTTAAAGAAAACGAACGTCTAAAAGAAAAAATTGATAGCTATAATGAATTAGCTGTCCAAAACAATAACTATAAACGCGAAATTGATAGTTTAAAACAAGAATTGAATCTGAACGAAACGTTAGCCAACTATGAAAAAGTAACTGCGAATGTCATTACGCGTTCGCCGGATACTTGGCAAGACTTATTAATTATCGATAAAGGAACCAATGACGGCATTGAAGCGGGCATGGCGGTCATGGCGCAAAAAGGGTTAGTGGGGCGTGTTATTGAAGTCAATGCAACGACTGCAAAAGTGGAACTACTAACGTCTAAAAATGTTAACTCGAACCATTTCCCTGTGCGAGTAACTTCCGCAAATGGCGAATCATTTGGTTTACTTAAAAATTACGACAATAAGACGAATGCATTAATTGTGTCACAATTAACTGGCGATGCCACTCTGAAAGAAGGCGATGTCGTTCAGACTTCTGGCTTAGGTGGTAATTCCCCAGCCGATTTAGCGGTAGGGACAGTTATTAAAGTGAAACCAGATAGTTTTGGTTTAGATCGTGAAGTGTATGTGAAACCTTATGCGGATGTCTATGGGATCTCCGTTGTGACGGTCGTGAAAAGATCGGCAGGGGAAAGCGAATGATTCGGAAAGAGTATTTAAAATACGTCACGCCTATTCTCTTGTTTTTCTTAATGTTAATTGATGCTCATTTAACAAAGTCTTTTGAAACGTGGACAAGTAATGTTTACTTCGCCAGTTCTCATCTGTTATTACTTGCGTTTATGTTTGCCGTTCCTAATTTTTCTAAACGTTATTTATTAATTACTTCGTTAATTTTAGGCTTTATTTGCGATAGCTACTACATTGGCATTATCGGGATTTATACAGTCGCACTGACACTTTCGGTTATGTTGATGTATACATTTAAAGAAGTAATTCAAACAAATTTACTAACTGGTTTTTTTGGGATCGTTATTTTTACCACGTTGTATGAACTGATTGCGGTACTGATTCAAGTGGCCTTTCATTTAGCGGATGTCAGCCCGATTTTATTTATTACACGTGTGTTGGGCCCTACACTGCTATTGAACATGGTGTGGTATGTTATTTTATCTTATCCGCTGAAAAAACTGTTTTCCGTAAAATAAAAATTGGAAATTTTGTTCGTTTGCGAAAAATGCTCATTTGTTAGCATTTTTCGCTTTTTTTATTTTCTTTAAATAACAAAACGATGAGAAGCTTACCCTGGAGCCTTGAAGAAAGTTGTGAAAAAAGTGAAGCTTTTTTTTGTCATTTACAAGAAGAAAATTGAAATATTACTGTAACATCCATATTATCTCAGTGACATACAGCTATGCTACAATTGCTCTATCGTTGAAAAAGAGAAATTTATTCAAATTTTAATAAATAATAAAAAAGCTTAACAAAAAAGGATTTTCGGAGGACAACAGATTGAAGAAAAGTGTATTATCGGCTCTAATGGTATGTTCCATTACATTAACAAGCGTAGCGTTGCCATCCGCAGCATTTGCAGATGAATACGATACAAAGATTCAACAACAAGATCAAAAAATTAATGCGTTAACTAGCCAAATGTCAGATGCAGAAGCAAAAGTTGCCGCGATTGAAAATGATATGGTTGAAACGGCCAAACAAATCGATACATTAACAGCTAAAAAGAACAAGCTATCATCAGAAGTATCTAAATTATATAGTGAAATTTCTGATTTGAATGTCCGTATTCAAAAACGTGAAGTACAAATGACAAAACAAGCACGCGATGTCCAAGTGAATGGTCAAAGTGATTCAATTATTGATGCTGTCTTAGATGCAGATTCAGTAGCAGATGCAATTGGTCGCGTTCAAGCGGTCTCAACAATGATGAGCGCCAACAATGAATTACTAGAACAACAAAAAGAAGACAAAGCGACTGTTGAAAAGAAAACAAAGAATGTTGAAAAACAAATTGCTGAATTAGAAGCAGCAACAAAAGAACTAAATGACAAAACAGAATCATTAAAAACATTGAAGATTCAACAAGAAGTGGCTAAAAATGATTTAGAAGCGCAACGTTCTGAAGAACAAGGGAAAAAAGACGGCTTCATTAAACAGAAAAAAGAAGCGGAAAAACGTTTAGCAGAAGAACAAGCACGCCAACGTGCAGCTGCTAAAAAAGCAGAAGAACAAGCGGCAGCGCAAGCACAAGCCGCAGCACAAAAAGCGGCAGCAGAGCAAGCGCAAGCAACAAAAGCAGCCAATGAGGCAGCAGCATCAGCCGCTGAAGAAAAAGCCGCAACACCAGCAGTAGAATCATCAACAACTACTGAAAGTACCACAACGCAAGAAACAACAACTTCAAGTACTGAAACAGAAAGTGTTGTAACAACACCTGTGGCAGCAGCACCTGAAAAAGAAAAAGAAGTTCCTGTAACTAACCCAACGACTCCTGAAAAAGGTAATGAAGCAAAACCAGGGAATGGTGGCGTGACTTCAGGAAAACAAGCCGCAATTAATGCAGCTTTAGCAGATGTTGGTAATTCTTATGCAACAGGTTGGAATCAACCAGGCGAATGTTTAGTATCTGTTCGTCGCTGGCTAGCGGCAGGCGGTATTAACTTCGGTTATGGTGGTCCAAACAGTGGCTATGTTGCTTCTGGCGCAACACAAGTTAGCTGGAGTAACGTGCAACCAGGCGATGTTGTTCAATATGAAAGTGCCTATAGTCCAGATAGCTGGATTGGTGGCGTGCATACTGTCTTAGTTACAGGTGTAAGTGGTGGAAGTGTCCAAATCGTTGAAGCGAACAACCCAGGAGGTTCTGGTTATGTTTCTTCTAACTCTAACTGGTCACCAGCACCACCAGCAGGATTCCGCGCTGTTGTATGGCGTTTTCCAGGCTAAATAGTCATCTATTAATAATTGATAACAAGGAGTGGTAACTAACAAAAATCGTTAGTTGCCGCTTTTTTTATTCATTTAATTTTAAATATATGCATAAAATGTATCTGAAAATATTGTAATCTGGCCATTTTTTTGCAATTATAGAGGTATATACATATTAGGAGCGGAGGAATCAGCATGAGCGGAACGCACGATACAAAACAAGCAATCGCTTCAGCTTTAATAGAATTATGTGAACAAAAGGATTTTCGTAAAATAAGTGTCCAAGATATTACCAAAAAAGTGGGCTTGAATCGTCAAACATTTTATTATCACTTTACAGATAAATATGATTTATTACGTTGGATTTATCGTCACGATGCATTGATTTACTTGGAAACAGATATTTGTTTGGAAAACTGGGAGGAACAAGCCCTGAAGTTATTAAAAGCGATTAAAGAGAAGAGCCATTTCTACTATACAACGGTGACCTCAGATTCAGAAGTTCTTCTTAATGTTTTTTCCGCTTCGACCAATCGCTTATTTATTTCATTATTTGAACAAGTCGATGTTGAGAACCATTTAACAGATAAAGACAAACAATTTTATGCGAATTTCTTTTCCTATGGATGTAGTGGAGTCTTAACGAAATGGATTCTTGAGGAATATCCTCAGACTCCTTTGGAAATGGCGACGCAATTATTCCGTTTAGCGAAAGATACAGAATTTATGGCTTATCATTTGTATGAACAAGAAGCCAATGAGTAATGTGTGACGGATAAAAAGTCTTATGAAGGAGTGAAATGTTGTGGTAACTGTGTTATTTGTTTGTTTAGGCAATATTTGTCGCTCGCCAATGGCAGAAGCGATTTTTCGTCAGAAAGTCCAACAAGCTGGTTTAGAATCGACTATTCAAGTGTTTTCAGCAGCTACTAGCCACTGGGAAGTTGGCAGTCAGCCACATAAGGGAACCAGAAAAATTTTGGAACAACAAGGAATTTCCTATCAAGGAATGCGGGCGACACAAATCCAGCCAAGTGATTTTAAAAAATATGATTATATCATTGGGATGGATGCGAATAATGTGGCAGATTTAAAAGCATTAGCTCCTCAAGAAGAGCAACGGCGGATTCATTTATTTATGGAAGTTGTGGTTGGTAAAGAAACCATGGACGTACCTGATCCTTATTATACTGGTGATTTTGAGGAAACTTACCGCTTAGTGGAAGCAGGTACCTCAGAATGGTTGAAAAAAATAAAAGCACAGCTGAAAGATTAGGACTATAGTCCGATAGTACTTTCTGTTTCCCCTTGGTACAATAGTGTTAACAAATTGTTCAGGGAAAAAGAGACAGGAGGGAAGTAAGATGAACAGTAGTTATTTATCCTATGTTTTTGAATTGAGTTTGTATTATTTATTGTTGATAATGAGTCTGCCGCTAGTGTATGCTGTCACGTATCATTTATCTTTTAGTAGTATGTATACAAGTGAATGGTTAATGATCTCTGTTTTCTTATCTCCGTTAGTTTTATTATTTGCAGGTATTCGTTATGGTTTTGCTCGTTTGAAACAGCAAGAACGCCAAGTGATGAAATAAAGCAAAAAATCCTTGAAAAGTTTTGACACTTTTCAAGGATTTTTTTATTAAGCCACCCAATCGGCTAAGGTTTTTTGCTCCAATTGGAAAGCCTTCAACATATCGTCGTTGGCGTCTTTAATAGGCGTCGTTGCTGCTAATGTTCCTTGAACAGCAATTCGCGTCGTTGCTTGTAAATCGCCACAGGTAATTAAGGTAATCATATTTTGACCAGGAACGTCATCAATTAACTCAACACGGGTTGGTTCGATTTTTTCTACAGAAGTTATTTTGTATGTATAAACAGTAGATAAATCAGTGATATAAATGAGTTCGTCTTTTTTGGTTCTTTCTAAAGGTGAAAATAAGGAAACGCCATCTTCCGTTCGATGACTAGCCAAGGCATAATTGTTTTTCCCCATGACTTGATCTTCTTTCATGGTCCCGGCACCAGTTAATAAAGCGACATTTGACAATCCTTTAAAAATGGGCAAATTAATTTCGACACTTGGTATCGCAATGGCACCAATCACAGGTAAGTTTTTGTTTTCAAATTGGGCTTTCATCACGGCTTCTGTGCTCAAGGACTCAACTGAATCAAAGTCAAACGTCGTTTCACGAGCCATATTTTTCTTCACATCAGCTGGTTTCAACTTGCTAACGGCGTACGAGCGGCTATTTTGTTGAACCACCCAACTACGTATCTGATTGTTAAAAATTAAGGCTAAGCCAATGATAAATAGTAAAACTAATAAACTGTTGATTAACCAATTTTTTCCTCTTTTTTTCTCTTTTGGGCGCATATTCTCCCTCCTTTTAATGTATCAAGTTTACCACAATTTATTTGAAAAACCTATTTATTTTCTTTGGGGAATAGGTAAGCTGGCCGGGCCTTGATTTAATAAAAAACAACTGAATCGATTGATTTTTCAAAAAAATCCTCATTTTGTAATGGAATTTTAAAGTAAAAGAAACAAGCTTTTCTTTTGAAAATATTGTAAAATGGTAAGGAGGCTAGTAGAGGGGAGATGGGAATTTGCTTGATTTAATTTATGTACATATAGATGTAACCAGCAACGCGGTTTTATCTAAAGGAATTACCCATTCCGATTTTGTTCGTTCAATTGTGCATCATCCACAGAACTTACTATTATTAGATCCTTCTGCCGAAGCTGGCGAATACGATATGCATTCAGGCTTGAAAATTATTCGTGGAGAAGAAAGCGTCAATCGCTATTTTCAATCGCTACAACGTCGTTGGATGACTGAAGAGATTAAATGGATTGACTTTTCCGATGTGACGATGCTAAAAGAGCTAACGCCATTAGAAATTTCGGAACTTCTTTATTTTGGACACATGAAGAATAGTTTGCATTCGCCTTTCTTTTATAAGCTACAAAATGATTTTGTCTTTTTTGAATTTGCAGATCAGATGACGCGTGTCTATTATCGTTATATTGATGAATTTTATCGAATCTTTGCTGATAAAATTACACGTGTTGTTTTAGAGAAAGTGAACCAGAAAAAGGCCTTCTTTAAACGAAATACACCTGTCGAAAAATTAAGTCCTGAATTACTTAAAAATATGAAAGGTATCTTGCAAGAAGGTGTTATTTTTTGCTTCCAACAAACGGAAGTGGATAAAGAAGAATATCGGATTCCTATTTACTTAGTGGAAGATTCACTTAGCAAGATGAAAAATACCTCTTACCAAAAAGAAGAAATTTTGGCAACGCTTGTCTATAATAGTGAAAAACGCATTTGGCACATTGAACAAGAGAATGATTTCGGTGAAATTTTTATGTTGGCCCATGAAGGCTGAGAGAGCTCTAACTTTATCAACTAAAGTAGGGCTTTTTTTTGTAGCTATGATTTGGATGAGAAATCAAGTATAATAAAATGATAAAAAGGAAAGAAGGTTGTTTAATGAAAAAAATACTCTATGGCTCTATGACTGGCTTGGCACTCTTTTTGGTAGCTGGCTGTACATCCAAAACACCCACAGCTGTTTCATCAACAAATGAACAAAAAGAAACAGTAATATCAACTACTGAAACAAGTTCATCCGTACAACAAGAAGCAACGACGACATCAGAGAAGACAAGTGCGGTAGCTGTCTCTTTAGAAAAAGTAACGACAGCATTTGAGAAAAAATATCCAGAAGCTAAAATAACAAGTCTGCAGTTAGATACAGATTTTGGACGTTATTTTTATGAAATAGAAGGCGTGGATCAGCAAAAAGAATATCAAGTTGAAGTGAACGCAGAAACAGGCGAATTCACAAAAGAAAAAGTCGAAACCTTGGATGCCGATGAACAAAATGGCGTTAAAATGCAAGAAGAGGCACTTGATTTAACAAATATCATTTCCAGAGAACAAGCCACAACCTTGGCTGAAAAAGAAGCGAAAGTCGGCCAGGCAACAGATTGGAAGTTAGAGAAAGAATTAGGAATCACTTATTGGGAAGTGAAAGTGAAAGAGGGCCAACAAAAAATAGAGGTAAAAATCGATGCTCATTCTGGTGAAATTTTGACAACTGAGCGGGACAATTAATGGATAAAAAGTAGCTGGCATGCGTTTGAGTAGGAGTTGATTCCCTTAAATGCTGATCAGCTATTTTTTTGCTTGTTCGACAAACGTGTTTTTCTAAAGTCCCTATGGTAAAATAACGATGTATTAGTGGTTGAGAGCGTCAGAACATAGGAGGAAATTTGTTTGGCTAGAAAAATGGATTTACGTATTTGGGTAGAAGGAACAGTCGTCGCAGCAATGGCAATGGCCCTCTCTTTTTTACCGATTGAATTTGCCAATAGTGGCTTGGACCTATCGTTGGGAATGGTCCCATTAGTTCTTTATTCGTTTCGTCGTGGGTTGCTTCCTGGAGTTGCAGCAGGCTTTGTTTGGGGCATGTTAAATATTATTCTCGGTACAGCCATGAAAAATTTCTTGTCCGTTCCGCAGATTATTTTTGAATATCCCTTTGCTTTTGCGTTTGGAGGAATGGGTGGCGTATTCGCTAGAAAAATTCAACTGTATTTTCAAGCGAATCGTTTAAAATCAGCCATTCGTACGATTATTTTAGGAAGTGTTGTCGCAGTCTTCGCCCGCTGGTTTTGGCATTTTTGGGCGGGTGTATTGGTTTGGGGCATGTATGCACCAGAAGGAATGAGCCCATATCTCTATTCCTTTGTTCTAAACGGTACAAGTACCGTCGTCAATTGTTTGTATGTAAGTCTAGTTCTAGGCTTATTGGCAAAAGTAGCACCGCAATTATTTGTTCCTAAGAAATAAGTTGAGTCCTAAGTCAGAAGTTTCATGGGATTTTGACTAAAGTCATAAATAAAAGAAACCACCAACCTGCAATCGCCAGGGTTGGTGGTTTCCATTTATTTTATAAAGACTTCAATATTCTAGTGAATTTGACGTTGGTGACGATTGGCTAACGTGCTGACTTTCATGACAGAGGCAACAGGAATCATGCGCAACTGTTGTTCATCCGTTTGTAAACGAACAACGATATTGTCCGAAATATTTTTTGAGACAATCCAGCCGATCACCGTTTCGAATTTATGCGCTGTAGGGACTTCTTTCAATTGTAAGACCACTAAGGATTTTTGGGCGGCAGCGACTTGGAGCTCTTGTAAAAGCGCACTGCGTTCCTTTTCTTTATTCTTTTGATCTTGAGAATCTTCTAAAAATGCCGAAAAGAAATGTTGGGAAGAGAGCGTAATCAGTTTAGAAATGCTCTTGATGGTAGCTTTATGTTGATCCATTCTTCTGCCTCCTTTACGAATAAAATAGAATAAAACTCAAATGACTAATTACCTGTATTTTACCTAATTTTGTGATAAAATTCAAGAAAATATGTTCGCCTTCAATAATTATGAGAATTTACCAACGTTTCTGTTTTTCGAAAAAGAAAGTAGTATAATGTGTGAGCATATAAGAAATACATAAGATTATCGGATGTAGTCAATAGATAGAAAAGGATGAATAGTATGTCAAAAAAACCATCAGGTTACCAAAAAAAAGTTCTCACGGTGTTGTTGGTATCGTTTGGCTTTGGCGGATTGTTAGCGCAGTTTTCGCCGATGAAATCAGGTGGGTTTTCAAGTTGGTTTGATGATTCATATGTTAAAGCTAGTGCTGAATCAAGTAAAACAAAAGAACCAGCACCAGTTAAAATTGAGAAAAAAGTCAAACCTTTAAGCTATGGACAACAGGTCAATCAAGAAATTGAAAAGAAGCAATATGATGGACATCTGGATTTGCCGTTAGAATTGCAGACAGATGCTAAATGGAAAGACACCGCATACGGATTTGGCAATGTGGATAAGCCGAATACAATCGAAATTAATGGCTGTGCGATTGTGTCGCTTGCAATGGTTGGTTCATACATGGATCACCAAGAAGTTACCCCTCTGGATGTGTTAGCTTGGGCAAAAAATGACTTCTTTATGGAAGGACAAGGGACGGCGTGGTCTATTTTTAGTGCATATGCTGAAATGAAAGGCTATAACTGTCAAGAAATTGGGGATATTGAAACAGTGGCAGCTTTCTTGAAGGAAGGTCATCCAGTCATTATTTCTGTAAAACCGGGCTATTTCACTACAACTGGTCACATTATGGTGATGAGTGGTGTGGATGAAAAAGGCGATTTCTGGATTAATGATCCAAACGATTCAGAAGAAAAGGGCCATTCAAAACGGACATTTACAGCCGAAGAAGTGATGAATGAAGCGTTAAACTTCTGGGCATTTTATTAGGAATAAGAAAAGGTGTGGAACAACAGGCAGTACCCTTTGTTCGCATCTTTTTTAGCAAATAAAAGGAGGCAGTACAATGGAGCGATGTACTTGGGCAACGAATACAACTGAAGAGATGCAAGCCTATCATGATGATGAATGGGGACGTCCAGTTCATGAAGAGCAACAGTTATTTGAGTTATTGACCTTGGAAAGTATGCAAGCGGGCTTAAGCTGGGCGATTATTTTGAATAAACGAGAAACGCTCAGAGCAGCTTATGATGCGTTTGATTATCGGAAAATTGCACGATATGATGAGGAAAAAATTTTAGCTTTACTAGCAAATCCTGGTGTGATTCGTCATCGTTTAAAAATTCAAGCGACCATCACGAATGCGCAAGTTTTTCAAGAAGTTCAGGCAGAATTTGGGTCCTTTGATCGCTACCTCTGGAACTTTGTCGATCAGCAACCAATCGTTAATCACTGGCAGCACCCAGAAGAGGTTCCAGCCTCCACGGAATTATCGCAACAGATTAGTCGAGCGTTAAAAAAACGAGGATTTAAATTTTTAGGTGCCACGACAGTCTATTCCTTTTTACAGGCGGCGGGATTGGTGAATGATCATTTAGAAACGTGTCAGTATAAATAAGTATAGAAGAATTAAAAAGGAAGGAACTAGCAAAACGAATGGCTAGTTCCTTCCTTTTTTTGCAGTGATTATGGACACTCATTTAACATCGTTGAAACAGTTTTCGCCAACTTTTCTATTAAGAATAGTGCAGGTAGTTGGGACGTTACGTCTGCAATGGAACTTTTCTCGGTTGTTATATAGTAGGGGATCGTGACTGTTGAAAGTTGAGCAATCGTGCTTTTTTCACTATTTGTAATAGCAATTACATCAATCCCCATTTCGATAAAATAATCAATATTTTGCCGAACTTTTTGTGTTTCACCCGAAACTGATAAGGCGATAACACCCACTTTTTTAGCCGTTTCTTCGGATAATTTGCTAACGGGATGGGAAAAAAGGTGGGATACAGAAGCAGATAAATTGTAGATACTGGAAAAATAAATTTCACCAAATTCAGCTAGGACTTTGGACGTTCCTTCGCCAATAAAAAGAACAAATTCTTTTTTTGCCAGCAATTCCGCGGCTTGAACAATCCGTCCTTCTAATAATTCTTCTGATGAGCGTTGTAAAAAATGAATCAGCATTGTTTCATCTAAAGATTTTGGTTGGGCTGTTTTTTTTCGTTCGCTTAGATAATTCTTCAATTTAAATTTAAAATCTGTATAGCCTTCACACTCGAATTTTTGACAAAAACGCCAGATTGCCGTTTTACTGAAATGAATTTCATCTGCTAATTCTCGAATTGTCATATAAGGAACTTTTTCAATATTGTGGCTAATATACTTGTAAATCTCTAATTCTGTTGGATTTAATTGTGGATCATAGGTTAAAAACAGCATGCTGATCCCTCCTGTCATTTGTGAACGTAATGTCCTTTTTTAGGGACATGGTCTTATTTGTAGATTATAGCACTCAATCAGAAAACTAGCTATAAAAAAAGGCGCTACTTAGCTACAATCAATTAGAGAAACAACTAAAAATTCATGAAACAGAAGAGAGAGTGGGGAAAAATGAGCAATAAAAAATTAATTATCAACGCTGATGATTTTGGTTACACGCCAGCGGTAACGCAAGGAATCATTGAAGCACACAAACGTGGCGTGGTTACTTCAACAACTGCATTACCAACTTCTCCTTATTTTTTAGAGGCCATGGAGAGTGCTCGAATCAGTGCACCGACTTTAGCTATCGGTGTCCATTTAACATTGACATTGAACCAAGCAAAACCTATTTTACCTCGAGAAATGGTTTCTTCCTTAGTAGATGAAGCTGGTTATTTTTGGCATCAATCGATTTTTGAAGAAAAAGTCAATTTAGAAGAGGTTTATAACGAATGGGATGCTCAAATTATTTCATTTATGAAAAGTGGTAGACGCCCTGATCATATTGATTCTCATCATAACGTTCATGGAAAAAATGAAAAGTTATTAGGTGTGGCTTTGGCACTTGCTCGCAAATATCAATTACCTTTACGTAACGCTTCAAGAAGTATTGAAACAAAAGACTATTTAGAGTTATATCAGGATGTTCGCACGCCAGATGAAATGTTGTACCAATTTTATGACAAAGCGATTTCAACTGAAACCATCTTGCAATTGCTTGATATGGTTGTTTGTAGTGAAGGAGAGGTCTTTGAAATCAATTGTCATCCTGCGTTTATCGATACTATTTTACAAAAGCAATCAGGGTATTGTATGCCTCGAATTCGTGAAGTGGAAATATTAACGTCTCAAGAAGTCAAAGAAGCGATTGAAGAACGCGGCATCTTGTTAGCCAATTATGAATCGCTAGCAATGTAAATCAAAGAAGCGTGAATAGCGTGTGAGTAAGTTCTTAATCAGAGCGCCTACTTACACGCTAAATTATTGAAAGAAAGAGGACGTACATGAGTAAAGAACAACCAATAAATCTGAATATCAGCGATTTTTTAAAAGTTTTCGCTGTAGCATCAGTTATTTTACAAACGGTTTTATCATATGTGTTGACACATTCTCCGCAAACGGAAGCAATGAATTCAATCGGTAGTTTTTACCGAATGTCTAAATATTCGGCACCCATGTTTATTTTTGCAATTATTTACAACATGGTGTTAAAGAGTCAAGCTGAATCGTATCTTGAATTTTTAAAGGAAAAATTTTATGAATTGGTGCTTCCTTATGTGGTCTGGTCCAGTCTCTATCTATATGCTTTTCCTAGTTTACAACAACGAATGCCCTATGAAACGCCCCTAGGATTTCTAGGAAAAGTTCTCAGTGGTGATGGCGCGGCACATCTATGGTATGCCGTAATGATGTTGCAATTCCAATTATTTATGCCGTATTTTATTTGGTTGGCAACCAGAATTACAAAAAACAAAAAAGTGATTTTACCAATTGTCTTTTTTACAATCGGTGCGCATATCCTTTGGTGCTTCTGGTACCAGAAAATGATTTTTCCATATGCAGAAACTTCTCTTTGGTACTTAATAGATCGTTCAGGGCTTAGTTATCTCATTTATGGTATTTTCGGGGTCATCGCAGCGAAGTATCAGGGGGGAATTTTTACTTTCTTGAAAAAGACGAGAGTGGTGCTATTTCTGTTGTTTCTTTTTATTTTTTGGCAGGCAGTCCAAGGGAATTTATTTGATGGAACACAGATGACACCGAACGATCTACCTTATTTGGATCCTCTTCAAAGTGCCTATAGTTTACTGATTATCGGGTTGGTTTTTTATTTGGGAACGCAAGGAATAGCCAAAAAGATTCGTCTTTTACCAATGGTTAAATGGATAGCCACTTATGCGTATCGCAGTTATTTAGCGAATGTTTTTATTTTTCAAGTGGTCTTGAAACTGGTCCACCCGTTTTTAACCAATCAACCAGTCAGCTTGGTTATTCTTGTGTTGTATATGGGTACATTTGTTGGCTCATTTGGGTTAACGGTTGTAATCGAGCATTTTTTCAAAAGCATATTTAAGTTGGGACGCCTTGTATCTGTATAGGGACATGTTCTTAAATAGAAATCATCGTCCAAAATCATGGGAAAGCATACTCAATTGTCACAAGAATTGTTACACTCTTTGAGGAATAAGTTCTGCTTATCCAATTAAATAGTAAGTTCAGTAAATAGTTAGGGGAGAAAGAATAAATGATAGGTCTTATTTTAACGGGACATGGAGTATTTTCAACTGGAATGCATCAATCAGTTAGTATGATTGCAGGAGAACAACCAAATATTCAGGCGGTCCCTTTTTTCAATGATACAGGGCTTGATGTATTAGAGTCAAACATCCGTAAAGCCGTTGACTCTATGCTGGAGGCGTGTCCAGCAGTGGTCATTTTAACTGATCTTTTAGGTGGCACACCGTTTAGAATTTCAATGACTGTCGCAAGTAATTATCCAAATGTTGAAGTGCTAGCAGGAACAAATTTACCGATGGTTCTTGAAGGGCTTGCATTACGCACAATCAGCACGAACGTAGAAGATTTTGTTTCAATGGTCACAGATTCAGCCAGAGACGGGATTGTTCATAAAAAACTAGAACAACCACAAGCAAATGCTCAAGAAGAAGCAGACGGAATCTAACCAATTAGAAAAGAGGAGGAAGCACTATGCCGAATATTTTATTAACAAGAATTGATAATCGCTTGATTCATGGTCAAGTCGCAACACAATGGAACGGTTCTTTAGGCGCCAACTTAATTTTAGTCGCAAATGATGCAATTTCTGAGGATACAATGCGCCAACAATTGTTAAACATGGCGGCCCCTGCAGAAGTACAAACCCGTTTTTTCTCCATTAAGAAAACGATTGAGGTCATTCATAAAGCCTCAGAAAGACAAAAGATTTTTCTGTTAGTTGATAATCCTGTTGATGCATTGCGCTTGGTAGAAGGTGGTGTGCCAATCGAAAAATTAAACATTGGTAATATGCATATGGAAGAAGGCAAAAAACAAGTAGCTACCGCTGTTGCGGTTAATAAAACAGATGTAGACGCCTTTAAAAAGCTACAAGAATTAGGTGTTAAACTTTCGATTCAACGTGTACCGTCAACGCCAGAAGAAAGTTTAGATGCATTATTTTCATAAAAAAGTAATGTTGGACAATAATTTTGAAGAGAAGAAGTGGGAAGAATGATTATTCAAAGTAAAAACGTATGGATTAACGAACAATTTCAACCAGCTCAAGTTGAAGTGTCAGAACAACGAATTGTTGCAATTCTACCGTACAATGAAAAAGCTGTCGACAAAGAATACGGAGAAAATCGCATTCTTCCAGGATTTATTGATATTCATGATCATGGTTGGCATGGTGGGGATGCCAATCATGCCAATCATGAATTTATCAAAGAGTGGCAAGCTTACCTTCCAGAAGAAGGGATTACAGCTTTTTTACCAACAACGTCAACCACATTTCCAAAAGACTTGGAACATTCATTTGAAGTGATTGGTTCATTTATTGAGGAAGACCAAGGAACCAACGGGGCACAAATCTTAGGGATTCATGCGGAAGGCCCAATGATTTCTGAAGAATTTCGTGGCTCTCATAATCCAGAGTTATTAGTAAAACCATCCGTTGAGACATTTAAAAAATGGCAAGAGTTAGCAAAAGGGCACATAAAATTAATGACGTTGGCACCAGAAAATGATGTAGAGAATGCCTTGACTACATATTGTCATGAACATGATGTAGTCATTTCAATTGGCCATACGGCTGCAACCTATGAACAAGCAATGGCAGCTGTCGAAGCAGGTGCAAAAAGTTTTACCCATACGTTTAATGGAATGGAAGATATCAGTCACCGGAAACCAACCGCAGTAGTTGCTGCTTTGGATAGTGAGGAAACGTTTGCTGAAATTATTGCTGATGGGGTACATGTTGATTATTCATTAGTACGTGTGTTAGCCAAACTAAAAGGCAAGGACTATTTAATTGCTGTGACAGATTCTATCTGGGCCAAAGGGTGTCAACCAGGCGTTTATCCAAAACCAGAAAAAGGGATCGAAATGGTTATTGATGAACAAAATGTGGTCCGTTTAGCCAATGGCAAGTTAGCTGGAAGTACGAACCATTTAAATAATATGGTTCGCAACCTTGTTGAAAAAGCATTACTTCCAGAAGTGATTGCTATTAATTCAGTCACGAAAAATCCAGCTCGTTTGTTGAATGTGAACGAATCTATGGGAGAAATCAAACTAGGGCTTTTAGGTAATTTTACAATTATTGATGAGAAATACGAAGTGCTAGAAACCTTAGTAAATGGTGAAACAGTTTATAAAAAGTAGACGAAGTCTAATAGGAGGAAAAAAATGTTAGTACAGGCAATTTTGGTAGGAATTTGGGCTGGGATAGCAGGGGTTGATAAGCTTGTCTTACAGACACATATTCATCGTCCGATTGTTACAGGGCTGATTGTTGGTTTAATATTGGGAGATGTCAACACAGGGTTAATCACTGGAGCAACGCTAGAGTTAGTTTGGATTGGTGCAGTAGCAATCGGCGGTGCGCAACCACCCAACGTAGTAATTGGGGGAGTTATTGGAACAGCGTTAGCAATTATCACAAAATCTGACCCACAAGTGACCGTAGGTTTGGCTGTTCCTTTCGCAGTTGCAGCGCAAGCGTTAATTACCTTGTTATATACAGCGATGTCACCAATTATGCATAAATTTGATGCTTATGCAAAAAAAGCAGATACAAGAGGCATCGAAAGAATGTCTAGTTTTTTACCAATCGTTTTATTCATTTGTTATTTTTTTGTAGTGTTTTTATGTATTTTCTTTGGTGCTGATAAAGCATCTAGTTTCATTTCTATTCTACCCGAATGGAGTATTCATGGCTTGAGCGTTGCAGGTGGTATGATGCCAGCAGTAGGTTTCGCCATGTTATTAAAAACGATGTGGGAAACATCCTACGTGCCGTTCTTTATTTTTGGGTTTGTTATGGCTGCCTATTTAGGATTAGATACATTAGCGGTTGCAGGTTTAGCTGTCGCAATTGCTTTATATGAATTTTACGCACAAAGAAATAATACAGTCACTGCATCAAATAATAATGGAGGGTTTGAAGAAGATGGCATCTGAAGAAACATATAATGATATGATATCCGAAAAAGTAATAACAAAAAAAGAGTTAAAAAAAATAATGTTCCGTTCGTATCTGCTACAATCTTCATTTAATTATGAAAGAATGCAAGCAGGCGGCTGGACCTACTCATTAATTCCAGGATTGAAAAAGATTCATCGTGATAAAGAAGACTTAGCTCTTTCTTTGGAAAATCATTTACAATTTATGAACACGAATCCACAATTGGTGACGTTCATGCATGGTGTGATTATTGCAATGGAAGAGTCAAAAGAATCACCAAAATCCATTCAAGCGATTAAAACAGCGTTGATGGGCCCGTTAGGCGGAATTGGGGATGCGCTATTTTATTTAACCGTTTTACCGATTGCAGCAGCGATTGGTTCACAATTATCATTAGAAGGCAATATCTTAGGACCAATTGTTTTCTTGTTGTTATTTAATATTCCGTATATGGCTGCCAAAATTGGGTTAATTAATCTAGGTTATAAAATGGGCGTCAAAGCAATTTCAGTTTTAAGCGAAAGTACTAAAAAATTATCTCGTTCAGCAACAATTGTAGGAATTTCCGTGGTGGGCGCGTTGATTCCGAAGAGTGTACAATTAACGACAACTTTTGTTTTTCGCTTGAAAGATACTAAGTTAGACCTTCAAACACAATTGTTTGATACAATCATGCCCAATTTATTACCGTTAGTGTTTACGCTGTTTTGTTTTATTATGTTGAAAAAAGGACGCACGCCGATTGCTTTAATTATTTTTACTGTGATTTTTGGGTTGTTAGGTTCTTTAATCGGGATTATATAAAAAAGATTTGGAACAATAGCCAAAATCGCTATTGTTCCAAATCTTTTTCTAAATTTAATCGAGTGATTATTCTTTATACGCCCACTTGAAGTCGTATTTAGCACCTGTTGGATGATAAATAATTTCTTTCACGTTTGGTGCACGTAAGTGTGATTCTGCTTTTTGGTAAATTGGCACAACACCCATATCAGCAATTACTGTTTTTTCAGCGTTGATTAGATCTTCCCAGCGTTTTTCAGGATCGTTAACATCTGTGGTTTTGGACGCAGCAATGAATTTATCGTATTCAGGATTGCTGTAACGTCCACGGTTATTAGAAGTTGAGCTTTCTAATAAATCTAAGAAGTTAATTGGGTCTGAATAGTCGGCACTCCAACCACGAACAGCGATTTGGAAATCCCCTTTTAAGGTACGATCTAAGCGAACAGCCATAGGGACAGGCGTCACAGTTACTTTTAAGCCTTCCAAAGTATCAGATAGTGATCCTTGAAGATATTCGCCCATTTTTTTAGCGCCTTCAGAGTCGTCTACCATTAAATCAACCGTTAAGTTGGAAACACCAAGTTCTTGTTTCGCTTTGTTCCAGTATTCCACAGCTTTTTTCTTGTCGTATTTGACTAATTTGTCACTACCAGCTTCTTTAACAAAGTCTTCACCCGTTTTTGGTGATTTCGCGACATCCACAGGGACGAAGCCTTGTGAAGGAAGAGAGCCATTGGCTAAAATGTTTTTAGCTAATGAATCGCGATCGATGGCATAAGACATAGCACGACGTAAATTTGCGTTGGTCAATGGTGATTTTTCATCTGCTTGATTCATTTCTAAATAGAAAGAAGAAGCGGCTTTCAATTGGACCAAGTCAGGCGAGTTTTGCATTTGTTGGGCCAGTTCGCCAGATAAATACGTATCATCCACTTCACCAGTTTCATAAAGATTTAAGGCAGTTGGGGCTTCTTTCACCACGTTGATAGCGACTTTATCTAACTTGACAGTCTCTTTGTCCCAATATTCTTCATTTTTAGTTAGAGACCATTTAGTATCTGTTCCGGGACCATCAAACTCAGTTAGCGTAAACGGACCATTGTAGACTGCTTTATCGCTACTCTTTGTATAATCTTTACCAAAACGTTCAACGATATCTTGACGTTGCGGCAAGAAAGAAGGGAAAGCCAATAAATCGTCAAAATATGGTGTTGCTGTTTCTAAAGTGATTTCTAATTCATGATCATTGATTGCTTTAATGCCCAATTCTTCTTTAGGTAGTTCCCCTTTAGAAATTTTTTCAGCATTTTTTACTGGTTCAAACATGTAGGCATATTCTGAAGCAGTAGCAGGAGCCACTGTTCGTTGCCAACCGTAAACGTAATCTGCAGCAGTAACTGGTTTGCCATCAGACCATTTTGATTCTTCACGTAATTTAACTTTGTAAACTAAACCGTCTTCTGAAACAGTCGCTTTTTCGGCTGCACCAGCAGGCGCGGGTTTGTTGTCTTTATCTAAACGATAGATTCCTTCGTAGACATTATTTAAAGTGGTAAAACTCACTTCATCTGTCGCAAGGGACGGATCGGCACTAGGCATTTCTTGGGATTCAACCATTGTGTATACTTGGTTGTCGCTGCCGCCGTTGCTTGCTCCTTTATCGTCACTGCCACCGCCGCAGGCCGCTAAAGCTAAGCTTGATAATACAAGTAATGAAGTAAATAAAACAGATTTCTTCATTTGACACGCTCCTTTTCATTTTTAGCAATACTCTCAGTATAATGTAAAAATGAAAAGGAGAAATTAAAAAATCGTTAGAAATGATTATTCTTTTATCAATTTTTAAAAAATGTCTAATCTTTTTTATGGAAAAAGTGGACAAACGTTGATAAGTAAAGATTTGAGGTGATTTCCATACAGAAAACATTCGATTTTTGAGTATTTATTCATCATTGATTTGATTTTTTTGACATAAAATAAACATCCCTTTTACAAAAAACAAATGAGAAGAAAAAAAGATTGTTACAAAAGCAAATAAGTGCTTTTGTAACAATCTTTTTAATCTTTTAATCGTTGGATGTCAATGACAGTTCCTGTGTAGGCATCTGCAGTGAATTCGTATTGAACAATGCCGTCGTCTTCAATGCGGCAAATTCCTCCAGTATATGTTTTGGAGTGGATGGCGAATTTCCGCAAGGGCTTTTTCTCAAATTCAATCCACGAACCTTCAATCGGTCCTTCTTTTAAAAAAGCAGCTTTTACATTTTCTAAGACGAGATCAGCGGAGATTGTTTTTTTCTTATGGTAGAACAAGGTTGAGGCAATGCCGCCTACTAAACCAAGACCAACGCCTAGCGCTAAGCCGCCTTTAAAGTATGTCAACTCATTTTCTTCGTTCATTTGTATGACCTCCCTTGGTCGGTTTCTGCTTACTATTACTTTTGTCAGTATCACTCTTATTTTACCATAGAGAAGGGGCCGCTGAGAAATAAAAAAAGTTTTTCAATCATTCTTTTAGGGCATTCTCATTGTCACGTTTAAAAAGAGAAAGCGATGTGCATTTTCTAGTATTTGCGTTATAATAAGAGTGAAATCATATGAAAGGAGTACCTATTTTTATCGACAGGATAAAGTGACTTTTTAGAGAAAAAGTGACGCTTGGTTGGCGTAATTTCCAACAAATCAAAAGCAATAGGACATACATCTATGGAAGAAAAAACATTTCAACGAATCAAGGAATTAACTGAATTACAAGGAACCAGCGGATTTGAAGACGACATTCGCGCGTACATGAAAGAACATATCACCCCATTAGTGGACGATGTCCAATATGATGGTTTAGGTGGTATTTTTGGGATTAAACGTTCAAAAGTGGAAGCAGCGCCACGCGTAATGGTAGCAGCTCACATGGACGAAGTTGGCTTCATGTTAACTCAAATTAACGATAATGGTTTATTCCAAGTGGTTCCTTTAGGTGGCTGGAATCCCTATGTTGTTTCAGCACAACGTTTTACGTTAAAAACAAGTAAAGGGAACTATCCATGTATTTCTTCATCTATTCCGCCACACTTGTTGCGTGGTACGAGTGGTCAAAAACAATTAGAAGTCTCTGATGTGTTATTTGATGCAGGATTCTCTTCAAAAGAAGAAGCTGAAAGCTTTGGCGTTCGTCCAGGGGATTCCATTGTTCCACAAACAGAAACGATTAAAACAGCCAATGGCAAAAATATTATCAGTAAATCATGGGATAACCGCTATGGTTGTACGTTGGTATTAGATGCATTGGAAACGTTACAAAATGAAGAATTAGGCCACACATTAATTGCTGGAGCAAACGTACAAGAAGAAGTTGGTTTACGTGGTTCTAAACCATCTGTTCATAAATTTAATCCAGATATCTTCTTTGCGGTGGATTGTTCAGCGGCAGATGATATTCACACGAAAAAAGGGACATATGGTCATTTAGGTGAAGGAACGTTATTACGGATTTTCGACCCAGGTTTAATCACATTGCCTCGCTTGCGTGAATATTTATTGGATACAGCAGCGACACACAATATTCCGTATCAATATTTTGTTTCTAAAGGCGGAACGGATGCTGGGGCAGCGCACACAACTAATAATGGTGTACCAAGTACAGTCATCGGCGTTTGTGGTCGTTACATCCATACGCATCAAACAATGTTTAGTATTGCGGATTATGAAGCAGCGCGGGAAATGTTGTTACAAGCATTACGTGGCTTGGATAAATCAACAGTTAATACAATTGTTTACGGAAAGTAGAGGATGTTTAAATGATTTATCCCAATTCATTAGAAGAACTAGCAACTTATGTTGAAAAAGGTAAAAATGTTTTCTTCTTTACTGCTGATTGGTGCGGAGACTGTCGTTTCATTAAACCAGTCATGCCTGAAATTGAAGAAGCATTTCCAGCGTTTCAATTTATCGAAGTTGACCGTGATCAGTTTATTAACGTGGCTGCCGAGTGGAATATTTTTGGTATTCCGAGTTTTGTCGTAATTGAAAACGGTCAAGAGTTAGGACGCTTAGTAAACAAAGACCGAAAAACAAAAGAAGAAATCAGTGCATTTTTAACTAGCTTAGGCTAATTTTCATGAACCAGAGGAACCATTAAATTAAGAGAGAATCAGCTGGACAAAAGGGCGTTCTGCGCAAGGGTCCTAAATTCATTTTTGACTCTAGTTTCTTAGTCAAAGAAGCCTTTTAGATCAGCCTCCATCGGGAAGGTGACGAAAATGGAAGAACAAATGTATAAAAATATTCTTGTCGGCGTAGACGGTAGTGATCAAGCCAATTTAGCTTATGAACGTGCAATTGAGGTTGCTCGTCGAAACGGAAGCCGAGTCATTGTTGCAAATATTTTAGAAAATCAAGTGTATACAATGATGGGGTATTCGACGTTAAATGATCAATTAATTGATCAAGAAACAGCCGCTGCGGAAGAATTAATGGCCGATTGTAAAAAGTATGCTGAAAGCGTTGATTTTCATAATGTTGAAACAGTTACCATGTTTGGTTCACCCAAAGAAGTCATGAGTCATGAATTACCTGAAAAATACAATGTTGATTTAATTATGGTGGGACAATCAGGATTAAACGCAGTCGAACGTGTGGTCATGGGAAGCGTCAGTAGCTACATTATTCGTCAAGCCCCTTGCGATGTCTTAATTGTTCACTCTGAAGAAAAATAAGTAAAAAGAGAATGTCAAGAAAGGAAACTCTTTCTTGACATTCTCTTTTTTATTTGCTATTTTTAAGACGTATTAAGACGTATTAAAATGAGGTGTATGATTAATGGATAAATTAGAATCAAATAAAAAAGCACCGCTTTATCAACAATTATACGATGCTATTTTAAATAAAGTTAGAAGTGGTGAATATCAAGTAGGAGAAAAAATCCCTTCAGAAGAACAATTGATGGCCATTTACGGAGTGAGCCGAGTAACCGTTCGTAATGCGATTAAACAATTAGTTGATGAAAATATTTTAATTAAACGGCATGGAAAAGGGACATTTGTTTCAATGCCATCCTATGTTGAGAGCATGACAGCTGGTGGGAGTTTTACTGAGTCAGGTTTAAAAATGAATCGTAAACCAACAACTAAGATCATATCAATTTGTTTGAAAAAAGCAACAGGGCATGTTGCAGAAGCATTGGGTGTTGAAAAAGCGACAGAAGTTATTGTTATTGAGCGCCTCCGTTCGTTAGATAACATGCCTGCAATTTTCGAGATTGATTATTTTAGAAAAGAAGATCAGTTTATGTTGGACTTAGAATTAACAGATACTTCATTATTAGATATTTTACGGCAATATAGAGGAGTAATTGCTAGCTATTTTGATAATATCATTGAAATTGCCTTGGCCGATGAAAAGTTGGCAGAAGCATTAGCGATTAGTGAAGAAGAAGCGTTGGTCAAAATTAATCAAACAGTTGTGGATAATGATAATCAAATTTTATATTTTAATGAGCAATATATCCGTAGCGAATCCTACAAAGTAGCCATTCGTTCATATAATAAATAAAGGAGGTTTATGAAATGAGAAGGTTTTACATTGCTTCACATGGTGATTTTTCTAAGGGGATTAAACACTCGTTAGAAATGATTGCGGGACACTCTGCAGCTGCCGTTCATACATATAGTCTGTATCCAGGTGAAAGTGCAGTTGATTTTTTTGGAGAGTTAAAAAAGAAAGCCGAACAAGCGCCAGAAGATGAATTTATCCTCATGGGTGATTTATTTGGTGCAAGTGTGGTTACAGCTATGATGGGGCTAACTGTACTTGAAAATGTAATCGTTTTCTCTGGCGTTAATTTGAATTTGGCACTAGAGCTTATGCTAGCAGGTTCAGAAAAATTAACAGATGAAAAGATTCAGGTAATTATTCGAAATGCACGACAAGGAATTCAACGCGTTCATATCGAAGAGATAGAAAATGATGATTTCTAGGAGGGGTATTAATGAAGAAAAAAGCTGATTTTTTAGAGCTGTTTGCTGTTGAAAAACCAATTATTGGGGTGATTCATTTAAAAGGTAAAACAGATCAAGAGATTCAAGAGCGAGCAAAAAAAGAGATTCAAATTTACAGTGAACATGGGATAGATGCAATTTTGATGGAGAACTATTATGGGGATTATGTTCAGCTAGAAAAAGCGCTCCAATATGTTACTTCATTAGATTTACCGATTCCTATTGGTGTAAATGTGTTAAATGTTGACCCATTAGGTTTTCATTTAGCCAATAAATATCATTTACAATTTTTACAGATTGATTCTGTGGTTGGTCATGTGAAACCGCGGGATGAAGCATCCTTACAAGCTTTTTTTGATTTATATCGTGCAAAAACAACAGCAAAATTAATTGGTGGCGTGCGCTTCAAATATCAACCAATGTTGTCTGAAAAATCAGTCGAAGAAGATTTGAAAATTGCACAGCAACGTTGTGATGCTATTGCAGTGACAGAAAATGCAACGGGTGAAGAGACATCAATAGAAAAGATTAAGTTGTTTAGAAAACAATTACCTGAGTTTCCGTTAATTGTCGCAGCGGGGTTAAATGACAAGAATGTGAAAGAACAATTGGCGATTTGCGATGCAGCAATTGTAGGGAGTAACTTCAAAGATACAAGAAAAGATACGGGAGATATTTATGCTCCTTATGTTGATTCGTTTATGAAAATTGTGAAAGAACTGAGAGGTGAATAAGGATGATTAAAATGACAAGAGTGGACCATCGGTTGATTCATGGTCAGGTCGGGTTTACTTGGACAAAATTTTTAGAAGCAGATTGTATTTTGATTGCTAGTAATACGTTGGTTGAGGATCCATTAAGAATGAGCGCTATGAAAATGGCAAAACCTTCAGGTGTTAAATTAGTTATGAAAACGATTGATGATTCAATTAAGGCGTTAAATTCTGGGGTGACAGATAAATATAAACTATTTATTTTATGTGAATCAGTTGCTGATATGTATCAATTGGTCAAAGAAGTGCCAACAATTAAGGAAGTTAATTTAGGTGGAATGAAAAATGGGGAAACGCGCAAACAAATTTCAAAAGCTGTTCATTTATCAGAAACCGACATTGCACAAATTAAAGAACTAACTAATGAAGGAATCGAATTAACCGTTCAATTAGTCCCTGACGATCAAAAGGTTGCTATAAACAAGTTATTAAATTAAATAAATAGGAGGGTCAAATAGATGGAAGTGACATTTATCAAGGTTCTATTAATGTTTTTAATTGCCTTTTTTGCCTACATGCATAGCTGGTTTGGTTCAACGATGTGGAACCGTCCAATTGTTGTCGCTCCGCTAGTAGGGTTAGCTTTAGGAGACTTAGATACGGGAATTAAGCTTGGCGCAACATTAGAGTTGGTATTTATGGGTGCATTTCCTGTTGGCGCAAGTAATCCACCAGATTTTGTTTCAGGAACGATTATTGCAACAGCTTATGTAATTATGAGTGGGCAATCAATTTCTAGTGCGGTTGTTTTAGCTGTTCCAATCGCTACATTAGTACTTTTAATCGATAATCTTCAGATGACATTTTTACTTACAGGCGCTAGCCATTTAGCTGATAAGGAAGCAAAACGAGGCAATATTCAAGGGGTAGAGCGAATTCAACTAATTGCAGGAGTTGGCAATAAAGTTTTGTTAGCTCTAATTGTGGCATTAGGCTTTTACTTAGGCGTGCCGTTTATTGAAAAGGTATTGTCTTATGTCCCAGACTTTATTACGCATGGATTAGATATTGCGGCAGGTATTATTCCAGCAATTGGTTTTGCGATGTTAGCAAGAATGATGGTAACAAAAAAGATGATTCCATTTCTATTATTAGGCTTTTTATTCGCTGCTTATTTAAAAATTTCAGTAGTGGGGATTGCTTTGTTTGGCATCGTGATTGTCCTACTATATATGAATATGAGTGATGGTCAAACAAGGGAGGCTGTTGTCGATGACAATGAATTCTAAAAACACAAAATCTGTCATTACTAAAAAAGATTTTTGGTCTGTATTTTTTCGCTCTTTAACGTTAGATGCATCATGGAATTATGAGCGGATGCAAAATTTAGCTTATGCTTATGCAATGGCTCCAATTATACGTAGGTTGTATAAAAATAATGAAGAGAAGAAAGCGGCCTTAGAACGACATTTAGAGTTTATGTCTGTCACTCCGCATATCTCTACCTTATTATTAGGAATTTCTGGAGCAATGGAAGAAGAAAATGCTAAAAATCATGAATTTAACTCAGCTAGTATTAATGCAGTGAAAACTAGTTTAATGGGACCAATGTCTGGGATTGGGGATTCTTTCTTTTGGGGGACCTTAAAAGTTATCGCAACAGGTGTAGCTATTTCATTGTCTAAACAAGGAAATATTTTTGGTCCGATTGCCTTTTTACTGATTATCAATATTCCGCATTTTGCTTTACGGTATATCTGTTTGGATAAAGGGTTTAAATTAGGTGCTAAATTTTTTAGTGATGTTGAAGATAGCGGCGTAATCGAAAAAGTTACCACAGCTGCCTCTATTTTAGGGTTAATGGTTATTGGTGGGATGACGGCTTCTAATGTCGTGTTTGAGTTAACTGCCAAAGTTGGCTCTGGAAAAATCGCCACGCCATTACAAGAATATATCGACCAAATCATGTTAGGTTTTTTCCCGGCTTTATTCTTCTTAGTTATTTACTGGTTATTAGGGAAAAAAGTGAAAACAACGACACTTTTAGTTGGGGTTATTCTATTATCTATTTTTTTGGCGGCATTAGGGATTGCCTAAAATTCAATAATTGTAAGTGCAACTTTCCACTTTTTTTGTTACT
Organism: Enterococcus sp. C102(2024); assembly: GCF_040888205.1. Lineage (NCBI taxonomy): Bacteria > Bacillati > Bacillota > Bacilli > Lactobacillales > Enterococcaceae > Enterococcus > Enterococcus sp. C102(2024). Next base: position 176,102 of record NZ_JBFOHH010000006.1, on the reverse strand, counting down.
ATAGGACAGGAGAGAATTTAGCTATCCAGCCTATAGCTTTCAAATTTAGGAGGAACAGAAATGATTTTTGCATATAACAAAGAACACGTTGGCGATGTCTTACTTGTCATCGTTGCGGACGATCAAGGGGCGGAAAACCAAGTAAAACGTGTCGGCGATGTGGCACGTGTAAGTTTAGTTGAGGCGCCAGAAACAGTGGTAGCTTGGAATATTTTCAATGCTTCAGCGCTTCTAGGTGACATTAATGGCACCGGCCAAGTGACTTTAACAGACGAACAAATCGAAAAAGTCAATACAGCGATTAAAGATGCGGGATTTTCAGAAACCCTTGAAAAAGACGACACCCCTAAAATTGTGGTTGGCTTTGTCAAATCATGTAAAAAACACCCAGATTCAGATCATTTATCTATCACACAAACAGAAGTAGAGAACGGCGAAATCTTACAAATTGTTTGTGGCGCACCGAACATCAAAGCAGGACAAAAAGTAGTTGTTGCCAAGCCAGGCGCAATGATGCCTGATGGTTTAATGATTTGGCCAGGGGTTTTACGTGGTGAAGAAAGTTTTGGAATGATTTGTTCAGCAAAAGAATTACGTTTACCAAATGCACCTGCTAAAAAAGGAATCTTAGAATTGCCTTTTGATGCAGAAGTTGGTTCTGCATTTGCGGTAGGAGAATAAAAGAAAAAACGACCTGTTGTTCAGACAACAGGTCGTTTCTTTCTTTTATTGATTGCTGCGATTATTTTGTTGTGTTAAAGCTGATTTATCAATGGTTAAATCGATGGTTGCTTTCATTTCTTTAGAACCACGATAATAAGTCACTTCCATTTTGTCGCCAACTTTTTTCTTGTAAAGCGCGCTTTGTAAATCTGTAGTAGAGCTTACGTCTTGGCCGTCAACTTTCGTGATAACATCGTATTTTTCCAATCCAGCCTTTTCAGCAGGGGTCGCTGCTTCAACACCACGAACCACTACGCCAGTTTTTACAGAAGCTGGAATTTTTAAAATTTGTTCTTGTTGTTGTGAAGAGATACCTGTTAAATCAGACATCGTAATCCCGAGAGCTGGCCGCGTCACTTTACCATCTTTTTCTAATTGGTTGATAATGTTGACTACGTCATTACTTGGAATGGCAAAGCCCATCCCTTCAACGCTCACTTGACTAGTTGATTGCACAATTTTTACTGAGTTAATTCCAATGACTTGTCCTTCAATATTGATTAGTGGACCACCAGAGTTTCCTGGATTGATGGCAGCATCGGTTTGAATGGCATTAATATTGATGGTTTCACCAGACTCGTTTTTATTGGTAATATTTCTATTCACAGAAGAGATGATTCCTTGTGTGACAGAGTTAGCATAATCAGAGCCTAGAGGGGAACCAATTGCAATAGCAGGCTCACCGACTGTGATTTTACTAGAATTTCCAAACTCAGCGACTTGATCAACTTTGTCGGAAGAAATTTTAATCACGGCTAAATCCGTGTAAGCATCGGTTCCGACTAATTCGCCTTTCACTTTGGTACCATCAGATAAAACAACTTCCAATCCTTGCGCTTTATCTACGACGTGGTTATTTGTCACGACATAAGCCGTTTTACCATCTTTCTTATAAATAACCCCACTACCTTCACTGGCTGCTTCTAAATCGTTGCCATTGTTGCCGGAAGAGTCTTGAGTACCTTCATTCCCACCGAACAATCCCCCAAAAGGATCATCTGCCGAAGAATTGTTGCTAGCACTTTGCATATTAATGACAGAAACCACAGAATTTTGAACTTTTTTCACGGCTTTTGTGACATCGCTAGACACATTGTAACTTACATTGCTGACTTTTGTGTCGCCGTGATTAGTGGATGTCGTCGTCGCCGCATTATTTCCGCCGTTGGGTGTGGGAATAATCCCAGAATAAGCGCCTCCTAGAATAAGGGCGCCACCAAGTAAGCCGCCAGCTAAACCAATCCCAAATTTTTGCAATAAACTTTTTTTATCTGAATTAGGTGTAACATCTTTTCGTTGCATAAAATAACCTCCCAATAAGTGCATCTGAATTTTCTATATTAAGTATATCTGTTTCCTACTCCTTTAGTCTATCGAATAGCTTTGAATTTTTTATGAACAACTTAGGGAAAAATTACAGAAAAAATACGAATGAAAAAGTTATACACAGAAAAATGTGAACAAATCGGGAATAACTCTGTGTATAGTTTTTAAGAAAGTTATCCACAGAATGTGGATAATGTGGACAAATCAGTGGCGAATATGTGTTTGTATTGAAAAAGCTGTTAAATAAAGTAATTTTTTAGTTTGTTCTGTGGATAACTCTGTGTATATGTGTATAAGTATGTGGAAATGTTGTGGAAAGTAGCCAAACTTCGTGCTAAAATAAGAAAGAAGAGAAAACGAGAAAGTAGTGGAATAGGTGAAAATTAAACTAGTAACAGTCGGAAAACTGAAAGAAAAATACCTGATTCAAGGCATTAATGAATATCTGAAACGTTTAAATAGCTATGCCAAGATGGAAATCATTGAAGTACCAGATGAAAAAGCCCCAGAAAAACTCAGTGACGCTGAAATGCTTCAAGTCAAAGAAAAAGAAGGCCAACGTATTTTGGGGAAAATTAATGACAACGAATACGTCTTTGTTTTAGCCATTAACGGCAAACAATTATCTAGTGAAGAATTTTCAAAAGAAATTGAACAATTAGGGATTAGTGGCAAAAGTAATCTAACCTTTGTCATTGGTGGCTCCTTAGGTCTCAGTGATTCAGTCCTTCAGCGAAGTAACCAACAAATTTCTTTTGGCCGCTTAACTTATCCACATCAGTTAATGCGTTTGGTATTAGTTGAACAAATTTATCGTGGTTTTCGGATTATGAAAGGGGAACCGTATCATAAATAGGAAGTAGACTGGCTGCTCAGGAAGTTCTATGAATCAAGTCATTGCTTGAAAAATATATGAAGTAAAATATCTTTAGTCTGTTTGTCTGATAGAAAATAAAAAAATTCAATCAAACTGGTTTGAGAGCAATGTTACCGTTCAAACAATAAATAAAAATGAGAGGAATGGCAAAAAACAATGGTCATTCCTCTCGTTTTTTCAAAAAAATTGTCCGATTGTTGTGCCTCAGAAACAGGTTCAGCACCCATAATTATTATTTTAAAATGAGAAAAAATTAAGGGATTATCATAAAAATCAATATTTTTAACGTGAAAAGTTGAATAAGCTCTTTAATGAAGAAAACGCTATTGACAGTAACCAAAAATTACCTTAAAGTGAAAGCGTAAACATGTATAATATTTCATGTGACTAGGGAAAACTAGGCATGAAAAGTCTGTCTGAAGTAATTACTTTAGGTTGTCTTTTCATGCCTAATTTTTATATAGAATACTTAGTAGAGGAGGAAGTTGATTAAATTATCAGAAAAAAGTGTTTGGAAAAGTCGGATTGGTTGCTTAAAAATAGAAAGATATGGGGAAAAATATGATTAAAAAAATAATAGTCGTTGTTGCTTTCATGCTTACAGGCTTCTCGCTAACTGCGATGAGTGCCTCTGCAGAAGAAATAACTGATTTATTTTTACAAAAAGAAGTGACATATTCTGGTGTGGAAGGAGGAAAAATTGGAGAGAATTGGAAATACCCTCAATTTGTTGGCGAAAAAGCTGTCGATGGCGATGAAACAACACGCTGGTCCGCTGATAAGCAAGATGAACAATGGTTAATTGTTGATTTGGGTGAAGTAAAAAACATTGGCGAACTCGTTTTACAGTTGCATGCAGAAAGTCCTGTGTATGAAATCTTAGTTTCAACAGATGGTGAAAGCTATCAATCTATCTTTAAAGAAGAGAATGGGAAAGGTGGCCAACCTACTAAAAAATATATTGATGGCAATAATGTACAAGCACGTTTTGTAAAATATCAGCAGATGAAAATGTGGCAACACACAAATAAGCAATTTTACAGTTCAAGTATTATTTCGTTTGAAGCATATGAAAAAAAACGACTGCCAGAAGCGATTAAACTTTTAACAGAGAACCTGACTATTAGTGAAAAAAGAAAGCAACAGCTAGCCTTTGAAGTGTCACCAGCTGGAGTAGATATCACAGAGGATCAGATTGAGTGGTCAAGTAGTGATCCTACCATTGTGACGGTTGACCAAACGGGTAATTTAACAGCAGTTAAGAGTGGTGAAGCGAAAGTAACAGTCAAAATTAAAGGAACAGAAATTAGTGATACAATTCCTGTGACTGTTGTAGCAGAAAATAAACAATATGCGGAAATGCGAGCAAAATGGAAAATGCGATTGTTGGGTACAACGCAGTATGATAACGATGCAGATGTGCAACAGTATCGTGCCCAGATTGCTACGGAGAGTTTAGCATTGTGGCAAACGCTTAATCAAGCAGCAGATCGTGGGTATTTGTGGGAACGAAAACCATCGGATACAGTGTCTGCTGATTACACGACTCAATTTACCAATATTAAAAAATTAGCGTTAGGCTACTATGAACCATCAAGTGAGCTTTTTGAAAAACCGGAAGTTTATGATGCGATTGTTAAAGGCATTGAATTTATGATTGATACAAAAAAATACAATGGAACGTATTACACAGGTAACTGGTGGGATTGGCAAATTGGTTCCGCGCAGCCGCTAACAGATACATTGATTTTATTACATGATGACCTATTGAATACAGATGCAGAAAAATTAAATAAATTTACTGCTCCGCTGATGCTGTATGCAAAAGATCCAAACATACAATGGCCAATTTATCGTGCAACAGGGGCTAACTTAACAGATATTTCAATCACCGTTTTAGGTACTGGACTTTTGTTAGAAGATAATCAACGCCTAGTACAAGTACAAGAAGCTGTTCCGTCCGTTTTAAAAAGTGTTTCCTCTGGTGATGGCTTATATCCTGATGGTTCCTTGATTCAACATGGTTATTTTCCGTACAACGGCAGTTACGGGAATGAGTTGCTAAAAGGGTTTGGACGAATTCAGACTATTTTAAAAGGTTCCGACTGGGAGATGAATGACCCTAACATTAGTAATTTATTTAATGTTGTTGATAAAGGTTACTTACAATTGATGGTAAATGGAAAAATGCCATCGATGGTTTCTGGTAGAAGTATTTCCAGAGCGCCAGAAACGAATCCTTTTACTACAGAGTTTGAATCGGGTAAAGAAACAATAGCTAATTTAACCTTAATTGCAAAATTTGCACCAGAAAATTTAAGAAATGACATTTATACATCTATCCAAACGTGGCTTCAACAAAGTGGGTCATACTATCATTTCTTTAAAAAACCAAGAGATTTTGAAGCGTTAATTGACTTGAAAAATGTGGTGAATAGTGCGTTACCTGCCCAAGCGACACCAATGCAATCTTTAAATGTATATGGTTCGATGGATCGAGTCCTACAGAAAAATAACGAATATGCGGTGGGTATTAGTATGTATTCACAACGTGTCGGAAACTATGAATTTGGGAATACGGAAAATAAAAAAGGCTGGCATACAGCAGACGGCATGCTTTATTTATACAATCAAGACTTTGCTCAGTTTGATGAAGGATACTGGGCAACGATCGATCCATATCGATTACCAGGAACGACAGTTGACACAAGAGAATTGGCAAATGGTGCTTATACAGGGAAACGCAGTCCCCAGTCATGGGTAGGTGGCTCAAATAATGGACAGGTTGCCTCTATAGGAATGTTTTTAGATAAAAGTAATGAAGGAATGAACTTAGTTGCTAAAAAATCTTGGTTCCTATTAGATGGTCAAATCATTAATTTGGGAAGTGGCATTACTGGTACGACAGATGCTTCGATTGAAACAATCCTCGATAATCGGATGATTCATCCACAGGAAGTGAAGCTTAACCAAGGTTCAGACAAAGATAATTCTTGGATTAGTTTAAGCGCAGCGAATCCATTGAATAACATTGGCTATGTTTTTCCTAATTCAATGAATACCCTTGATGTTCAAATAGAAGAACGCTCTGGTCGCTACGGAGATATTAACGAATACTTTGTTAATGATAAAACCTATACAAATACATTTGCTAAAATTAGTAAAAATTATGGCAAGGCTGTTGAAAATGGTACTTACGAATATTTAACAGTGGTTGGGAAAACGAATGAAGAAATCGCAGCTCTTTCTAAAAACAAAGGCTATACTGTTCTAGAAAATACAGCAAGCTTACAAGCCATCGAAGCAGGTAATTATGTCATGATGAATACATGGAATAATGACCAAGAAATTGCAGGACTGTATGCGTATGATCCAATGTCGGTTATTTCAGAAAAAATTGATAACGGTGTTTATCGCTTAACTCTTGCGAATCCTTTACAAAATAATGCATCCGTTTCTATTGAATTTGATAAGGGCATTCTTGAAGTAGTCATAGCGGACCCAGAAATTTCTGTTGACCAAAATATTATCACTTTAAATAGTGCGGGGTTAAATGGCAGCTCGCGTTCAATCACAGTTAAAACAACTCCTGAAGTAACGAAAGAAGCGTTAGAAAAATTAATTCAGGAACAAAAAGAACACCAAGAAAAAGACTACACCGCAAGCAGCTGGAAAGTCTACAGTGAAGCATTGCAGCAAGCGAAAACTGTGGCAGATCAAACAACAGCAACGCAAGCAGAAGTAGACCAAGCAGAAGCAAAACTACGCTCGGCAGTGAAGCAATTGGCAAAAGTACCAACCAAAGAAGTAGATAAAACCAACTTGTTGAAAATCATAAAAGAAAACGAGAAACATCAAGAAAAAGACTACACCGCAAGCAGCTGGAAAGTCTACAGTGAAGCATTGCAGCAAGCACAAACTGTGGTAGATCAAGCAACAGCAACGCAAGCAGAAGTAGACCAAGCAGAAGAAAAACTACGTTCGGCAGTGAAGCAATTGGTAAAAGTGCCAACTAAAGAAGTAGATAAAACCAACTTGTTGAAAATCATCAAAGAAAATGAGAAAAACCAAGAAAAAGACTACACCGCAAGCAGCTGGAAAGTCTACAGCGAAGCATTGAAACAAGCACAAACTGTGGTAGATCAAGCAACAGCAACGCAAGCAGAAGTAGACCAAGCAGAAGCAGAGCTAGGCTCGGCAGTGAAGCAATTGGTAAAAGTACCAACTATAGATAAAACCAACTTGTTGAAAATCATCAAAGAAAACGAGAAAAACCAAGAAAAAGACTACACCGCAAGCAGCTGGAAAGTCTACAGCGAAGCATTGCAACAAGCGCAAACTGTGGCAGATCAAACAACAGCGACGCAAGCAGAAGTAGACCAAGCAGAAGAAAAACTACGCTCGGCAGTGAAGCAATTGGTAAAAGTGCCAACTAAAGAAGTAGATAAAACCAACTTGTTGAAAATCATCAAAGAAAACGAGAAACATCAAGAAAAAGACTACACCGCAAGCAGCTGGAAAGTCTACAGTGAAGCATTGCAGCAAGCACAAACTGTGGTAGATCAAACAACAGCAACGCAAGCAGAAGTAGACCAAGCAGAAGCAAAACTACGTTCGGCGGTGAAGCAATTGGTAAAAGTGCCAACTAAAGAAGTAGATAAAACCAACTTGTTGAAAATCATCAAAGAAAACGAGAAACACCAAGAAAAAGACTACACCGCAAGCAGCTGGAAAGTCTACAGTGAAGCATTGCAGCAAGCACAAACTGTGGTAGATCAAACAACAGCAACGCAAGCAGAAGTAGACCAAGCAGAAGAAAAACTACGTTCGGCGGTGAAGCAATTGGTAAAAGTGCCAACTAAAGAAGTAGATAAAACCAACTTGTTGAAAATCATCAAAGAAAACGAGAAACATCAAGAAAAAGACTACACCGCAAGCAGCTGGAAAGTCTACAGCGAAGCATTGCAGCAAGCGAAAACTGTGGCAGATCAAACAACAGCAACGCAAGCAGAAGTAGACCAAGCAGAAGCAAAACTACGCTCGGCAGTGAAGCAATTAACATTGAAAAATAGTGGGGAAAATAAAAAGGAGCAAAAAAATGGGGGGAATAATGGACACTTAAATACTAGTGCGGGAGTTGATCAAACTAGTACGAAACAAGTTAAGCCATCAAGCCAAGGTGGTTTCAGAAAAGCTAGCCAATTTTTACCGAGCACAGGAGAAAAGAAATCGATCGCGCTTGTGATTATTGGCCTTCTAGTTATAGCCAGTGGGTGTCTTCTAGTTTTTCGTAAAAGTAAATCGAAGAAGTAAAAAATTACGGAGTCACTAAAAACATAAGAAAAAGCAGACTTCCATACAAGAAGTCTGCTTTTTCATTAATTACTCCGCTTCCGCGTTTTGCAAGTCAGCGACATCAGTCAGATAAGTGGCTTCATCCAACAAATCTTCCGAATGTGCGACATAAATCGCAGTGGCGCTATCACCAACCACGTTTAGGCTAGTAACGAGCATTTCGATTGGACGATTAATGGCTAAAATCAATGAATACGTCGCAATCGCAATCTCATTGTTATAGTTTAAACCAGTTAAAATAGTGAAAAGGATAATCCCGCCAGCGCCAGGTGCCGCCGGTGTACCGATGGATGACATTAAAGCTAAAATGGCAATCAAGGCAATATTAGCTGGTGTCACTTCATAACCAGCTACGCCCGCCACAAAAATAGCCGCAATTACTTGCATAATCGCTGTGCCGTTCATATTGATAGTCATTCCTAACGGCAAGACAAAGGCGGCAACATCGCTGTCGACACCTAACTCTTCAACCGTTGTTTTTGTATTTAACGGTAAAGTGGCCGCCGAAGAAGAAGTAGAAAATCCAAAGACCACAACTTTCATAATCTTTTTAATAAAAGGAACAGGATTTAATTTTGTCGCAAATAAGATAAATAATGGGTAACCGATCATCAAAAAGGCTAAGAGCGTCGCTGTCGTTGTTACGACGTAGACTAACGCTGGTTTTAAATAATCAATCCCGTAAGAAGCAAACGTCCGAACTAACAACATAAAGACGGCGATAGGAGCAAATTTAGTAATTACAAAGGTTAAAAATAACGTGACCATCGCATTGACTTCTTCAATTAATTTTTTGAAAACACGAATTTTATCTCCTAATGCATTAATACATAAACCAGTAATCACTGCCAACACAACAACGGCTAAAATCGCACCATTGTCGCTAAATGCAGAACCAATATTTTTCGTGACAGCATTGACAATCACCATTAATGGGTTGCCGCTCGTACTTACTTCGACAGGAGCTAGCGTTTCAGATAACGACACATTAAAAGCGCCAGTTAAATATACGCTATAGCCCACAATTCCAGCCGTTAATAGAGCAATCAGTGACATCGATAAAAAGCCGAAAATTGTTTTATAGGAAATTCGTCCTAATTTTTGCGTATCGGTAATATGACAAATGGCTAAAGTAATTGAAGTAAAGACCATCGGCACAATCACTAATTGTAGGCCGTTAATAAATAGTTGACCAATAATATAGAAAAGTCCAATTGCAGATTGTCCTTTTTCAGGATCTGAAATATCTTGGAAAAGAATCTGATTGATTGTCTGCCACACGGCGCCTTGATTGCTGCGAATAAGGTGCTCTCTTAAAAATAAAAAGCCGAGCCCAACGATTAATCCTCCCACCAATGAAATCACCATTTTTTTGGTAAATGAGATACCTTTCACTTCACGTTTTTTCTTTTCCACTTTGTTGCCTCCCAAATAAATTGATTAAGCACCGCGCAAAAAAAGCCTTGCACACAAAAAAGGGCAAGACGTCTCGTATCATTCACTATACAAAAATACAGAATTTTACAGAACTTTGCCTTGTTAGCCTCTCGGACTATCTTAAAGGTACTTTTCCACATACTAAGGGAAACTACGAGAATTGTCAATTCTTTTTTACTTAGGGGGGTTATTTTTGAAGAAAGAAAGTGATCTTTACCCTTTCCGCAGATACCGCAGCCAAAAAAGAACTACAACGGATTCTTTTGCAGTATAATAGAAAATAGAAACGAAAGAACAGGCACCAACACAAAGGAGGTATTTTTATGAAAGTCACTCAACTTTCTAGTGAAACCCTTGACCGAGCGCATGAACGTTTTGAAGAAACACTTGCGCAAATGACCGTTGCCGAAGCAAACACGATGCCCGCTCCATTAATCAAGTCTGTTACTTGGCTGATGTGGCACACAGCCAGAGAATTAGACCTACAAATTTCCGCACTTAATCATAGTGAGCCGTTATGGCTTAGCCAACACTGGACAGAAAAATTTGCCTTGGATTTGCCAGATGAGACAGAAGACTGGCATCACACACCAGAAGAAGCGGCGAAAGTCGTGGTGGCAGAAAAGCAATTGCTTAGTGACTATTTGGCTGCTAGTGTGGCACTTACCAAAAGCTATTTAGACCAAATCAAAGAAGAACAATTGTCAGACGTAATTGATAAAAATTGGACCCCGCCGGTGACTAGACAAGTGCGTTTAGTTTCAGTGATTGATGATGCAGTGATGCATTCTGGGCAAGCCGTTTATACACGAAGATTAGTCATTGGAAAATGATAAATAAGTAAAAACAAAAATGCTTCTGCTTAAGCAGGAGCATTTTTTATTGAGAGAAAAATACATAAAAATAATGAACGAAGAACTGTCCACTTTTTCCCTAGTTGAAACGTTGTATAAGTGAAAGGAGAAATCAGATGAAAAAGGAGGCAAATTTTGACGAAGTACTATTTTCTTTGGGGCAAGAAGTCATCCAAGTCTTGATTCGCCGAGGAGCAAGTCTTGAAGATGCACAAGATGCAGTGTCGCAAACGTATACAACGATTTTTTCAATATTACCTGAAATTACATCAGAAAATCTACGCCCGTGGTTTTTTCGAGTAACATTTAATTACTACATTACGATGTATCGAAAAAAGAAACGAGAACGCACTTTTGTGGCAAACAGCCATCCTGTACAATCAATAGAAAAAATGGAAGGGCAAGAGTTATTATTATTGATCGATTCCTTAAAAGATGAGGAACAAGAACTAGTACTTTTGAAATATTATTATCAATTATCGTATGCCGAGATTGCGTTGATTTTAGAATTATCTGTTGAAAATGTTCGCAAAAAATTGTATCGCACACGTCAAAAATTAAAAAAAGAACTGGAGGAATAGAAGTGGATTTAAAAAAAAGTATTCGTAAAGCGAAAAGAAAACAATTTATCGTGATTGGTGCCATAACCGTTGTTAGTTTTGCTGTATTGTTTGTCGGTTTTTTTGTGGGAATGGATAAACTTTCGACGAAAAACTATCATACCCTACTAGAAGTAATTAATGATCAAGAAATGATTGCTTCACCAAACACTCAATTAGATTCCCAAGTAATTGCTAATAGTTCGCCTTTTGGGGGCGAAGTTGTAACTAATCGTTCAAAAAATATTGATGGTTACACGGTGGAGTGGAGTAATTTACGTAGCAGATATAGCTTTTTCAGAAATTCGATTGACTGGAATGAAGTCTATCCTGGTAGCTATTATTCTTCTAAGAATTTTTATGAATACAACCGACAAACCAAGCAGAAAGTAGCATCTTTTTATAACCCAGCGATTACCAATTACTATGGTGGTATCAAAAACGAATTAAGTGAATTAGATAAAATGGAAAACCAAGTAGCGGAAGTGGCGATTTCTTTTGATAAACCTTATCCATATGAAGAAGTCCGCAAAATGTTACCGAGCAATGTCAACTTAGTTTGGCTCTATGTTTACTCCGAAACGGTTAATGAAGCAGAAGGTCCTTCTGGTACGCTGCCTTATGGTTTTCAATTAAGCATGGACGATCACAACGAAATATTTGATCCTGAAAATAACAAGCAACACTTTTTTGAAACCTTAGAAAAATCCCCGTTGTTTGCTGACAACCAAGAAGGCCAAAAGTTTATCCAACAAAATAAAAATAAAAAAGTCGAAAAATTACCTATTTGGGGAGTCATGCTCACCGGACAAACCAAAAATTTCAAAGCCTTACAAAATGAACCTTTTGTTCGTGGTGCTTCAATTGGCGTGACCGCACCTATCGTTCCTTATATTCAGCCAGAGAAATAAATGTTCTTCAGAACTCTAAGCCTTCCGACTGATTTTGCTTCAACGATATTGTCAGTAAAAATAGAAAACGTTATAATAGAATGGATCACAGGAAGTGCTTCTACAATGCGTGGGAGCACTTTTTTTACTTATCTATGAGGAGGGCAAGTGAATGTTTTTTAATTTTATTGGGTTAACGTTATTTTTTGGTATCGGGATCTTAGTTGCGAATGGCGCCAACATTGTAGCGAATAAAGGGAAAAAGAGTAAAGGGACTATTCTATTAATGGTGATGGAACTGCTCTTGTTAGGTATCTTTTTATTTGTGACTTTGCCAAGTAAAAATCTTTCAACTGTGTTGTGGATTAATTTGATTGGCGCAGTGATTGCTAGTGGGGTGTTATTAAGTACACGCTTAGCTAGTAAAGTCGAAGTTCCTGGTATCCAAAAGGGCCGCAAAGAAGTAGGCAAGAATACCAACAAAACGGCTAACAAAGACTGGTCTGGCAAAATTTTGGGTGTTGCCGTTTTGGCAATGATTTTGTTGACCATTGTCAGTAGTATTACCAGAATTTCTTCCATTGATGAAATTTATCAAACAATTCCTTTAAAAACGGAAGAAAAAGCTGAAGTTTTAACTTCGGCGAAAGAAACACCCATTGCGATTGCACCACAAACGGCGAAACGAAAAATGTTACAGAAATTTTCTGTCATTCCCAATTCCAATATGTTTACTTTGGATGGTATAACGGCACAAGTTGTCAATGGCGAGTATGTATATGTAGCAACAGTCGAATTTAATGGCTTCTTTAAATGGCTAAAACTGGGGGAAGTACCTGGCTATTTCATCATTAGTGCGACAGATATCAACGCACAGCCAGAATTTGTAGAAAAACCAATTGTTTATACTCCTTCAGCTTACTTTGGCAAAGATGCTGCACGAAAAATTTATTCCGCTTATCCAGGTTATGCAGCAACTGGCACAATCAATTTAGAGCTGGACGACCAAGGGAATCCTTATTATATTCAAACGCTTTACAAAGAGTATGGGGTTTCTGGTCGCATGCACTATAATGAATTTAAAACGGCGGTATTAAATGCTACAACAGGAGAAGTTAACGTTTATGACAGTCAAAAAGCCCCAAGTTTCGTTGATGCGCCGATTACTAGTTCAGCGGCGAATAGCTTAAATGAATTCTTTGGTCGTTACAGTCAAGGCTGGTGGAACCAGACAATGTTTGGTGCCAAAAAAGATGTTAAAATTCCAACTGAAAATGGTATTTATGCATCAGGACAAATTACGCCGATGATGAACAAGGAAGGGAATCAGTTGCTTTATTTTACGGACTTTACAAGTAGTGAAAAAGACCAAGATTCCGCTTTAGGTTACTCCTTAATCAATGCCCGAACAGGTCAAGTTACGTATTATCGTGATACTAAAGTCGGCATTATGGATAGTGATGGCGCCATTTCTATCGCCTCAAAAATTTATCCAGAAAAGAAATGGAAAGCTAGTATGCCAGTCCTTTATAACATTGATGGCGTGCCAACGTGGATTGTTTCGTTAATGGACAGTAAAGGGATTTTCAAAAAATATGTCTATATAAACGCCGTAGATAATGATATTGTGATTGATGCAGACACGGCACAAGGCGCATTAGACGCTTATCGAATTGAGTTAGTAACCAAAGGAAGTAACAATGAAAATACAGACAAAGCCAACTTGAAAACGATGCAAGGTAAAGTAGCTCGTGTCTCAGTAGTAGCTGGGGAAGCGCAAACGGTAGTTTCATTTTTACTAGAAGATGAAAAAACCATTTTTAGCGTAACGACTAATAACAGTCCGCTGGCGCTATTCTTAAAAGAGGGCGACCAAGTGACATTTAAAGCCGTAGTGACTGAAAATGCTAAAGCAGCGAATGTTGAAGAATTGAAAATTGCAGGATTAAACTAAATAAAACACCTCTTTTCTATGGAAAAGAGGTGTTTTATTCTTGGAAAAGAAGAAAAATCCACCTATTTCTGCTATGATAAGAGAGAAAAAGAATACGAAGGAGCTTCGCCCATGCGCAACATAAAATTAACCATTGAATATGATGGTAAAAGATACTCAGGTTGGCAACGACTAGGTAATTCAGAGAAAACGATTCAAGGGAAAATTGAAAGTATTTTAACACAAATGACAGGTGAACCGATTGAAATTATTGGCTCAGGCAGAACGGATGCCGGCACACATGCACGTGGTCAAGTAGCGAATTTTAAAACGACTAGTTCACTAACAACAACCGAAATGTTATCCTTTTTAAATCGATATTTACCTGGCGATATTGTTGTTAAAGAAGTTACAGAAATGCCTGAACGTTTTCATGCACGGTATAACGCCACAGGCAAACAATACAGCTACTATGTTTGGAATAGCCCAATTCCTAATGCCTTTGAACGGTATCATAGTTTTCACTTTCCCAAAGCGTTGGATCAAGAAAAAATGGAACAAGCTTGCCAAAAATTAATAGGGACCCATGATTTTATTGGTTTTTCAGCATTGAAAAAAACCAAAAAATCGACTACTCGAACGATTGAAAAGATTACGATTGAAAGAAACGGCGAAATGTTACAGTTCACTTTTGTGGGCAATGGTTTCTTGCATAAAATGGTCCGCATCCTCGTTGGGACACTTTTAGAAATTGGTGCAGGCACCAAAGAATTAGCGATAATTGACGAATTATTCGCAACAAAAGTCCGAGAAGGCGCAGGTGAAACGGCTCCTGCACAAGGATTGTTTTTAGATGAAGTGTATTATAAATAAACAACTTTAGAGGTGGGGGAAAAGTGAATAAAGATTGGAGAAAACTAAAAGCGTCTAATGAAGGTATTCCAACATTTGAATCATTAATGCCATATACTTTAGAAGTTTTGAAAGATGGAGATGTACTGAACAGAAAGATCATTTTAAAGCGTATTATTCAGTTCTTAGATATTCCGGATGAAATTGCCTCAATGATGTATCCAAACTACCCTCAAGGAGATGGGATTTTAGCAAATCGTTTCAGCTTTGCTATCAGCGATTTGTATAAAGCTGGAGCTGTTGAACGGATTAAACGAGGTATGTATCAAATAACAGAACTAGGTTTGGATTTATTAAATAATTATGGTGAAAAAATCAATAGAAAACTTTTGGAACAACAACCTGCATATCAAAAATATATGCAAGAATTAGTCGAACGGAATAATCGTGTTGGAACGACTACTATCGAAGCAAGCGCACCAATTGAAAGTGCTAAAATAGACATTGAGGATATGATCAACAATCAAAATAATCAAATTGCGATTGAACTATTAAATAAAGTTCAACAAGTGGAGCCAGTATTTTTTGAAAAGCTAGTTATACATTTATTGGAGACAATGGGATATAGTGGAAAACACGGAACGGCAGTTGTTACATCCAAATCAAATGATGGTGGAATAGATGGTATCATCAATCAGGATCCATTAGGAACTAGTACTGTTTATGTTCAAGCAAAGCGATATCACGAAACTAATACCATTGGTCGCCCTGCTATACAAGGATTTTATGGCGCTTTAGCTGCTGTAAATGCAGATAGAGGAGTTTTTATAACAACTTCTAGTTTTAGTGCTAATGCGCACGAATTTGCCAAAAATCAAGGGATAGTTTTAATAGATGGTATTAAATTAACAGAGCTCATGTTAGAGTTTGGTGTTGGTGTAGAAATAGCCAAGACGTACAAGCTATTTAGAATTGATAATGATTACTTTGAAGATGAGCTTTAGCTTATTATAAATAACAAAAAAATAAATTTTCTTTAACCACACCAATTAAAAAGTTGAACTTTATCTAAAAAGTGCTAACGTTAAGAAGAGATTAACAATAGAAAGAGGTCATTTTTTTGCTATCTTTACTTATTTCTGTCAAAAAACTATTTTCATCTTTTTTAGGTATCTTAAAAAAAGAAGACACTCGTGCCTTGTTCTTTTTACTGGCAACCACGTTGTTGAGTGGGACTATTTTTTATTCAACAGTGGAAAAATTGTCGCCATTAGATTCGTTATATTTAAGTTTCATGACGTTAACCACGATTGGTTATGGAGATGTTCATCCAGTTACTGACTTGGGAAAAATCTTCACTATGGTTTATGCTACAGTAGGCTTGGGGATTATGGCTATGTTTATTTCGGTCGTAGCAAAATCCTACTTGTATTCTAAACAAAGTCATCACCACCATCACCATAAAAACAAAGAGCATTCAGCGGAAAAGTCTTCAGAAAAATAGACGAAATTGATGAGTTGACCAAGTGTTTCTCGAAAAATGAAAGTTTTTTGAGAAACACTCTTTTTTTATCTTAATAATTATGGTAGTATGTCCCAAACTGTATTTTATTTTAAAGGAGCGTGAAGTGAATGGTCAAAGCGATTCGGAAATTATCGTTAATTCAAAAAATCATGATAGGGATTGTGATTGGAACCACCTTGGGTTTCTTGGTGCCAGAATGGACCTTCATCAGCGTTCTTGGTGAATTGTTTGTGGGCGCCTTAAAAGCAATTGCGCCGATTTTAGTTTTTGTCTTAATTATTGCGTCGCTAGCCCAACAAAAGGCTGGGGCGAAAACATATGTTGGATCAATTTTAGTTGTGTATCTGTTAGCGACATTTTTGGCAGCTGTTGTTGCCGTCACGGCAAGCTATCTGTTTCCCGTTAAGATTGTCTTGGAGGCGGCGCAGGAAGCGCAAGCAGCCCCAACGCAACTTAGTGATGTTTTAAGCAATGTGTTAACAAGCGTTGTCCAAAATCCGATTCAAGCGATGATTGAAGGCAATTATTTATCTGTTTTATTTTGGTCCTCATTAATCGGTATTGGGTTACGTCAAAGTTCGGTCGCTACCAAGGATGTGATTGCCAATCTTTCAACAGGGATTACCACGGTCGTTCAAATGATTATCGGCATTGCGCCAATTGGAATTCTAGGTTTGGTGTTTCATTCGGTGGCAACAACAGGCATTGCAGGGTTAGCCAAGTATGGTCAGTTACTATTATTGTTAATTGGTACGATGGCCGTGGTTGCTTTAGTCGTTTATCCAGCGATTGTTTTTTGGAATATTCGGCAAAATCCGTATCCGTTAGTCTTTTTTGTATTAAAGGAAAGTGCGATTCCCGCATTCTTTACACGCAGTTCTGCGGCCAATATTCCCATTAATATGGAATTGGCGAAAGCAATGGATTTAAATGAAGAATCTTATGCGGTCTCTATTCCGCTAGGCGCAACGATTAATATGGGTGGCGCAGCCATTACGATTACCATTATGACATTAGCGGCAGTCCACACATTAGGCATGTCCGTGCCAATCTATTTAGCCTTATTGTTGAGCATCATCGCCGCTGTTTCTGCTTGTGGGGCTTCAGGAATTGCTGGCGGCTCCTTGTTGTTAATTCCGCTTGCATGTAGTTTGTTTGGCATTTCCAATGACATTGCCATGCAAGTCGTCGGCGTTGGCTTTATCGTCGGCGTAGTCCAAGATTCCATTGAAACAGCGTTGAACTCTTCTAGTGACTTGTTGTTTACCACCTCAGTTGAGTTAGCAGACCGACGTAAAAATGGTGAAATTATTGATGTCAAAGCATTAATTGGCAAAAGTCAATTGGTGGTCGAACAAGAAAATATTTAAAAGAAAGGAACAACCCGCTAAAATGCTGGTTGTTCTTTTCTTTAATAATCTCGGCCCCATTTTTTTCAGGGGCCACTGAAATTATCGACCATTTTGTGAAGAAAATCCTCTCTATAATAAAGGTATCAAGTAAATAGGAGGTACACGAAATGAAATGGTATCAACTTTCCTCAACAAAAGTAATCGAGCAGACTAAGACGAAGCAAACGGGTCTTTCTAGCGAAGAACGTCAGCAACGTTTACAAACGAATGGTCCAAATAAAATTGAAGAAAAACAACAACTGAAAACGTGGCAAAAGCTAGCCAAACATTTTACAGATTTACTAATGATGGTCTTACTCGCTGCCGCAATTCTAAAATTTGCCACAGGCGAAGTGGTCGAAGGAAGTATCATTTTTCTAGTGGTGCTTGTCAATGGCTTTGTCGGTTATTGGCAAGAGCGTAAAGCAGAAGAATCATTAGACGGCCTTAAACAGATGATGGGCCAAGAGGCAGTCGTTCTAATTGATGGACAAAAAACAACCGTTTCTTCTGAAACATTGGTTCTGGGAGATGTAGTCACGTTACAAGCTGGCGATGTAGTTCCAGCAGATTTGCGCTTATTTGATGTTCATAATCTGATGATTGAAGAATCAATTTTGACAGGTGAATCAGAAGCCGTGGAGAAAATTACCGGTTCCTTGAATGAGGAATTGCCAACAGGCGATCAAAAGAATTTGGCTTTTTCAGGAACACTTGTCCAAGCGGGCTCAGCCTTAGGTGTTGTAGTAGAAACAGGAGATTCCACTGAAGTTGGAAAAATTAATCACGCGTTGCAGTCAGTAGATCAAAAAACAACGCCGCTCGTGCGGAAAATGCACCAATTAAACAAGCAAATTTTCCAAGGGATTATGGTCTTGATCGTGTTTCTGATTTTCTTTACCACTTTTCGTCATGGCATGGAATGGAGCCTCTTATTTTCTGCGATGATTGCATTAATTGTAGCAATGATTCCAGAAGGCTTACCTGCTGTGTTAACGATGATTTTATCGATGGGTGTTCATGAGATGGCTAGAGAAAATGCGATTATTAAAGGCATGCCTTCCGTTGAAACATTAGGTTCAATGACAGTTATCTGTTCAGACAAAACAGGAACGCTAACTAAAAATGAAATGACGGTAATGGATGTAGTGACTGAAGAAATGACCATTGTCAAAGAGATTATGGCCAACTGTCAAGAATTGAAATTACAAGACCAACAAAAAATCGCCGACTTACAAGGGAATCCTACCGAGTTAGCTTTATTACAATATGTTGATCAGGATCAACTGTCTTTACGCCCTGTAGAAAAGAAAATTCCGTTTAGTTCAAGTTACAAATACATGGCCACTCGCCATCCGCAAGCAGAAGGTTCAATTATTTATGTCAAAGGTGCGCCAGAAGTATTGTTACAACTTTCTACGTTATCTGATAATCAAAAAGGTGATTGGCAAGCACAAGCTGCGCAATTAGCGCAAAAAGGACAACGGGTATTAGGTTTCGCTTATAAGACAGTTACGTCACAACAGGAACTGACACATGAAGTATTGTCAGGATTGACGTTTGCTGGACTGGCAGGCATCATCGATCCGCCAAAAGAAAGTGCCATTCAAGCCGTCAAAGAATCTCAAGAAGCAGGTATTTCCGTCAAAATGATTACCGGAGACCATAAAGATACAGCGCAAGCCATTGGCGAGCAAGTTGGTTTAAAGCATACGAAAAAAGTCCTTGAAGGATTAGAAATTGATGCTATGTCAGATGAAGAATTAGCTCAGCATGTTCAAAAAGTCGATGTATTTGCACGAACGACGCCAGAACATAAATTACGAATTGTCACGGCGTTACAAAACAATGGCGAAATTGTCGGAATGACCGGCGATGGTGTAAACGATGCGCCAGCACTAAAGAAAGCTGATGTCGGAATTGCCATGGGAATTAAAGGAAGTGAAGTAACCAAACAAGCCGCAGATATGGTTTTGGCAGATGATAATTTCCATACGATTGCTAAGGCCGTGAAAGAAGGACGCCGCATTTTTGATAACTTGAAAAAGACGATTACTTTCTTCTTGCCAACCTCTTTAGCACAAGGTTTAATTGTTGTCTGGGCGCTTTTAATGAATCATCCTCTACCGCTGACACCTGTCCAGATATTATGGGTAAACATGGTAACTACGATTACTTTGTCTTATGCATTAGGTTTTGAAAAAGCGAGTGCTGATACTATGAAACGACCACCAAGAGATGTCAATGAAGGCATTTTAACAAAGTACAGTATTTTTAGAATCGTCTATGTGTCGGTACTCATTATGGTACCAGGTTACCTCATGGCGTTACAATTTGAGGGCCAAGCCTTACAGCAAACGTTCCTCTTACAAAGTATCGTCTTAGCGCAAGCAGCGTATATGATCAACTGTCGTAAGTTGGTTGATCCGTCGTTAAGCACAGGTTTTTTCCAAAATAAAGTGTTGTTTGCTTCATTAGGAATCCTCTTTTTACTACAAGCGCTAGTAGTTTACTGGCCAGTAGCGCAGCAATTAATTGGTACAACTTCTTTAAATGGCCTTCAATTAGCAATGATTTTCGTCCATGTTGTGAGTCTGTTTTTCCTTGTCGAAGGGGAAAAATATATAACCAAACGATTCATGACGAAAGAAAGCCAAAAAACTAGCGAATGTCCTCGCTAGTTCCTTTAAAAATAAGAATGAAGAGTGAGCTCTGCTAGTCGGCGGAGTTCATTTTTTGTTGGTATTAAAGAGAGATAAAAGACAGGAAGATCAAGATGATCCAAGGGAAAATTGGAAATGATTATGTCGGCTTCATTTAACGTCAACTGGCTTAGTTCCACATATTCAATAGCTTGTAATTTCACACGAGTACCTAAATAAGCAGCTAATTCTTGTTGCAAAAAAGCTTTCCAAGCAGGTTCCCCTTGAAAGAGGAAATAGGCAGTCATCGTTTGCGCCTGAATGGAATAACTGGCTTGTTTTTCTAACAAAGAAGCCAAACTAAGAAAATAAGTCGGTTCTTCAATCGTGGTGTAGCGAGATAAAATCTCCAAAAGTTCTTGGTTGCTCTTTGATAACGCAAGGTCCTCCGCGGCTTGTTCGGTCATTAATTCTTGATATTCCAATTGAAATTGCTCAGAAAGTGTTGGGGACTCGGTATATTTAATGAATAACAATAACAGATTATCCAATAAATTTGTTTGGATTAAATCAGGCCGGGCTTCTTCAGTGGACAAATTAGTGACAAACTGTTGTAACGACTTTCGCAGCTGACTGTAATGAGTGTGGAGCGCAGAAGCCAACGTTTCGCCATAGACATTATCGTAATTCCAGCTTTCTAAGAAACAAAAGAAGGCAAAAAAACTTTCTTCTCCTTGCAAATAGATGCCTTCAGAAGCATAAAGCTTTGCCAAGGATGGTTGATAAAGTTGAAACAAGACATCTTTTGAGTCAAAAGAAAATTGACTCACTCGGCAATTGGCTTTGTTGCGAATCGTGTTAATAAAAAACCAACAAGCGCCAAAAATTTCTTCCGTTTCCACCGTCAACTCACTACTGTAAACTTGTTTCAAAAATTGAAAATAATGCTCCTCATGAATAGAATAATCGTCAAAAAAATAATTATTATGAGTAAAAGGCACCAACAAACGGTGATAAAAAATCCGAATATTGCTTTCTGCCCCGATTAGCTGAATGGTCGTTGTGGTTAATTGAATCGTTAAATGAAAATCACGTAAGGCCTGATTCATTTTTTTGATATGTCGCTTCAAAGTTTCATAAGAAACACCACTAGTGCTCAAAAAAGAAGTTGTTACTAACTCTTTCGTAAATAGTAGCTCTTTTAATAGCTGAATACTAATGGATTGAGGTAAAAATAATGACCAAAGCTCATTGGTTTGCGCATTCCCCTGATTACGTAACCGAATACCACTGCTATCGGTTTCAATGGACCAGTCGGCGGGTAATTGACTGCGAATATACTGTAAATCCGAAAAAACGGTTCGCTCTGTCGTCTGGATTTGCGTGGCTAAACGCTTGGCTGTCAGCTGAGGAACATTTAATAACTGTTCCAACAAACGAATTTGCCGAAGCAAATCTTTTTCCGTTATCACACGTTTTAACATGGAGTACATGGCAAAACCTCCTTTTGCTTAAGAATACGGATAAAAAGGGGATTGGTCAATTAAAAAAAGAAGCGAATCGTCATTCGCTTCTTTTTATTCACTATACAAAAATATCAAATGTATGCAAAACGGCTGACAATAAAATGGTTACAACAGCCATTCCTGATACAAAGCCGACAGCACCAGGAACAAACGGAGGTAATCGTTTAGCAATATAGCTACCGACAGGGGCCGCACTGATTCCTGCTAAAACAGCGATGGTCAGGGAAAGCCAAAAGCCACCACCCATCATTAAAATCACACCAGGAACAATACTGACCAGTGGCATAAACGTTGGATACCAACCTTCTTCAGCGAAATGTTTTCGATAAAGAAAAACACCAACAGCCGAAGCAATCATTTGTCCCATTAAAATGTCAGGAACCAAGCCAGAACCATTTGTAATATGATTAATATTGACAAACCAATCTGTTAAAACGCCTAGAATTACCAAACCCCCAACTAACTCATTTCCATAAAACCAAGCTTCGGAGAAGTCAGCAAAAGTGCGTCGTATTGACCATTGAAAGGTTTGCGTATTTTCAATTTTAGGTTGTTTTTGCCGCTTCTGAGCGATTGGTGCAACAGAAGGAACCATCCAAGGAAGTTGATGACAGATGGCTGAAACAATCCAGCCAACAAAAGCCATTGTGGTAACGTTGGAAACTGTCCCAGGTACATTTAAAAGGGGCATCAATTGCGCATTCAGCCAATTGGCAAACGGAAAGGTGAAAAGCGCACTCAACAGAGAAATCGTTCCTAATTTTTTCCAGCCAGGACCATAAACGAGCGTTAAAGCTGGCGGCGTGCCGACCACCACAATAAACGTTGGTAACCACAACACTTCTTTTGTAAAAAAGCGTGTAAAATCAAAAACATAAATAGTTAAAAAGAGGGAAAGTAGCTGAGAAGCAAGTACCCAAGGCCAAGCACCAGAGCCACCAGCAATTGCAAATCCCTGCCATTTTGAATTTTTCCGATAAAGTTGCCAAGCAATCAGACCGCCGATTAGTAAGAAAAGCGTTGTAAAAAGTCCACCGTAAAATTCCCCTTCCGTGAAGTTCATAACAAAATAGATAAATTTGTAAAATCCCTGCTGATTCACTTTGATAACTACGTCATTGTAAGGAAAAAAGTTAGACACATGTCGAAAGCCATTCATGATCCAATACAGGAACATTCCCAAAAAAATTTTTACAACAAGAGCTAAAACGGCTTCGTAATTGATCGATTTATTTTTCATATGATCGCTCCAAAAAAATGACATTTTACTAAGTTTTTGAAATTAGTTTATTTTAGCTACTAAAGCTTTTAGTGCCTCGTTAAAGACATTTGCTGGCGGATTAGTCAATCCAGCGCCAATCATACCAATCCCCGGTTCTTTATGAGCAATAGCAGTATTAATGACAGGCAGCATCCCTGTTTCTAAGACTTTTAAGACATCGATGCCTGAAGGAATCCCCATAAAATCTAAAACAGGAATCGTGATATTGGGATTTTCTTTCGTAGTAATTTCCAGCATTTCTTTTGAATAATTCAATGCTTCTGCCACTGTTCCGCCAACTAATGGGACAATTGCTGGTGCAGCTGCCATGGCAAATCCGCCAACACCATACGTTTCTGTAATAGCACTATCGCCCATATCCAAACCAGCATCTTCTTGTGTGTAACCAGCAAACATCGGACCAATCACCCGTTGGGCAGGCCCTGTAAACCAGTGATTTCCGCCAATCCCACTGACACGAATTCCAAATTCGACCCCATTGCGACACATGGTGGTGACAATTGTACTATTCTCCACATTATGCCCAGCATCTAACGCACATTTAGCGGCGCCCATCCAAGTTGGACCAGAAAAATAGTCAGAACTGCCAAGAAATTCAAATACTTCTTTTAATTGTTCACGAGAAAAATCAGTTTGAACCATGTAAGGCGTTAATGCTTGGACTAACAACGTACTTCCAGCTACATTGCGATTATGACACTCATCGCCCATATGCAAGGCTTGCGAAAGCATTAAGCGTAAATCAATGCCTTCTGGACAAAAAGTCATGGCATCATGAAGTAATGGACCTAAAACATCGCGCATCCAAATCAGGCGATCCACGACGGATTGATCATTTGCACCAAATCGTAAAACTTTCGCTAATTGTTCACTTAAATTAGTAAAAGCCGTGTTGCCGTACGTTTCATTTTTGATAATATGAACGTACATATTCGGAGAAGTCACGCCAGCCATAGAACCAACGGCATCATGTTCATGACAAGGAGAAAACGTAATCGCGCCAGAACGAGCAACCCGATCAGCATCAGCTAGATCTTTTGCTAATCCTTCAAAAACAAGCGCTCCTTGAACGGCACCTTTCATCGGTCCGCACATATTTTCATAAGTAATGGGTGGCCCAGCATGTAAAATGGTCGTTTCAGTCATATCGGGCATGACATTAATTGCTTTATCAAATCCTACTAAAATAGGTTTTGATTGAATAATGCGGGTAACCGCTTCTTCGTTGGCTTGTTGGATTTTTTCATAAAGTGTTGGATTTTTTAATTGATCCAATAATTTCAATAGCTCTGGGTCACCATTGGCTGGCGGTGCCCAATTTACTTGATGTGAAGGAATCCCTTGTTTTTTCATATCTTCATGTATAAAGTCAATGCCTACATTGATCGTATCTAAAGGCTGCTTAAAAAGATCATTTCTGCTCATGTTCGTTCGCTCCTTTTACAAAAGTTTTGGTGGCTTCGCAAAGTTGATGACTGCTGTCGACAACGAGAACCTCTAAATCTTCTAAAATTTTCCGCTGTTCATGAATATCTTGTGGATCTTCTTCGGTCCCTAAAACATAGCCAATAATGGCTAACTCACGACCATCTGCTTTCGCTATTGCTTTGGCTTCCTTTAACGCCTCAGCTAACACGCCAACAGGATTTTCGTGAGAACCATAACCTAATTCAAAATCTAACGCTAAAACTGCCACTTCAGGATCTTTGGCTTCTTGAAGAATGCGAGTAATCCGAGAAGTCGGATCGATCATTGGATGTGGGCGGCCTTCTGTGAAACGATCATCACCGAAATCAATCAATGTATGTGCTTGGCTGTGGTCAGGATTTGCTAATTGCCGTTCAGGAATTTTATGAATATTACTATAAACATCATCAGAGACTTCTGTTAAAGCATATAAAAGTTCATCACAAAGAGTGCCACCACAGAACAACCCACGAACAAATTTTTGAGAAGGGGCTTGTTGCTGTTGGATGGCTGTTAACGTTGCACCTGTCGGATTTTGATAGAGGCTGGTTTCCGCTTTCTGTGTTTGACTAAATTGAATCACCTTTTGAACTGCATCCAGAGAAGAAGTAGCAAAAGTGACGTTGTCTATTTTTCGTTCCGTTTGTTCACTGCCGATAAAGTAAATAACAACTGGTTTAGTTGAAACAGCTAATTTTTTTAAAATTTTCTCTGTTACTTCTGGAGCAGGCGGTTTAGAAATAAGTAAAATTGCCTTAGTTTGTTCGTCAGCCATTAAAGCATCCAGCCCGTCAAGCATCATCAGCCCACCAATTTCAGCAGACAAATCACGGCCGCCAGTACCGATTAATTGTGAAATCCCATAACCATATTTATGGATTTGAACACTAACTTCTTGGCTGCCTGTACCAGAAGCGCCGACAATTCCAATATCTCCTGAACGTACCTCGTTAGCAAAACATAACCCAACGCCATTAATAATCGCTGTTCCACAATCAGGGCCCATCACAAACAGTTCTTTTTCGTGTGCTTTTTGTTTTAACGCTAATTCCTCGTCAACCGTCACGTTATCACTAAAGAGCATGACGTGTTTTTGCTGATCTAAAGCTTTATGCGCTTCTCGTGCAGCAAATTTTCCATTGACAGAAATTACAACTAAGTTGGCATCAGGCTCTTCATGAAGGGCTGAATCTAACGTCTTATAGGTTACTTCAGAAGAAGCGGTTTTCTTTTTCTTCGTAAATAACTCGTCGACTTGCTGTAAAATTTCTTCTGAGTTCGCTTGGTCATCAAGATCTAAAACAATTAATAAATCACCCGTTGTAACATGATCCAAGGCGGGTGTATATAAACCAACATTCCGAATCACTTCAAGATTCATGTCGGTTCCCATCCCAATCATTGCAGTTTTAACTCCAGCCAGTTCATTGGCTCGTGTTGAAATGGTCATTAAAGTAACTGAATCAAAATAGGCGTTCTCTTTAATTACTGTTTGAATTGTCATGATTATTCTCCTCACAAAATAGTTTTAAACCAAAAATAATGCCGCAAAGTATGTCGCTTCCTGAAGTTGAGCCCACCTCCTCTAAAGCTGAAACCGCTTGAGCCATTTCGTTTGTATTTCCACTTTCAATTGATAAAAAAACACGCTGAACTAGCTGAGAAAACCGTTCGTTCACTGCTTCATGGATTTCCGCATAACTGACCGCATTCGTTCGTTCCTTGGCTAGCACAGCCAGCTGTTGGAAATTCGAGGGAAGTTGCTGTAATGCAGAAAAACTAGCAAGTAATCCTGTGATAAAATCATCGCCAGTGGGGGTTAAACCAATCCCCAATCCCAAAATCTTCGTTAAACAATCAAGAGCTATTTTAAAAGATTTTTGCGCCCAAGCCTGTTGAAAATGAATCATTTCTTTTTGAATCTGGGTCCGACTATAAGAATCAAAAAGAAAGGTTGACGGCGAAGCAGGAAAAAGCGCTTGCCAAGGATTGAAACGAGTTTGCTGAATATACGTTAAAAAAATAGCTATCTTTGTTTTACTGGGTGTTAAATAAAGTGGCGTTGGTTGCCAAATTTGGGCATCGGCTAGGGTTAATTGTCGTCGGCCTAACCGGATAAACAGGGGCTCAATTTGGACAGGTAAATCAGCGAAATGGCTAAGTTTTTTTTCATCGAGTATAATCGTGTTAGGTGCTATATGTTCGGGATGCGTTGAAATGGTCAAGAGAATTTCTTGGGTGTCTACATGACCATAATTAATAGCGTGCGTAAAACATTGCAAACTAGTCAATGTTTGATGAGGGAGTTTCGATAAAATCGTTTGGTCATAAGCTAAAATTTTTGTCATTCCAACGACCTCCTTTTTAATAGCGCTTTCACGACTTCATAATAAAAGAATCCAGCACGCTAAACAATTGCTAAAAATGACATTGATTTACAAGTTTGAATGGACAATTTGTACATTGGGAGGAAAAATGATGTTAAAAGTGAGTGATTTATTAACGTTAGAAGAATTACCTGGCATTACCTTAGTGGCAGGACATAAAAATCAGGACCAACCGATTTTAAAAGTCAATATTTTAGAAAATCCTGATATTTTAGATTGGCTAACAGCAGGTGAGCTGCTGTTAACGACAGGGTACATATTTAAAGATGATCGGAAATTACAGAAAAATTTTTTGAAAGAACTAGCCAAACACCATTGTGCTGCCTTAGGATTTAAAACCCAACGTTATTTTGAAGAAGTTCCACCAGACTTAATCAAACTAGCAAATGAAATGAATGTACCTATTTTAGCAATTCCTTACAATTACACCTTTTCGCAAATTGCTGACGTGTTGAAAAGTCGTGTCACGTTAGAACAATTTGACATGAATGCGCAAGAAACCGCATTGCATAATAAAATTTATCAAATCTTAGAAACGGGAAGTAGCAGTTTTCATTTGCTGCAGGATCTAGCAGAAACCATTCAAAATCCTGTCTTGTTATTGGATGACCACTTTGAAGGAGTTAATTTTTTTGACTTGCCTAAAAATCCAATTCGTATTTCTAGCATTTTAGAAGATAGACAAGAAACCTCAGATTTCCAAAAACAATTACTAGAACAAAGTCATCCATTATTACGCTTTTATCAAGAACCGATTCATTTACAGTTGAAACTCCAGAACCAAGTGGTGCCAATTGAAATTTATCCAATTAAAAAGAAAAATGTTATTTTATATTATTTACTCGTCTGGAACACCTTGGCCCCATTACGACCAGTCGACGTGGCTCATTTTAAAATCACAGCCCATTACTTACTTTTACAATTGCAATTGGAATACTCACGGAAATTTGAAGAATACCAACAACGAAACGAATTATTTTTTAAGCTGATTGCGCATGAAAAGAGGGACCAAGCTGTTTTCCAACAATTTCAACAATATTATCGCTTGGCAATAGATAAGCCCTATGCGATTTTGCTAATTTCATTAACCTTAAATGAACGCCAAAGGCAAGAAAGAATGTCTATTTTAGGCAACCAGCTAAACCAAGTTATCTTAGGGGACAAACAAAAAATTGTTTGTATTGAAATTGACAGTTCCTTTGTCTTATTAGTTGAAGATCCACCTGAAAAAGAAGGCGATTATCTGAAAATGATGCAACGCCTAGCAAAAAGCAGCATAAATCAGTTAATGAAAGTACAAGAAGATGTGGAACTTTTCCTAACAATAGGACCTAAGATTCAGGGTCTGACCCAGATTCATGAATCTTATCAACAAGCGATTGACGTTTTAGCCTTTCAACGCCAATTCGTTGCAGAAAAACCTGAAATGAGGATTGCTTCCTACGCGAATTTTCATTTTAGACAGACACTACAACGTTATTTTTTAGAAGAAGGACAAGCAACCCTCAGAAAAAAATATCTTCAACCATTGCAGAAAAGTGATCAACAGCAACATACCGACTTTGTCCATACACTGAATGTCTATTTTCAATCAAAACGAAACTTGTCTCAAACAGCCAAAAAGCTCTTTATTCATCGTAATACTTTGTTACAACGATTGGAGAAAATTGAACAGCTAGTGCTGTTGGATTTTGATAAGGAAGTGGACTTGTTGGCGCTGGAAGTGGCGTTGTTTGTGGGAACTTAAGATGCAATATAAGTGGTGGTTTTTAATTTAATAGAATATATAAAAGAAACGATTATACAAGAAGGATAATTTAATCAATAAAAAATGGAATCTTTTCAATAAAGATTCCATTTTTTATTGAAAAAGTTGGGGTAATTCATTACACTTACACTGTTCCCACTCGTCTTTATACAAATACCTCTGCTATATACAATCAAAAATTACATCATGCTATATATAATAAGAACCAACAACTACAACAAAAAAATCATCTAGAAAGAAGCCCAAAAATGAACCTAACCCATCAAGACTTCAATCTATTCAACCGAGAAATCTTCACATTTAAACAACTCAAAGAGCAACAAACATCAGCAGAAATCGATGCCTTAAAGCAAACCTACAAGCAACATTGGGAAAAGTGGAAAGCCTTAAACCTCGCAATCGCTCAAGGTTTACCAGCTGAACTCGGCATCACTAAGCCGAAAATCGAAAGCTGGACCAACGGCTGGAATTTACGCAGTCATTTCTGGGCTGCGTATCGCAGTGAGCAACGCCAAGCGGAAAATGCTTGTCTGGCGTTGTTATTAAATAAAAAGCAATTTCAAGTATATTTGATGTTTCAACATTACAAAAGTGAGGAGCGGACAGGCTCAGTCGTCGCTTACAATCAATTGCTTAATCGTTTAGAAGCTTGGAGTCAAACCATCGACTGCGAAGGCTATTATATTTGGCCGCAGGAAGAGCATGAACTAGTGGACCATTTGCCTTTAAAAGATTATTTAGCAGATGAAAAACAACGGAAAATTTTAGAAGAGCGGATAGGCAATCGCTCATTTCAGATCGGTAAGTTGTGGTTTGCGACGGAAAAGCTTGAAACGATTGAAGAAAAAAGTTGTCAGGCGCTTCAAGAATTAGCGCCATTGTATAACGCATTATCTGAAAAATGAACGAAACAATGTCTCTGACCAAGGACCTGGTCAGAGACGTTGTTTGTGTTTTTATTGATTTAAATCTGTTAGTAGTAGCTCGTTAGAAACAGCAAAAGTAGTAACTTCTGTTAAAGCTGGATCCAAAGTGTATTTTGTAAATGAGGTAGTACTTTCTGGTTGGACATACATGGTTAGATTAGTCACATCATATCC
Organism: Enterococcus sp. C102(2024); assembly: GCF_040888205.1. Classification (NCBI taxonomy): domain Bacteria; kingdom Bacillati; phylum Bacillota; class Bacilli; order Lactobacillales; family Enterococcaceae; genus Enterococcus; species Enterococcus sp. C102(2024). The sequence goes on along the minus strand of NZ_JBFOHH010000006.1, from coordinate 146,168 downwards.
TGACCAATAATGTGTGAAATCAGACAGAGAATTACTTTGACCTAAATGGCCAATCCCCCGAGGAATCATCACTGTTTGGAAGGCGCGATAGAGTTGCATAATCCCTTCAGAGCTATCAAATTCTTGGAGATTGTCAGAATAGTATAACGCACGAATGAAGCGTGACGGCGAAGTGAAGTCTCCTGGGATTCCTAGTAGTCCGTAAGAAGTCCCACCTTCAATTGGGTCAAGTGTTGCGCCTGATTTTAAAGTGTAAGGTTCTTTAATAGCGTAGTTGCGCATTCCGATATAGTTTCGTGCATTGGTTAAATGATAATTGTATTCTGGGCTGTTTGTGACTACGCCAATCGAATCATAAATGACGAACGCTCCGTTATCTGTTGGTTGCAAAACGATACTATTATTATTTTTATCATTAATGGTCCAGTGTAAGGTGAAATGAACTTCCCCCAATGAATCAAGTTGGAATTTTTGATCTAACAGGCCGATTTTTTCAAAAGCTACTTTTACTTCGTCAACGCTTTCAAAATTACTCAAAATATAAGCAAGTACTTCTTCTGCAATATGAGGTGTTAAACCACGATCTGCTAAACTTTCAGCAGGTGCTGTTGAAGATTCCATTAAATATTGAATATCACCAGATAAGCCGGCTTCGTTGATACCATCTGTGATAGCAAGGCTGACGGTTTTACCATCGTTCGCTGGTTGATCTGTGCCTGACATTGCTAGTCCCATAAAGGCATATTTTGCCGTCCAAGGATTTAGTTGGCTATTTAGAACGGTACCTTTTGGAAATTGAGCAATTAGAGTAGGGATTTTTGGTGCAATTGGATCTTCGTTGCCAAAAAAGTCAAACGTAAAATCCATCGTACGTCCATAAAAAATATCATTTGTTTTGGAAATAATCTTGATGCCTGTACACATAATAGTTTCCCCCAATTAATGTAAGTTTGTGAAGCCTGTTTACTAGTTAAGCATATCATACTCTAGGAAACAGCGGTGGCTAAATTCCTAAAATATTAGACAATTTTGTCTAAATGAGGTGAAAAAAATTTTTTAGCGATTTCCTTCACAAAACACCTTATTATCTTTCCGAAAATATGATATCTTTAGAATGGAAATTTCATGAAAAGAGGATGCGAATGTTTAAAAAGTACACACAAATGATAAGGGATGAATTTAAAGGGTATAATCAAAAAAAATTGAAAAAAGATTTCTTGGCAGGTTTGACTGTCGCAGCCGTCGCGTTGCCGTTAGCGTTAGCGTTTGGGGTCTCTAGCGGCGCCACTGCAGCAGCTGGCATGATCACGGCGATTATCGCTGGAATTGTGATTGGAAGCCTTTCAGGTGGGTTTTATCAAATTTCAGGACCAACAGGTGCGATGGCAGCTATTTTAATGTCAATTGCGGCAGTGCATGGCATGCAAGGGATTTTGTTGGCCACCTTTTTGGCGGGAATTTTCTTGCTTTTGGCAGGGATTTTGCGTTTAGGGAGCTTGACTTCTTTTATTCCGTCACCGGTCATTACCGGGTTTACTTCAGGAATTGCTATTATTATTGCGTTGGGGCAGCTTGATAATTTCTTTGGGGTTCGTTCAGAAGGCCACAATTTAATTGAGAAAATCAGCAGTTATCGTTCATTGGGCTTTGATTTAAGTATACCAACGACGGTTATGTCGATTTTAGTGGTGCTTGGATTAGTATTCTTTCCGAAAAAGTGGAATGCGATGATACCAGCTTCATTGGTAATGATTATTTTAGCTACTTTAGCAACAGTGGTTTTTCAACTGCCAGTGGCCACTGTAGGGAAAATTCCGACAAGTATTTTTAGTGATACACGTTTGGAACTTGGTTCGCTTCAATTAAGTGCGTTTCAGGATATTTTGGTGCCTTCGATTAGCATTGCTATGTTAGGTATGATTGAAAGTTTGCTTTGTGGCGCTTCGGCTGGTCGCATGACAGGGAAGCCATTAGACAGTAATCAGGAACTAGTGGCACAAGGAATTGGTAACTTAATTTTGCCATTTTTCGGTGGCGTTCCTGCGACAGCAGCGATTGCCCGCACGAGCGTAGTGATTAAATCTGGTGCGCAAACACGTTTAGCGGGTATTTTTCATGCGGTCTTTTTATTGTTATCGATGTTGCTTTTATCGCCAGTCATGTCTAAAATTCCCATGCCTGCGTTAGCTGGTGTTTTAGTGGTGACAGCGTGGCGAATGAATGAATGGTCGGTGATTAAAGAATTCTTCCAGAAACGTTTCCACACAGCCTTATGTTTATTCTTTTTAACGATGATAGCGACCGTTATTTTTGACTTGAGTTTAGCGATTGTTTTAGGGGTCTTAGCTGGTTGCCTGTTTTTCATTGCGAAAAGTGCCGTGATTACGATTAATGTCGAGGAAGTTGATTGGTCAAGAATGGGGCTAGTACCGACCGATTGTACGGAAAATTGGGTGGTAGTTTATTTGAGTGGCCCGTTATTTTTCATGTCTTCTGAACGATTGAAACAAACGTTACTGCAATTGGAAACAAAAAGTGGTGTAGTATTTTCAATGCGAGGAGTTCCTAGCATTGATAGTACAGCGTTAGATATTTTAGAAGAATTTTGTCTCGCAGCAGAAGGTCGTGGACAACAAGTTCAATTTGCCGCTCTGCAACCAGAAGTTGAAAAAATGATTCGAACCATTCAAGGAAATCATGAGAAGGAATACCATTTCTCAGTCGCAGAATTTTTACAAACGGTGCATGTTGCAGAACAATAAGTCATTTTCAAATGAAATGTTCTATTTTCTATTGCGGGCTTAATGTGTGAAGAAATAAGAAAAATAAGTGGGGACTAAAACGAGTTTCTAGAGGAGTTCCTAAAAAATAATAAAGAGAAAACTTCTAAGTATGAAGTTTTCTCTTTATTATTTTTTTAGGTTATTTATTGAATTACTTCTAGCATAACGTCTTTTTGATCATCCGTAACATTGCCAGCGTAGTTAGGAGTGATTAAAGATATCGAACCATTTTTATTGTTGAATAAGTATAAAGTACCCGATCTATTTTGTTCATCGTTTGAAGAAATATTAGTTCCTAAAATTAATTCTGTATTTACTTTAACGGTGCGAATACTGTTATCGCCCGCCGAAAATATTCTAATCTCTTTTGTAGGAATTGTATTTATAGATAGCTCATATTTATTAATGGCTTCTTTCACTTGACCATTTTCAGCCCCAAACAATTTAGTTCGGAAGGTAGCAGTTGGTGTTGAATTTAAGTTCTCTAACGTAATTGAAGTTGGCACATTCATTCCTTTAAAATTAAATACGAGTGGATTGTTTAAACTACTAAGATCGACAGCATAAGGTGTTGCTTCTAAAGAATTTGTTTCTCCGACATTTGTAGATACTTCATTTTTCGACTTTGACGAAGTTTGAGTGGTGCTGGCACTTTCTGAAGTTTCTTTTAGTTTATTATTAGAGCTTGTTTCTGTGCTAGAACTGTAATGATTAGTACTGCTTTTTATTGATGTTGTATGATTGGTAGAATTTTCTTGTTTTTTAGGTTCATTCGCTTTCTGAGAACTACAACCTGTTAAAAAAATAACTAAAATAACACAAACTAATTTTTTCATACTATTCCTCCTATAGACGCTATAACTAATTTTATCTTACTTGTTAATATAACAAAAGAAATAATTATTTTATTTTCACGAATGCTCAAATTGTTTAAATCTGTAGTTTTTATACTCATTTTTGTTGCATTTGCAACAAAAATGAGTTAAAGTAATGACAATCATAAAATATTAGCGAAAGGAAGTGTCCTAGTGACAGATATTTTAAGAGAAATTGGCATGATTGCGCGGGCCTTAGATTCAATCAGTAATATCGAATTTAAGGAATTATCTTTAACACGAGGACAATATCTTTATTTGGTCAGGATCTGTGAAAATCCTGGGATTATCCAAGAAAAGATCGCCGAACTGATTAAAGTTGATCGAACCACAGCGGCGCGGGCGATTAAGCGTTTGGAAGAACAAGGCTTTATTTATCGTCAAGAAGATGCAAGCAACAAAAAAATTAAGCGGATTTATGCCACAGAAAAAGGGAAAAACGTTTATCCAATCATTGTGCGCGAAAATCAACACTCGAATCAAGTTGCTTTGCAAGGCTTGTCAGAAGTGGAAATTTCACAATTGGCAGAGTACTTAGTCCGGATGCGTAAAAATGTCAGTGAAGATTGGGAATTTGTCAAAAAAGGGAACACTCGAAATTATTAAGGAAAGGACGACTGATTGATGGGAGAAATAAAACAATTAACAATAGAAGATGCACCAGCGTTACAAGAAATCAGCATTGAAACATATACAGATACTTTTGGACCGTACAATACGCCAGAAAATATGCAAGCCTATTTAGTAGACGCCTACAATTTAGAAAAATTACAAAAGGAATTAGCTAATCCCCACTCTTACTTTTATTTTATCTTGGTCGATAATCAATTGGCTGGCTACATGAAATTAAATCGTGAGAGGGCACAAACGGAACCGATGGGGTCAGAAAAGCTCGAGGTTGAGCGATTGTATATTTTGCCTACGTTTAAAGGAAAGAAGCTGGGGACACAATTGTTAGAACTGGCGGAAGAGAAAGCTCGTGAATTTGGTAAAAACGCACTGTGGCTAGGTGTCTGGGAACACAATGATGCGGCGCGGGCATTTTATAAAACGATTGGCTACCGCTATTATAGTCAACATTCATTTTTTATGGGAGACGATGAACAGACGGATTTTATTTTGTTAAAGGAATTATAGCAAGAAAATTTAGAAACAAAGATTTCTGATAAAATCAGAAATCTTTGTTTATTTTTTTGATTAAAATTAAGCATTTTTTAATTTTCAAAATGTTATTTTTAAAAACGTAAAAATTGAAAAAGAAGATTTTGAATCTGTGAAAAGTTGTCGATCTTGTGAGAAAACTCTTTTGTCAGTGTCTTTTTTCAGGATGGGTCTCTTCCTGAAAATCCACTTCAGTTTATCTGTTTTGTGTGTGTTTGATTAAAAAATGTTGTGTTGGGTTTCATTTAAATGTATAATTTATTTATGTCATTTTTAATAATAAGCGTATTTTAGCATTTGAAAAGAGAAGTTGTACATAATATGTGAATAAAAAGATTTGTTTCTTATTTTCTAGAGTGAGAGGGCGATATAAAAAAGGTTGCTATTTTTTCGTTCAAAGTGAACAAAGAATCGTTTGTTATTTAGTTGGGGTAACTAATGATTCTTGTTATAAAAAGCGCTTACAATTCGTGTGATGAGAGTAGTACGCATGTTTGTGCAAAAGTGACAAAAAAGAGAAGGCAGGGTGTTTTAATAGAAAAAATTTTTTAATAAAAAGGAGAGTTTGTCGTGGAGAAAAATGTGTCTCAAGTAACAGCTCAAGAAGAAACAGCGATGAAAGCACGTGGCTACAATGAGGATTTGTTGCCAAGTAGCCCGAAACAACGGACGATGGGCGCGCGCAATTTTTTTACATTATGGATGGGTTCGATTCATAATATCCCGAATTATGCAGCAGTGGGCGGCTTTATTTTCTTAGGTTTATCGCCGCTGCAAGTTATGTTGGCAGTTGTGTTAAGCTCATTCATTGTAGCAACTTTTATGAATTTGAATGGCGTGGCTGGCTCTAAATATGGCATTCCTTTTGCGATGCACTTACAGTCTACTTACGGCAGTCTCGGGGCAAAACTGCCAGGGTTCTTAAGAGGTTGTGTGGCCGCGATTGCTTGGTTTGGTCTGCAAACATTTACAGGATCGCTCGCTTTATTAATTATTCTCGGGAAATTTTGGCCGAACTTTTTAGAAATTGGTGGGTCATTCCAGTTTTTTGGTCTCAGGCTACCTGAATTAATGGCGTTTACTCTTTTCTGGCTCTTAAATGTGGCAATAGGTTTCGGTGGTAGCAAAATTTTGAACCGTTTTACCGCCATTTTAAGTCCGTTGATTTATGTCGTTATTATTGGATTAACGATTTGGGCCATTCGAGCTGGGGGCGGTTTAACACCAATTTTGTCCTATCAAGTTTCTGGTGCGATTCGTTCAGTCAATCCACTGGTGGCGTATCTGATTATTTTTAACTCGGTTGTGGCCGTTTGGTCAGCGCCTGGTGCGAGTGTGGCGGATTTTACTAAGAATGCGCGCTCGACACGTGCTCAGGTTGTGGGGCAAACAGCAGGTTTAGTTGTTGGTTATGGGATTTTCGCTTTTTCCAGTGTGGTTATTCTGTTAGGTGGTTCGCTGTATTTTGGGATTCAAGAATGGAATATTTTAAACATTATTGATCGTTTAGATAATGTGGCGGTGGTGGTCTTAGCCATGTCGGTTTTCTTATTAACGACTATTTCAACGAATGCAACAGGGAACATCATTCCGGCAGGTTATCAATTGGCAGCACTGTTTCCTAAAAAAATGACGTATAAAAAAGGCGTCATGATTGCCAGTGTTATTAGCTTTCTTATTATGCCTTGGAAACTGATGGAAAACGCCGATAGTATTTTTATTTTTCTGAACGCAATTGGGGCTGTTTTAGGACCAGTCGCTGGTGTGATGATTGCGAATTATTATTTTGTTCAAAAGCAACAAATTGACTTAAATGCTTTATACGTAGATAAACACAAAAAAGAGGAAGCCAATCCTTTTTACGGATTAAACAAGCCGGCATATGTCGCTACTATTCTGGCGTTGGCTCTTTCCTTAAGTGGTCAATTTATTCCACAGGTTAAAATCATTGCTGATATTTCGTGGTTTGTGGGCTTTGCCACAGGTTTTGTGCTGTACTTAGTGTTAAAAAAATGGACTTGGGATTCAAAAAAAGTGAAAGAAACAGCTTATCAGGAGGGAAAATAAATGCAAGCAGAGTTAGTGATTAAAAACGGGTTAGTTATTTTAGAAACTGGAGAAGTCATTACGGATGTCGCCGTTCAAGGAGGAAAAATCGTAGCGATTGGGCAAGACTTGTCAGGAGAACGTGTGATTGATGCGACGGGTTTAGTCGTTAGTCCTGGGATGGTGGATGCCCATGTTCATATTACCGATCCTGGTGGTGGTTACCGCGATGAATGGGAAGGGTATGTCACAGGAACGGCCGCTTGTGCCAAAGGGGGCGTGACGACCTTTATGGAAATGCCTTTAAATCAGATTCCAGCAACCGTGGATAAGACCTCTCTTGAGATCAAATACAAGGCAGGAGAAAATAAACTAAAAGTAGATGTAGGGTCATTTGGCGGCGTGGTCCCGACCAACTTGGCTGGCGGGATTCAGGAACTTGATGAAGGAGGCGTTTCCGGCTATAAATGCTTTTTAGGAACGTGCGGCGATCGTTCAATTGAAGGAGATTTTCAAAATGTCGACGATTATTCACTATATGAAGGAATGAAACAAGTCGCCAAGACTGGCAAAGTGCTAGCAATCCATGCAGAAAATGCGCCAATTACGGATAAATTAGGCGCGTTAGCTTATCAAAATGGTGAAACGACTTTAGCGGCATATGTAGCTACACGTCCTGTGTTTACCGAAGTTGAAGCGATTCAAAAAGCCATTTTATTTGCCAAAGAAACAGGTTGTCGGATTCATATTTGTCATGTGGCTTGTCAAGAAGGCGTGGAAGAAGTTTTAAAAGCCCAAGCAGAAGGGGTAGATGTGACTTGTGAAACATGTACGCATTATTTATATTTTACCACGGATGAACTTGATGCCATTGGTCCAGTTGTCAAATGTTCGCCGCCGATTCGTGACGCGGACCAACAAGCCGCCTTATGGAACCACGTGCAAACAGGCGGAATCGCGTTTGTAACCTCTGACCATTCTCCTTGTACGCCAGACTTAAAAGATACAACCAATGCTTTTGAAGCTTGGGGCGGCATTTCTGGTGTTCAAAATAACGTCGATGTGTTATTCGATGAAGCCGTCCAAAAACGTGGTTTATCCTTGAAACAATTCGCGGATATGATTGCAGCAAACCCAGCTGACCGTTATCACTTAGCACAAAAGGGCCGCATCAGCATTGGTAAGGATGCCGATTTTGTACTAATTAAACCTAATGCGCCGTATATCTTAAAAGCAGAAGATTTAGAATACCGAAATAAAATTAGTCCTTACATTGGTCGTGAAATTGGGGCCCAAGTGATTCAAACAATTTTAAGAGGCGAAACAATTTACGCACAAGAAACTGGGGTAACCGAGGCGTTTAACGGCGTATTTATCAAAAATTAAACACCTATTTTAGAAATGAAAAGGGACAGAAGCGTGATTGAATTAGCGCCTCTGTCCACGAGTTAGAGGATGTTCATTGGTTGTTTTGCACAAAAAAAGGCTTAATTTTGTTTAATAAGTGCAATGAAGATAACTAGGGAAACGTTTACAATCAGAGTGTAATCAGTCAGGAGGTTTTGTGATGGACTTGGAAAAAGTTTTAAAACAAAGAATCGAAGAGTTGTCAGCAATTGGGAGTGATCCTGCAGGAGGGATGACACGCTTACTTTATACAGATTCGTGGTTGGCAGCACAAAAGTATGTGCAAAGCCAAACTGAGGCGTTTGGACTGGAAACGCAATTTGACGAAGTCGGGAATCTGTTTTGTCGAGTGGCAGGAACGGAATTTTCTCAGGAAACGATTTTAACTGGGTCACATATCGACACCGTGGTTAATGGTGGGACCTTAGATGGTCAATATGGTGTTATTGCTTCCATGACGGCTGTTCAATATTTATTAGACAAATATGGGAAACCACGGCGTTCTTTAGAAGTGCTTTCCATGGCTGAAGAAGAAGGGAGTCGTTTTCCAACGGTTTTCTGGGGAAGCAAAAATGTCGTTGGTGAAGCCAAACGTGAAGAAGTAGTCGATATCTCTGACAACGAAGGTAAAAAGTTTGTTGATGAGATGCATCGCCAAGGCTTTGATTTTCGGCAGGAGCAAACTAGACGTGAGGACATTGAAGCATTTGTCGAAATTCATATTGAACAAGGCAATATTTTAGAGAACGAAAAGCTCCAAGTCGGTGTTGTTCATAGTATTGTAGGGCAACGTCGCTACACGGTTAACTTAAAAGGGCAAGCCAATCATGCAGGCACTACGCCAATGAGTTACCGTCATGATGCGGTATATGGCTTTGCTAAAATTTGTGCAGAAGCCATTGATCGTGCGAACGAAATTGGGGATCCGTTAGTTTTAACATTCGGCAAAGTTATTCCGAAACCCAATACAGTCAACGTGGTGCCTGGAGAAGTGGAATTTACAATTGACTGCCGTCATACCGACGCTGCTTTTTTACGACATTTTACCGGTGAATTAGAAGAACGGATGAAAACAATTGCTCAAGAATTAGGCTTGACGATTGCAATTGACCGTTGGATGGATGAAGCCCCTGTACCGATGAATCAAGCAATTGTAGAAGTTATTGAACAAAAAGCCAAAGAAGGCAAGTATCAGTATCGTATGATGCATAGTGGCGCTGGGCATGATTCGCAAATTATTGCGCCCCATTACCCGACAGCGATGATATTTGTGCCAAGTATTGGTGGGATTAGTCATAATCCAGCAGAAGCAACGGCATTTCCAGATTTGGTTGAAGGCGTCAAGCTTTTAGCAGATACCTTATATGAATTAGCGTATAAATAAGATAGAAAAGGAAGAATTGTGATGGGTTATAAAAATAATCGAGTTGGTTACCAAAAAGAATTGTTAACATCAAGAGCTGTGATAAAAAAAGACAATTACGCCATTATTCCCCATGATGGTTTGGTGCAAAATGCAGTACCTGGTTTTGAAAATGTCGATATTTCCATTTTGGGATCGCCTAAATTAGGTGCGACATTTGTGGACTACATTGCTACGTTTCATAAAAATGGTCAACAAACAACCGGTTTTGGTGGCGACGGGATCCAAACGTTGGTTTATGTCATTGACGGTCGTTTGCACGTTTCAGATGGTCAAGAAACCCATGAGCTTGAAGCCGGGGGCTATGCCTACTTTACGCCTGAAATGAAAATGTATTTAGCGAACGCACAGGAAGCGGACACAGAAGTTTTCTTATATAAAAAACGCTATCAGCCGTTGGCAGGCCATCAACCTTATAAAGTGGTTGGGTCAATTCATGACCAACAACCCGAAGAATATGAAGGAATGACAGACGTTTTACTTTGGAGTTTATTGCCGAAAGAGTTTGACTTTGATATGAATATGCATATCTTATCTTTTGAACCAGGTGCTAGTCATGCCTACATTGAAACGCATGTCCAAGAGCATGGTGCGTATTTAATTAGTGGCCAAGGGATGTACAATTTGGACAATGAATGGTATCCAGTGGAAAAAGGGGACTATATTTTCATGAGTGCCTATGTGCCACAAGCAGCCTATGCGGTTGGCCGTGAAGAACCGCTAATGTACGTTTATTCCAAAGATGCCAATCGTGAACCAGAATTATAAAGAAAAGCCGAATGTAAAGTAATGACCTCGGAACAATAGGATTTGAACACGCAGTGGTGAACGGTAGAGTCCTTTTTCTTGGTAGACGTTACTTTTATTCGGCTATTTTCCTGTTAATTATTTTTCTGAAAGCTCTAGCGCTACCCGTAAGAGTAAACTCGTCTCAGGCTCTTGAATAGAGGTGTCTAATAATTTTTCACATTGATTCATGCGATATTTAATGGTGTTTCTGTGAATGTAAAGAGCGTTGGCCGTTTTAGTAATTTCGCAATTGAAATCTAAAAAAACTTTCAAGGTTTTTCGTAATTCTTGTAACGTCGGTTCCGTCGGATAGGCCAACTCTTTCAATTGTTGCTGGCAAAAGTATTCAACATCTTCAGTGCCAATCTTTTCAAAAAGTCCAGCTAGGCCTTTGGGATGGAACAATTGCACAGTCGCTGGTTTTTGAGCGTGTAAAGAAGCCTCTAATGTCGAGGAAGCTTCAATATAAGAATTAGGCAAATCTTCTAGGTTTTCATAAGCATTGCCTAAAGCAAAGCGAATGGTGATAGGCAAAGCCTGTTGCAAACGTTCAGCGAGGTTTTGCAAAATCATCAAATGGTCATTTTTCTTAGATTGAAAAATCAAGATACTTTTATTTTGATTTTTTAATTTAAACAAGGCGACATCTGGCAGGATTTCCGGCAATTGTTCTTTGAGCCATTGGAAAATTAGTTGCCCTTCCGCTTGCTGATAACGAATATGGGTTTCATTTTCTGGTTTAGTCACGCCGTAGACAATCGCTACTTGATAATAATCGCTGTTGATTAAACGATAATTTTTCCAAAGTTCCAACCAATTTTGATGTTTACTCAGCGCTTCTTGATGTGTATCAAGCAAGCGGTCCAAAAAGTCTGTTTTGAGATGCTCAAAAGATTCAGCAATTTTCTGGTTTTTAAATAACATAAAAGTCAAAACTAAAATGGCCTGATCAATGGCAAATTCAGAAATAGGATAAGGAATCTGTTCAGGAGATAAGACCAATAAATAATAGGGAAAATAATCGTTCACACGAATTGGAAAGCCAGCTACTTGAATGTTTTCTTGTCGCTCATCCTGTAAACGAAAGATTTTCTTTTCTTGTGCCAATTGTTGAAAGTGGTCTTTTGATAATTGTTCGATGAAAAACTCCGCCGATTTTTGATTGCCATAAAAATAATTCGAGTGGGCAATCACCTGTTGCCAAGGACTTAATAAAATAATTGGCGCATTTAAAATTTTCGCAAATTCAGCGATGAAACGCGTAGCATCAACATCTTGCATTAATAATGTTGAAAAACGCTTTTGGATGTCAAATGCTACAGACATCTGTTCGGTTTTGCTATCACGAAGATAGCCTACAATTTCATGCAACAACCCGCCTAGTGGCTGTGTGCTAGGAATTTTAATCAGGGGCAAATCAACGGCACTGGCATAGGCAACAATTTCTGGTGAAATTTCGTCAAGGAACCGCCCAACTTTGATTCCTAAAGCCGCACACTCTGCTTGTTTTAGCGAGTCAATAAAAGGTTTCAATTTTTCTTGATCATCTTTATAAATCATTGCCGTTGTTAAAATCATGACATTTTTAGGGATAAAATCAGCCACATCAGGTGTTTCCGTGATTTCTACACTTTCCAAGGGCTGTGTTAAGTTTGAGTGAGACGATAATAATTGTAAGTCAGAAAATCTTGGTAAAGCCAAGACCTCAGCTAATATTTTCATCACAACAACCTCCTTTTTTTATAGTATAGCGAAGAATAAAAAGGAGTACAAAAGATAGTTATTGAATATGTCTAAAAAACAAAGTCAAAATAGTGCAAATTGAACAATGAATTTCTGAGTTTTTCCAAAGATAATAAAAGAGAAGAATTAAAAATGAAGTGAGGGATTACTATGTATCAACAACCAAATTTTGTACGGCGAACAATCATGACGCCGGGACCAGTCGAAGCCCATCCATCGGTACTTCGTCAAATGGGTCAACCAATTTTAGGGCAATTCGATCCAGAATTTCTACAAATTATGGATGAAGTTCGGGAAATGATTAAAGTACCTTTTGCCACAAAGAATCAACAAGCCTTTGCCATTGATGGCACGTCACGTTCAGGCTTGGAAGCGGGGTTATTTGCATTGATTGAGCCAGGCGACAAAGTGCTTGTGCCTGCGTATGGCCGGTTTGCTTATTTATTAGGTGAAATTTGCGAACGCGCCCGGGCCGAAGTCATTTATTTAGAAAAGGACTGGCTCGCACCGTTTGAACAAACAACGGTGATTGAAGCGATTAAAGAACATCAACCAAAAATTGTTGCGATGGTCCACGGCGAAACGGCGAATGCACAAATGCAACCACTGGATCAAATTGGCGCCTTTTGTCGGGAAAATGAAATTTTCTTCGTAGTAGATATGGTGGCGACTTACGGCGGTGTCGAAACAAAGGTCGATGATTGGAAGATTGATATTGCGGTAGCAGGCACTCAAAAATGTGTCAGCGTACCTTCAGGCCTTTCTTTGATTACCTACAACCAACGTGTAGCCGATTATCTGGCGGGCCGTTACCAAAAAGAGTTAGGACTTGGCGCAGATGCGCGGAATGAACGGTTCATTCAAAGTAACTACTTGGATTTATCGCAATTAGAAAAATATTGGGGACCAGAGCGCTTAAATCACCATACAGAAGCGACTACAATGATTTATGGGCTACATGAAGGGCTACGCTTGTTACTTCAAGAAGGCATGGAAAATGTCTACGCACGCCATCGGAAAAACGATCGTATTTTAGTTGAAAGTCTGCAAAAAATGGGCTTAGAAATTTTCGGGAAGTTAGACACAAAAACACCAACAGTCATTCCTGTGGTCATTCCAGAAGGAATTGATGGTGAAAAGGTGCGAAGCTTATTACTGGATCATTTTAAAGTTGAAATTGCCTCTTCCTTCGGTGATTTAAAAGGAAAAATTTGGCGGGTCGGTAATATGGGGTACAGCAGTCGCGAAGACAATGTGTTGCATTTCTTGAGTGCCTTTGAGACTGTATTGAAACACCAAGGTTATCAATTTGAAGGCGGTAGCGGTAGTACTCATGCATTGGCTGAGTATTTAAACTAAAAAAGAAGGTAGGACAAAGGTCACTACGTAAAAAAGCGTAGTGCTTTTGTTCCTTGTGAAACGTTAACCAAAAAAATGATTGGTGGAGGAAAAGAAAATGACAGACAAGACAAAAAGTTCGTTGGCTTATTGGAAAAAAATCGTTATTTTACTATGTATGGGCTGGGTAACAATCTGGATTTATCGTTCCGCGCTTTCTCCTGTTTATCCGCAAATTCGTGCGTCTCTAAATGGTAACGCTTCCGATACGGCCCTAGGGTCCATTTCTAGCTTTTATTTTCTCGGTTACGTAGTCATGCAGATTCCTGCAGGCTTCTTGGTAGACAAAATTGGGAAAAAACGTGTATTAATTCCAGGCTTTATCTTGTTTGCGCTGGCAGCGTTACTGATTGCCCAAGCACAAACGATTGGAACAATTTACTTAGGTAGCTTATTGGCAGGCTTAGGATGTGGTTCTTTCTATGGCTCGGCTTACTCGTTGACGTCCCAAAACATTCCTCAAGCCAAAAAAAGTTTTGCAACAGCTATTGTCAACAGTGGTTCAGCAGTTGGTTCAGGTTTAGGAATGATTTTATCTAGTTATTTAGTTGCCCAAAAAGGATTACCTTGGCAAGTGATGATGTACATTTCCGCCTTTATGATTATTTGTATGTTAGTGGCTTTTCAAGTGATTATTCGCAATCATAAAGAAGACATGGCCTTGATTCAGCCAACCGTTGTTGATGAAAAAGATAACGGAGCGGTAAAAGAAAAAGTGCCCTTTAAAAAACTGTTTGCGCCACATATGCTATTTGCGTATATTTTATATTTTGGCACTTGTTATGCATATTATATGATTGTGACTTGGTTACCTAATTTTTTAAGTACCGAACGTGGTTTCCAAGGAGCGGCAATTGGATTGTCCTCTTCGCTGGTCGCATTTGCCTCTATTCCAGGAGCGTTATTTTTTAGTCGGTTGGCGGATAAGTACATGCATAAAAAAGTTCAATTCATCGTTGTTTTAGAATTTTTAGCAACAGCCATGCTTTTGTTAACTGTACAAGTAAGTAATGCAACGTTGTTATTAATTGCTTTAATTATGTATGGGTTCTTAGGGAAATTAGCTGTAGAACCGATTATTATTTCTTGGCTAGGTGAAAATGCACCAAAAATTGGAATTGGTACTACTTTGGGTGTGTTTAACTTTTTCGGCATGATGTCATCTGTGATCGCCCCAGCTTTAACTGGGAAAATTTCTGACACAACTGGTTCGAAAGTCATGGGCTTTTATATCGCCGTCGTGATTTTACTAATTGGCACGATTCTTTTTATGCTTGTCAATTTAAAAAAACGCGGGGCAGATTCCTCTAATAAATAAAAATAAAACAACGCAAACTTATCTTTCGTTGAATAAGTTTGCGTTGTTTTACTTTTTGACAATCATATTAATCGCTTGTGCTAATCGCTCTTCTTGTTCTTTAGGATCTTTTTCAGGATTTTCAAAGCAATGCTTTAAATTCTCCGCAACAATCATCCCCATTACGCGATCAATACTAGAACGGACCGCACTCAACTGAGTGATAACATCGATACACTCTTTTTCTTCATCAATCATTTTTTGAATCCCGCGAATTTGACCTTCTGTGCGGCGTAAACGATTCAGCACTTTCTTTTTTTCTTCAGTCATTTTGCCCCTCCTTAAGAGTAGTGATTGGTTTAAAATATACCTACACTAGGTATTTTTGTCAACTATCTTTTCTTTGAATCTAAAAATGGCAGAAATCTCTTCAGTTGACAAGTCTAACTTTTTCATGTTAAATATACCCCATAAGGTATATAAGAGAAGGAGAAAAAGATGTTATTTCAATTGTTTAAAAAAACGCCAAGTATTTCAACAAAGGAATTGCAGTCACGTTTATCTAAAGAGATAACGTTATTAGATGTCCGAACACCTAGCGAATACCGCGCAGGGCATATTCCACAAGCGATTAATGTCCCACTTAACAAAATTCCCGCCTACAACAAATCCGCTAACGAGGTCTATGTGATTTGCCAGTCCGGCATGCGCAGTAAAAATGCGGCCAAAATTTTAGCGAGAAAAAACTATCACGTGATTAACGTTCGTGGTGGGATGTCCCAATGGTCTGGTCAAATTAAAGGAGGAAAATAAATGAAAATTGTAATTATCGGAGGCGTAGCTGGTGGCATGTCAGCAGCGACACGTTTACGTCGCTTAATGGAAGATGCTGAAATTGTTGTCATGGAAAAAGGCCCTTTTGTTTCATTTGCAAACTGTGGTTTGCCTTACTACGTTTCTGGCGAAATCGCAGAAAGAGAGCAACTGCTTGTTCAAACACCCGAAGCGTTAAAGGCACGGTTTAATTTAGATGTTCGTCCTCACCATGAAGTCGTGGCGATTGATCCAATAGAAAAAGTGATCACAGTGAAACATGAAACAGAAATTTTAACAGAACACTATGACAAATTAATTTTATCACCAGGGGCGAAACCTTTTGTGCCACCAATTACAGGATTGGCAGAAGCCAAAAATGTTTTTTCATTAAGAAATGTTCCTGATTTAGATCAAATTATGACAGCCCTGACGCCAGAAACAAAACGAGCCGTCGTGATTGGCGCAGGCTTCATTGGCTTGGAAATGGCAGAAAACTTACAAAAACGCGGATTAGAAGTCACTCTCGTGGAAAAGGCACCCCATGTTTTACCGCCATTAGACGAAGAAATGGCCGCTTTTGTCAAAGCTGAATTAAGCAAAAACAATGTTCAAGGAATTACGGGACAATCTGCGGTTGCTTTTGAAGAAGAAGGGCAAGTGATTCGCTTAGAAGACGGTCAAACATTAGATTCTGATTTAACCATTTTGTCGGTGGGGGTCCAACCAGAAAATACCTTAGCAGTTGAAGCAGGTGTAGCAACTGGTTTACGTGGCGGTATTGTTGTTGATGAACACTATCAAACGAATCAACCCGATATTTATGCGGTTGGGGATGCTATTGTAGTGAAACAACAAATCACTCAAGAAGATGCGCTGATTTCTTTAGCTTCTCCTGCCAATCGCCAAGGACGTCAAGTAGCGGATGTGATTGCTGGGTTAGAGAGAAAAAATCAAGGAAGCATTGGGACCGCCATTGTGCGAGTCTTTGATTTAACCGCTGCTTCAACTGGTTTAAGCGAACGGGCTGCTAAAGCTGCTGGACTAACAACAGCTGTTGTGCATATCAGTGGAAAAGACCATGCGGGGTATTATCCTGGCGCGACAGATCTTCAGTTAAAATTAATTTTCCATCCTACGACAGGGGAAATTTATGGCGCACAAGGAATTGGGGCAAAGGGCGTAGATAAGCGGATTGATATTCTTGCGACCGCTATTAAAGGACAGTTAACTATTTTTGATTTGCCTGAATTAGAGTTTACCTATGCTCCGCCGTTTGGTTCAGCGAAAGATCCTGTGAACATGTTAGGCTATGCAGCGATGAACCTTGTAGAAGGATTGAGTGAAAACGTTCAATGGTATGAGTTATCCAACGAATTAGCTAATGGGGCTGTTTTATTAGATGTCCGTAATCCCGCCGAACGAGCCAATGGTCAATTTAAAAATGCTGTGTCTATTCCTTTAAATGAGTTAAGAGAACGTTTGGAGGAATTAGACAAGTCAACGGAGTACATTGTTAGTTGTCACAGCGGTTTGCGTAGTTATATCGCAGAACGGATGCTAAAACAAGCGGGCATATCAGCCAAAAATTTAGATGGTGCTTTTGCGCTATATAGAATGGTAAAACCGGAGGAACTAGAAAATGTATAACACGATTGGCATGCCTGAATTTTATCAGGAAGCAAAACGAAAAAAATTACCGATTATTGATGTACGAGAAGAAATGGAATACCAACTGGGGCATGTCCCCCAGGCCATCAACTTACCTTTAAGTACTTTAACCGAAAATTATCAGCAATTAGATAAAAAACAACCCTATTATCTGATTTGTCAAATGGGATCGCGCTCCGCACAAGCATGTGCGTTTCTCAGTCAACAAGGGTATCAAGTAACCAATGTTCTAGGTGGTACATCTGGCTGGTTGGGTCAATTAGAACAATAAAATAACAAAAAACGTTTATCCTTTTACACAGGATAAACGTTTTTTTGTTAGATAAAGATGTGTCAAAACTGTAAGAGGAATGATAGGAAGATGAAGGGACCGATTTTTTTATTCATTATATACTAAATAAAATGACAAACTCGTCAACAGAAATCAGGAGGAACAAATAAATGAAAAAGTCAGGCCAGAAGAAGCGAAATAAAAAAGTGTGGTTCGGTATTGGTGCCGCAGTGGTCGTCGTCGGATTTATCGGAGCAAAAACAGTTTTTTCTTCAAAAGAAGTTGAACCTGAATACACAACGTATACCATTACAGAAATGGCCTCATTAAAATTAGATGGTCAAGTGAGTTTTCTAGATACTCGGGATATTTTCTTTGATCCTTCTTTAGGAAAAATTGCCGAAATAAATGTTGAAAATGGTAAAGAAGTCAAGAAAGATAGTCCATTGTTAACGTACAATAACTCAGACATCCAAGCCACAGAAACAGAACAAGCGAATGCCGTTAATCGGAATAATCTTCAAGTCCAACAAGCACAAGAGAACGTTAACTTAGCCACTCAAAAATACAATGAAGCCTTAAACAAAGTTGCTGCAGCCAAGCAAAAATTAAACACCGCAAAAGAGGCTGAAGAGAAAGAAACACTAAATGCGGAAATTCAGCAATTGAATGAAGCTGTTAGTGCTGCGAATAGTGAAGTCGCCCAAGCTAACCAAGCCCTTCAATTAGCCAACAGTGATGCCGTCGGAGCAGCAAACACGCTTGAACAAACACGTGGCAAAGTCAACACAGTCGTTACAGCACCAATTGATGGCCAAGTCACTGTTGATGCTAGTGCCATGAGTAGTACTGACAAACCAGTCATTAAAATTGCAACACAAAAGAAAAATATTCAAGGAAAAGTAACCGAATATGATTACGATAAATTACAGACAGGGGAAGAAGTAACAGTGACGACCGTTGGTTCAGGCAAATCAGCGCCAGGCAAAATTGTTTCCATTGCGCAAACCCCAATAGCTAAAAATGAAGGCAATCCAGTAGTGAGTTATCAATTTACAGTAGAAGGTGATTTTCCTTGGGCAGAAGGCTTGTCTACTAGTATCGCTGTGCCGCAAAAGCAAATGATTATACCGACAGCAGCAATCCAAAAAGAAGGCGAAAAAGAATTTGTCTATGTTTACAAAGCGGGCAAAGCGAAAAAAACACCGATTGAAACAGAAACAAATTTAGGTCGTAAAGTTGTCAAAAGTGGCTTGAACTGGAAAGACCAAGTGATTGCCAATCCCAATAAAGAATTGAAAGATAATCAAGATGTTCAGGTAGCTGCCAATGATTAAGCTAGCCCATATTCATAAATATTATTATTCCGAAGAAGAAACACTGCATGTGTTAGATGATATTAACCTCCAAGTAGATGCTGGAGAATTTTTAGCGATTATGGGTCCTTCTGGTTCTGGAAAATCGACTTTGATTAATTTGCTAGGCTTTATTGATAAAAAGTTTGAAGGAACGTATTTATTTGAAGACCGTGAAATTGGCGACTTTTCTGATAAGGAACTATCCCGAATTAGAAATGAAGCAGTCGGCTTTGTCTTTCAGAATTTTAGTTTAATTGAAACACTAACAGTTGAAGAAAACATTGAATTGCCTCTTTTATATAGTGGGTTAACCCCAAAAGAAGCCAAAGATCGTGTCCACGAAGTTCTGACAAAAGTCGGCTTGCCAGATAAAGGCAAGAAGCATCCAAAACAACTTTCGGGCGGACAACAACAACGTGTTGCCATTGCGCGTGCGATTGTCAATCGGCCAAGTTTTATTATTGCAGATGAACCAACTGGGGCTTTAGATAGTAAAACATCGGAAGAAATTTTAACGCTCTTTCAGCAATTAAACAATGAAGGTGTCACCATTATTTTAGTGACACATGATGAAGAAACAATTGAATACTGCAATCGTTTGATTAAAGTTCGTGATGGAAAGATTTTAGAGGAGGTGCTGACATGAAACGTTCAATTATTTGGAAAACCGCCTTCCGTTCCATTTTGAAAAATAAGCGACGCAGCTTGTTAACGATGCTAGGGATTGTCATCGGGATAGCTTCGGTGATTACCATCGTGGCTATCGGTAACGGCTTTAAAGAAGACATGGTCGATAAATTATCTGCTGAAAAACAAAAAGAAAATGTGAAAAAGATTTCTTTTTCGGCCTACAACACTTCGGATATGTTTAGTGACCAAGCGATGTTTACCGACAATGATTTAGGGATCGTGCGCATGGTTCCTGGCGTAGAAAAAATTGATTTTGATCAAAGAGAAGTTGATGGCGCCCAAAAAGGTACACTGAATTTTCAAGCAGGACCGAAAAATCTTTCTGTAACCTATGAACTTGCCGACAAAACCACCAAAGAATTGTTGGCGGGACGCCAACTGAATGATGGAGACAATGCAAAACTGGATAAAACAGTGGTGGTGGATGAACTGGTTGCCAAAGAACTCTACCAAGACCCGACTGCAGCAGTTAATCGAACTTTTCCATATAAAGAGCAACTTTTTACCATTGTTGGCGTGACAACCAATACCAGCGGTGCCATTGGTCCAGGTAATGATGACTCATTGCTTTATTTTCCCAAAAAGACCTATGAACATTATTTCGGCAAGCTAAAAGATACATCTACGTTGAAGCTAACAGTAGCACCTGGCTACCAACCAGATCAAGTATTGAAAGAAACAATAAAAACTCTCTCTCAACAAGGAACCATGAAAAACAGCGGGACGTATCAAGAATATAATGTTAAAGATACCATCAAAGAAATGGGCTCTTTATTAAATAATTTAACCTTGTTTATTTCCGCAATTGCGGCTATTTCACTGGTAATTGCTGGGGTCGGCGTTATGAATATGATGTACATTTCGGTCTCAGAACGGATTAAGGAAATTGGTATCCGCCGTGCATTGGGCGGGACAGCCAGTGATATTAAAAAGCAATTCTTAACAGAAGGAATTGCCTTGACCTTAATCGGCGGAATTACTGGTTATCTTTTAGGAATGATTATTGCCTACTTAGCATCAATGGCACTACCGTTTTCTGTTCGTCCAGATTTAATGACGGTTACATTAGCCATCGGGATTTCTGTCTTTATCGGGGTTGTATTTAGCTATTTCCCTGCCTCGGCCGCTTCAAAAAAAGACTTAATCGATATTATGAAATAAATATAAATAGCAAAGAAACAGCCACTTTTGGCTGTTTTTTTTTAGTAAAAGTAGAAAAAAATCCAAAGATTTCAAGAGAAAATAGCTAACAAACGTCAAAAGGTTGATATTAGCTACCAACCTTTTGATGTTTGTTAGCTAAATAAAAAAAGAAAAAATTAAAAAAATAGCATGTTGAGGATTAAATAACAAATATTTTTTTAAATAAGACTATTGGAAATCCTTTATAAATCGGGGATTACAGGAATGACTGTTAATGACTGATTTGATTGTAAATTTCTAAATTTTAATTCGAAAAAATTCCAGTATACTAAATATATCAAAACAAAACACGAGAATTGAGAAAATTTTGAACCAAAAAAGAATTAAGGAGGAATCAAGAATGAAAATAATGGTCATCACAAAAAATATCTTAGCAGAAACTGCTTTTCAAAACCGCTTACAGCATTTAGATCACCAAGTTTTTTGTACGACGTGTCTGATTGGTGAAATTAAGGAAAGTCATTTGTTTTATCGGAAATTTGATGCCATCATTCTCAGCGAAACGATTCCTCGCAAAGAACAATATTTATATCTAAAGGAATTAGCCAGAGTTAAAACGCCGTTGTTTCTTCGCTCCGAAGACATTCCTACCTCGGAAGAATTGAACATTAGCTATCAATATGGCATTCTCAATTGGCTACGATTGGATGCGACTTTGGATACATTAAGAGAAAATCTCCTTTTGGCGGAATTAAATAAACCCATCCAACGAGAAGATGAAAAGTTAGATGTAGAGGGGATAAAGCTAACAGCTACAGAACGTGCACTACTCGCTATCTTATATAGTACGCCGAAAGAACACTTACCAATGGAGCGCCTTTGTAAATTAATATATGACACAGAAGAAACAGCCAATAATCGAAAAAAAATGACCAAGCAGCTGACAAAATTAAATAAAAAAATTCAAGTAGGGGGCTTTAAAAAACAAGGTATCCAAAATACACGGTATAAAGGCTACAAACTGCATCCGCAGTTGCTTCCTTACATTGGCGAATTATTTACTTAAAATAGAGAAGCACTTGACGAATGAAAATCACCATCACAGGATGACCCCTAAAAACCATGCTATACTAATAAGGAATAGTATAGGAGGTGGGTCTGTATGAAAGACGGACTATATTGGGTACAACAATTAAAAGAACAGAAAGTAAGTCACACAGAACTCTTAAAGGATATTGAGAAAAAAGTCCAAAAGTTAAATCCAAAGATCAATGGCTTTGTAACCTTTGACAGCCAAGAAGCAGAAGCAACTTATCAAAAAAATAAACAGCAGGACACACTATTTGCTGGTTTGCCATTTCCTTTGAAAATGTTAGGCCAAGAAAAAGCGGGGTGGTCAGCAACGGCTGGTTCGCAACTTTTTAAAAATAGTACTGCAACAACGACCTCTAACTTTGTCAAACAAGCAGAAACGATTGGTTTGATGCCCTTAGGACAAACCAACGCCCCAGAGTTTGGCTTTAAAAATATTACGGATCCTGCGCTTTACGGGCCAGCCTGCAATCCTTGGAACCTGGAACATTCGCCAGGCGGTTCCAGTGGCGGCGCTGCCGCAGTTGTCGCTAGCGGGATTGTTCCTATAGCCGGCGCTAGCGATGGCGGTGGCTCCATCCGAATTCCCGCCTCTTTTAGTGGCTTAATTGGCTTAAAACCTAGCCGTGGCTCCATGCCTGTCGGCCCAGAAGGCTGGCGAGGCTGGCAAGGTGCCTCGATTGACTTTGCGTTGACTATTTCTATGAGAGACACCAAAGCGTTATTTTATGGCCTACGTGGTAGCCACAGTGGCGCCCCATACCAAGCACCCTTGGCAGAATGGCAAACACACCCTAAAAAACAACGGCTAAAAATTGCTCTGTGTACCGCTTCGCCTATCGGCTCACTGATTTCGCCAGAAGCAACACAAGCGGCGAAACAAGCGGCTGATTTTCTGGCAGCCGCTGGCCATGAAATCATTGAGATTCCTTATCCAGTCGATGGTGCAGCGCTGATTCGCTCCTATTATCAAATGAACGGCGCAGAAACTACAGCGATGATGAACAGCATTCAACAGGGGCTCGGGCGCCCAATTCGTAAAGAAGAAATCGAACCTTTTTCATGGACCATGCATCAATTTGGCCAAAAGATTCCAGCAGCCACCTATGTTCATTCATTGCAGTTGTGGGATCAAGCAGCAGTAACGATGGAAGAACTTTTTCAAAAATTTGATCTGTTTTTATCACCAACAACGGCTTTTTCAGCACCAAAAATTAACGAAGATTTGCAAAGTGAACACATTCGTCAACGAATGGAACAGGCAGCTGAATTAACAGAAGCAGAGTTGGCTGAATTAATCTATGATTATTTTGATAAAAGTTTACAGCTAACACCTTATACTCAACTAGCGAACTTGACAGGACAACCAGCCATCAGCTTGCCCACACATATTACGGCAGCTGGGTTGCCCTTAGGTATTCAATTAATGGCTGCTCGTGGCCGCGAGGATTTCTTATTCCAAGTTGGCGAACAGTTTGAGCAAGAAGGCAAATTTAAATTACCAGAAAGTTACCGCTAAATAGGGTGTTATTGTGACCAAATTTCAGATAAAATAGACACAAGACAAAAAACTGAGGTGGAAAAATGCTGTACGTAGTGAGACATGGTGAAACAGATTATAATGTGGCCCGTAGAATTTGTGGTCATGCGGAAGCGCAATTGACCGAAAAAGGCTATCAACAAGCGGAATTGGTAGCTGAAAAAATTGCCAAACAAGGAATTCAAATCGACCGTTTACTGGCGTCGCCTTTAAAACGGGCGCAAGAAACAGCACGTAAAATTGCGGAACGAAATCAATTGACGATTGAAACAGAACCTCGTTTAATTGAGATGAATTTTGGCATTTATGATGGTGAACCGATTGAAACAACGGCTTTCCAAGAAAATCGTTCTGAGATTTCCTTGCCGTTTCCAGAAGGGGAATCGGTCCTAGATGTTGCGGGTCGAATTTATCCCTTGATTGAGGAAGCCGTGGCTTCAGAGGAAACTTACCTATTTGTTTGCCACAATGCGGTCATGCGAGTCATTGATAACTACTTCAATGGTAAAAAAATCCAAGATTTCTTGGACTTTCATTGTGAAAATACACAACTTGTACAATACGGAGAATAAAAATCAAGTC
This sequence comes from Enterococcus sp. C102(2024), assembly GCF_040888205.1. Classification (NCBI taxonomy): domain Bacteria; kingdom Bacillati; phylum Bacillota; class Bacilli; order Lactobacillales; family Enterococcaceae; genus Enterococcus; species Enterococcus sp. C102(2024). The sequence goes on along the minus strand of NZ_JBFOHH010000006.1, from coordinate 122,086 downwards.
TTTAATCTTTTGGTTAAAGACTTGATTTTTTTATGGTAAATAAGAAACCGCTTCCGTTTTAATGTATAATAAATTAACTTTTGGATCAAAAAAGAAATGGGGAAAAGACTATGAGAATTGATAATATTCATCAAGCGTTAAAACAGTTTCACGTACAAAATCCAAGTAGCAAAGCAACCTTGTTGCCCGCAACGGCTTCGCAATTAAGTCAGGCCTCTGGTTATACCCGAACCGCTGTTAGTGAAGAGCTTTCAGAATTAGTGAGAAAAGACCAAGTCGTTAAAGTTAAATCAAGACCGGTGTTATTTTTTGATAAAGACTACTTAGAGGAACAGTTTCCTTTTTTTAAAAGTAGCACGTGCTACGATTCCCTCACTTCGCTGCAAGAGGACATTTATCAACAGACAGAACAGATACATAAGAAAAAGCAGTTACTGAAAATGAATCCATTTGCGAACGTAATTGGTTTTGATGGGAGCTTAGCAGACGCCATCAAGAAGTTGAAAGCCGCTATTTTATATCCGCCTAATGGCTTGAATATTTTACTTACTGGAGAATCTGGGGTGGGCAAAACCTTAATTGCAGAACAATTACACCAATTTTATCAAGTTAAAATGAACCAAGAAGTCCCGTTTATTTATTTTAATTGTGCAGAATATTTCAACAATCCAGAATTATTAACTTCGCATCTGTTTGGCTATAAAAAAGGCAGTTTTACTGGTGCCGCCAATGACCAAAAAGGCTTAGTAGAGTTGGCAGATGGCGGTTTTTTATTTTTAGATGAAGTCCATCGATTAACGAGCGAAGGCCAAGAAAAATTGTTTACAGTTTTGGATAAAGGGTATTTTACACGGATGGGCGAAGCCGAAAAACAAAGAAATGTATCGATAAAATTTATTTTTGCAACAACCGAAGCCGTCAATCAACATTTTTTGAAAACGTTTTTAAGAAGGATCCCTGTGACATTAGCCATTCCAGCTTTAGCCGAGCGCTCTTTGAAAGAAAAAATTCAATTGATTTTGTCCTTTTTCTTAGAAGAAAGTCAACGGATTCAAAAGAATATCCATATTCGTTATGAGGCGTTGAAACAATTAACATTTACTCATTTTGAAGCCAACGTTGGCGAATTGAAAGCGGCGATTCAATTTATGAGCGCACAAGCCTATTTAGAAGTGTTCGATCAATTAACGGAAACTATTTGCATTGAAGCAAACGAGGGAACAGTCAAAGAGCAACCTGATGTAGAAAGTCTGCTGGCTTTTAATGAGTGGATACCTAACGATGGCCTCACGATTCAATACAACCATTTTTATTTAAGCAGTCAAGAGTTACTCAAATCGGAAAGTCTGAAAAATGATCGTTTTTATAATTTTCTATTGAAAGAATATGCGGATTTGAAAAAATTAACTCTTTCGACAGAGGATGCGCTAGCAATCATGCAAAACAAAGTCGAGCAACTTTATGATATGGATATTTTTGCTCAAGAACCGCTAGCCATAGAGGCCATTGACGAAACATTGCAGCCAAAAATTCAAGAAGCCATTGTCTTTTTTGAACAATTAATCCAAGAAAAATTGACAGAGGATTTCCAGAATATTTTAATTGTCCACCTTTATTCTGCTGTTTTTTATTCTGCACAAATGAATGAAACATTTTATTCAGATACCAAAAATATCTATTCTGGCAAAGTAACCCAGTATCAAGCTGCTAAGACCATGGTGGACTTTCTACAAACATTGTTTGGGATTTCTTTTGCTGATACGGAAATCCTCTTTTTTGATCTATTTATTCGTAAAGTCACAGCTAAAAAAAGAGCGCACTCAGTTGAAGAAAACTGTGGCGTTATCGTCGTTGCACATGGTGCCGCGACGGCCAGCAGCATGGTTGAGTACACCAACCTTCTGTTTTCAACAACGGTCATGCGTGCAGTTGATATGCCGATTAATCAATCAGTGGAAGAAACATTAGAAAAAGTCCGTGCAATTGTAAAGCAAAATCAGTATAAAAAAATTATTTTAATGGTGGACATCGGTTCCCTGGTTTACTTTGGTAATGCTATCAGTCAAACGTTTCAAATGGAAGTGCTGCTAATTAGCAATATCAATCTCTTAACATTGCTAGAAGTGGCCCGAGAAGTCATTTATGAATCGACGGCATTTGAGTATCTATTACCAGTCTTAAAAGAAAAAAATCATCGCGCCTTGATTTGCAGTAAAGGTCGCTTCAACGAGGCAAAAGTTCTCATTATTTCCTGTCTAACTGGCATGGGGACTGCTATTAAAATTGAACAGTTGTTACTAAAAACTTTTCCCAATGAATTACTAACGAATGTACGCATCATTACTTTAGAGAAAAGAGAAGTGGAAGACATTGATCGCTTGCATTCTTTTGTTCGGAAAGAAGAGAAAATCGTTGGCATCATTGGCACCGTAAAGACAGAAGTGCCAGATATTCCGTTTATTTCTTTACAAGATTTACTATCGAAGCGGGGCATTCAGCTAGTTTTCGAATTATTAGGCCATCATTTAGAAGAAAAACAAAACCAAGAGTTACTAAAAAAAGTTTCAGCTAAATATATTCAAGGATTATCAATCGAAGCTATTACAGACTTACTAACGGTTTTGAATCCTACAACCATTTCAATCGAATTAGCTAAGATTTATTCAGACATTTGCTTGCAAACTAAAATAAAAAGTGACGAAAAGATTTTACTTCGTTTTATCATTCATTGTGCTTGTATGTTAGAACGGCAATTGTTGAATCCAGAATATGACCCGACAGCTTATGAAGTGTCATATCGAGAGTTGCCAGAAGCTGTATCTGTCATAAAAATGGCGTTTCGACCGCTTGAAGTGTCCTATAATCTGTTGATTCCACCTTTGGAAGTGCGCTATATTTATGAATTGCTCTTTGAAAAGGCTTAATTCAAACGGAAATGAAAGTTGGCACACTTATTGCTTTTAATAAAATGATTAATTAGCAAAGGAGTTTGTTTATGGAAAATGAACCAATTTTACTTTTAACACACAATGGTTGGGGCTTGGAATTAGTCAAAAGCGTCCAGATGATTGTTGGAGAAGTCACAAATGTACATGAAGTTGCATTACAAGCAGAGGATTCACTGGGGGATTATTTAGAACGAGTCACAGAAAAAATTGACCAATTAACGTGGCACAACCAGTTGCTAATTTTAACAGATGTTAAAGGCGGCACACCTAGTAACGTTGCATTACGTTTATCAAAAGATTATGACCTCCTGATTGTGTCAGGATTATGCACATCGTTATTATTAGAATCCGTCATGAAACAAAGTGGTCCTGGGTTTCGTTTACAAGATGCAGAGATGATTCAACAAGCAGCAGTAGACAGTTGTCAAATTTTAGAAATTCCAAAATAAGAAAGTACAGGTGAACAGAATGTCAAAAATCGTATTAACAAGAGTCGATAGCCGTTTAATCCATGGACAAGTAGTGACTAAATGGTTACAACAATCAGGTGCAAATGAAATTTTGGTAGTGAGTGATGAACTAGAGCAAGATGAATTTTTACAAAGTATTTATTTAATGGCGGCGCCTCCAGGGGTTTCTGTAGTAATTAAAGGGATTGAAAGTGCCAAAGAATATTGGGAATCGCAAGAAAAGGAAGAGAAAAAGGTGTTATTTTTAGTGCCAGATTTAACGACCTTAAAAGCGATGGTGGACCAAGAAATTATTAAAGAGGAGATTCAAGTTGGTGGCTTAGGTGGCGGACCAAATCGGAAAAATGTTTTAAAAAATATCAATTTATCTGAAGAAGATGTTGCAATTTTGACTGAACTTTTAACGAAGGGCATCCATGTTTTCTTCCAAGCGATTCCCGAAGAAAATCCCCTACCAATTCAAAAATTAATTGAAAAATATCAATCACTATAATCAGAGAAAAAGGAGAGAATCATATGGGCGTTTTAGGTGTTTCAATTATTATGGGACTTTATTATTGGTTTGCACGTTTGCGTTTTGGGTACACATTTTCAGGCATGCTGTCTCAGCCATTAGGTGCAGCGTTGGTGGCTGGTTTAGCAACAGGAAAACTTAGTGAAGCAATGGTTGTAGGTGCGGGGATTCAACTTGTTTATCTAGGAGTCACCTCCACACCGGGCGGCAATGTGCCTAGTGATCCGGCTTTAGCTTCAGCAATCGCGATTCCGATTGCTTTAGGTGTGGGAATGAATGCCGAGGCGGCTGTTGCACTAGCTGTTCCTTTTGGTGTGTTAGGCGTCTTTATGGATCAATTACGGCGGACCATCAATGCGACTTGGGTGCATATGGCTGATAAATATGCAGAAGAGTTAAATTATGGGGGGATTTACCGAGCTGCGTTTGTTTATCCAGCTTTAGCGGGATTTTTAATTCGCTTTCCGTTGGTTTTTGCGGCGAACTTTTTTGGTCAATCCGTGGTGAATAAAGTCTTAGAAGTTATCCCAGCATGGTTGATGCACGGCTTTGAAGTAATGGGTGGTATTTTACCAGCGTTAGGATTCGCCTTAACAATTATGGTAATTGGCAAGAAAAATTTGATTCCTTATTTTTTAATTGGTTTTGTTGCAGTAGTATATTTTGGCGCAGAAGTTATGGCCGTCGCTATTTTAGGAATCTGTATTGCCTTTTTAGTTAGAAATAAGGCATTGAGTGAGGAGGCAGCATAATGGAACAAATGACACAAGCAAATGAACAACAATTGGAACAGAAAAAAATTACTAAAAAAGAATTATCCAAAGCCTTTTGGATTTATCAACTAGGCTGTGAATTATCAAATTCTTATGAACGTCTCCAAAGTTTAGTTTTTTGTGCATCGATGATTCCTGCAATTAAAAAACTTTACGCAGACGATGAAGAACAACAAAGAGAAGCTCTGAAACGTCATTTGAATTTTTTTAATACTGAAGGAACAGTAGGGGCTTCAATTCAAGGGATTGCAATTGCTATGGAGGAAGAAAAATCCAATGGTGCAGCGATCTCTGATACGGCGATCACATCGATTAAAACTGGGCTGATGGGTCCACTGGCTGGGATTGGCGATTCAATTATTTGGGCAGCATTAATGCCGTTAATCATTTCCATTTTTATTCCAATGGCTAAAGGAGGTAACGTGATTGGAAGTATCGGTCCGTTGGTTCTGTACACAGCCATTACATTATACATCAGTTGGACGTTAGTGAATAAGTCCTATACATTAGGGCGTAATTCAATCTTAAGTTTGTTAAAAGACGGCAAAATTAAGCAAGTCATTTATTCAGCGAATGTTTTAGGAATGATGATGATGGGCGCTTTAAGTGCGAGTTATGTTAAAATTGCTAGCCCGATGACGTTTAAAGTTACTGGCGGTGCCACGATTGTTTTACAAGATATTCTAGATCAAATTATGAAAGGGTTACTTCCTTTAGCAGCAGTCATGGCTATTTATTTCTTCATGGTAAAAAAAGGCCCACGTTACGGTATCATTATCGGCACGATTGTCTTAGTTAGTTTGGTCACTTCATTCTTTGGTTTGTTATAAAGGAGAAAATAATGAATAGTTACGAAAAATTTCACTTAAAAGAAGTCATCAATGCTTCTGGCAAAATGACCATTCTAGGTGTCTCCAAAGTTTCGGAGGCAGTCCTCGCGGCTCAACGATTCGGCGGCGAACATTTCTTTGAAATGAGTGAACTTAGTGTGCAAACAGGGGCCTTTTTAGCCAACTTGTTGAAGGTAGAAGATGCCCAAATCGTTTCCTCGGCTTCGGCGGGGATTGCCCAATCGGTGGCTGCCTTGATTGGAAAAGGCAGCTTGTACCACGCGTATCATCCTTATACAGAAAAAATTGAACAGCGAGAGATTGTTTTACCTAAAGGGCACAACGTGGACTACGGCACGCCTGTAGAAGTTATGGTAGCGCAAGGTGGCGGCCAAGTGGTGGAAGCTGGCTACGCCAACATGTGTAGTCCAGAACACGTGGAAATGATGATTTCTGAAAAAACAGCGGCCATTCTATACATCAAAAGCCATCATACCGTGCAAAAAAGTATGCTGACGGTGGCCGAAGCGGCTAAAGTGGCGCAACGCCACAAGGTGCCGCTAATTGTTGACGCGGCAGCAGAAGAAGATCTTTTCAAATACACTGAAGCAGGCGCTGATTTGGTGATTTACAGCGGCGCCAAAGCAATTGAAGGGCCAAGTGCCGGTTTAGTGGTCGGGAAAAAAGAATACATTGACTGGGTGCGCCTACAAGGAAAAGGCATTGGTCGAGCAATGAAAATTGGCAAAGACAATATCCTGGGCTTTACGCAAGCAGTGGAAGAATACTTGGCGCATGGCAGTGAGTCAGGGGCTTCGATGCAAGAACGCTTAAAACCGTTTGTTGAAGCCATCAACAACTTGTCAGATTTAACCGCCAAAATCGTCCAAGATGGCGCTGGCCGAGACATTTATCGCGCCAGTGTTAAAGTGGACGGCAGAAAAACTGCCAAGGAAGTCATCCAAGCATTAAAAGCAAAAAGTCCAGCCATTTATACGCGAGAATATCAAGCCAACAATGGCATTATTGAGTTTGACATTCGTTCTGTCAATCAAGAAGAAATGAACAAAATCGTGCAACGATTACAAGAAATTATGGACACAAAGGAGAAATAAGCCATGTCATTAAAACCTAATTATTTAGAAGAACGCATTTGTTTAAACGTCTTAGCCAATTCAGTAGAAAATGCCCAAGCCTGTTATGAAGCAGCAGAAGGGCATGTTGTGTTAGGTGTCCTTTCAAAAAACTATGAAACCGATGAAGCAGCCATTGACGATATGAAAAAATACCAAGCAGCAACCAACAACGCTTTATCTGTCGGCTTAGGAGCTGGTGATCCAAATCAAAGTCAAATGGTGGCTCGCTTATCAGAAGTTTTACAACCGCAACACGTGAACCAAGTCTTCACAGGTGTCGGCGCTTCGCGGGCCTTACTTCGTCAAGACGAAACAGTAATTAATGGCTTGGTTTCACCCACAGGCAAAGTTGGCTATGTTAACATTGCGACAGGTCCGTTAAGCTCGGGTGCGCCAGCGGCGGAAGTACCTATCGAAACCGCCATCAAATTGTTGAAAGACATGGGAGGCAGTTCCATTAAATATTTCCCGATGAAAGGCTTGGCTCACAAAGAAGAATACCAAGCAGTAGCAGCAGCTTGTGCCAAGTATGACTTTTATTTAGAGCCAACAGGGGGCATTGATTTAGAAAACTTTGAAGAAATTGTTCAAATTGCGGTGGATGCCGGCGTTAAAAAAATCATTCCTCATGTCTACAGCTCAATTATCGATCAAGAAACAGGGGACACTAGAACAGAAGACGTGAAAACGTTACTAACCATGATGAAAAACACATTAGTTTAATGAGAAGAAGCAAGAGAGGAAGCGAATCATTCCTTTCTTGTTTTTTACTGATACAATCAATACGCTAAATAATTATAATAACTAAAAAATATTTAGTTTATCTTCACATTTTTTTATAATCTATGGTAAGCTATTATTAAGGAACGGAATAAGAAGAGGTGAAGTGTTGAAGAAAAAATGGCGGATAATTGTAAGCGGAATCATTTTGCTGACAGGAGGAGTGAGCGTGTTTGGTTATCGAGAAAGTGTGGAACGGAGAAAAGAACGAGAGTTAATTCAAATGGAAACGATGACGGCGAAGCAGATTAAGAATACTTTTGCAGATGTAGTTGAGATTGGGCTTAGTATGTCATTGTATAACAAAGGTAATCTATTAGAGTCTTATGCGGGAGGTATCGAATTTAAAGAAGGAAAAACTGAAAATGAAGTAAGGGTTATTTTTTCGGATAGAACAGAAAGGAAGTTATGAAGATAGCGAAAAAGAGGTGAAGTGTTGAAGAAAAAATGGTGGCTAATTGTAAGTGGAATCATTTTGCTAATAGGAGGAGTGAGCGTGTTTGGTTATCGAGAAAGAGTGGAACGGAGAAAAGAACGAGAGTTAATTCAAATGGAAACGATGACGGCGAAGCAAATTAAGAATACTTTTGCGAATGTAGTTGAGATTGAGTTTTCGGAAGACTATGTAGAAAATTCTTTGGCTGGTTTTACAAGGGTAGACGTGACAATAACAACGAGTTATGGCGTTTCTTCTGAGATTGGGGTTAGTATGTCTCCAAATGAAAAGGAATATCGTTCGTATGTAGGAAGTACGGAAATTCCCGTCTTGGGAAAAGGAAAAACTGAAGATGAAGTAAAAATTATTTTTTCTAATAAGGATGAAAGGTTATTATAAATGAGAACTGAAGAAGAACTACGGTATCTAAATTATGAAGTATATTTAGTAGATCCGAGCTATAAAGAAAGTAAAGTTAAATATACAGATAAGGCTACTAAAAATTTAAAAGAGTTTGAAAGAAATGAATTTGTAGTTAGCAATGGTCAAAATTTCAAAGTCCTCTCCATCAAAAACGGCACCCATAGTTTCCAAGCCATGGCTGTTGCACCAATTGTGAAAGGACAACCGGACGTTTCGCAAGTGACAGTTGTCGCAGCAGGAACTTACCCTTCTGATGAGAACGACTTGAAAGCTGCGGCTAAAGGCCTAGCGCCAAATGGTTCGCCACAAGCAGATGAAGCACTTAAGTATGTTGGAACTTTGCTTGAAACGCATCCAGACTGGACAATTACTCAGTTGACTGGTTACTCACAATCTGCATATATGCTGAAAGTTGGCGCTCATTTTCAAATTGCTACAACGGTTTTTAGCGGTTGGTTTCAATATGGTTCTTTAACCAAAGCAGAAGCGAATTTTATGGAAGAAAATCCGCATTTGTTTTTGAATTATCGACAAAAGAATGATGATGTGACAAAGTGGAATGACTTTAATTCACACTGGGGTAATAGCGATGATTTTGGCACGATTATTTGGGTCGAAGGCAAAAGCCATGCATTAGATAGCTGGTCGTTTGATGAAAAAACAGGTCAGCTGAAAATTCCAGAAAAATCTGGGAATTTAGAAGGCTATATGCGTCAGCAAGGGGCGCAAATCATGCGACACTACACGGCACAAGTTACAAGATTAACTCAATTAAAAAGTCGCTTAACAGCCAGCGGTGGCGGCCTTTCTGTTAATGAGCGAATTTATTTAGAAGACCAGCAGGCTCTATTAGCGGTGGACACAGGACGTACAGCGTTTCAAAATGCCATGACCAATATGATGAATATTTACCAACGAGCCATTCAAGAAGCCGAGGAATTATGGCAGAATACCTTGAAAGAAGCCTACAGCCAAACAGCGATTCTCTCCGATGGTGAGATGAGAGAGTGTTTAGCCACAGCAGGTGCAACGCAGCAAAAAATAGTTGGTGAACCAACGGAATTTTTCCAAGAAAAAATTAATCAGATTCGAATGATGGCTGAAAAATTTCAGCAGTTAGCTCAAGAAATTAAACAAAAAATTCAAGAATTGGTCCAAAGAGATCGAGCCTTAGCCCGACAACTAGGGACGTAAAAGGAGAAAAAATGAAAGAAGAACAAATTATCGCTGCTTATCAACGAGAACGTTGGCAATTAGAAGATGCGGAGAATTATTTGAAAAACTATCAACGTAAAGGTGAGCAGTTAATTGAGGAGACGTTATCAAAGCTACAACGAATCGTTCAGAAAGCTGAAGTTGACAGTGAAGTGTTTGCTCAGGCAAAACAAGCGATTATGCACCTAGAATATGAATATAATGAAGAAATTGCCAAAGAGAAAAAACAACTCATGCGGCAGCAAGACGAATTAGAGCAGCAATATCGCCAAGATCTTCGCAATCTCAAAAATTAGTAAGGAGCGTTCGATTTGGAAGAAATAGTAGAAAAATTGTTTAAAGAATTACAAAAAAGTTTAGAAAAAATTCGTGTTCAAACAATTGGAAGGGTGAACGCACAAAAGGCTTATACGAATCAGCAAAAGGCACAAAAAGAAGGAAAAGTCGCAATTGAAAGTGCTAAAAAAACAGTCTCTTCAACTGAGCAAACCTTGGAAGGTTCCTTAAAAGGACAATTTGGTAAAAAAATCACAGAAGTATTGAAAGAGCAACAACAAACTTTGGATAAATTATAAATGCCATATTGATGAGCGGTATTTTGTATCTATACATATTTTTTTATTTAGTTGACTTTCTTCGCCAGATTTGCTACTCTCAAGTGGAGAATAAATAAAAACCAACAAATGAATGTGGGGTATTTTGGTGAGTGTCGTAGGTATCTAATTGATAAGTTGAATAACCAGTGAACCAAGCAAGGTTTATTTGGTGTGCTTAGAAAGTGATACCTGTCAGTCATCTCAATTACTAAATACCTCCTTTAAAAGAGGTTTCTTTAGTAACCTTTATCCAATGATAAAGAGGACAGCGGTAGAACGCTGTCCTCTTTTTTCTATAGAAACTGGTTTTTATTTAAAGGCGCCAGGTATTCTTTTCGTGATAGAAAGGAAGAAAAAACAAATGAATCATGAAACCATTCAAAAATTACAATTTACAACAATTCTTAAAGAAGTTCAAACACGTGCGATTGGCGAGTATAGTAAAGAACGGTTGGCGAAAATGGTCCCTGCAACACGTTTAGAAACAGTGCAGTCCCGCTTAACGGAAACAACCGAGGCCCGCTTAATTATTGATAGCGGACAACACGTCCCTTTCATGGGCTTGAGTCAAATTACCCGCTTGCTTCAACAAGTGAAAAAAGGCTTAATCCTTACACCAAACGAATTGATTGAGGTCGCTGACTTTTTAAGAAGTAGTCAGCGAATCCAGAAGTTTTTTGAAAAAAATCAATACCAAACGCCGCGTTTATTTAGTTACAGTCAGCACTTAGCTGATTTCAGAGCAATCGAAGAACAAATTTATACGAAAATCCATAACCAAAAAGTTGCCACCGATGCTTCTCGACAACTTCGGAAAATCCGTCGTCAAATCAATGAATGCCAACAAGAAATTGAAACAAAAGTCACCAAATTTTTACGCAATAAAAATAATCAACTGTATATTCAAGAAAATATGATGGTGAAAAAAGGGGAACATTACACGGTACCAATCAAAGCTAGCTATAAAAATAAGGTTTCAGGCACAATCATTGAACAATCCAATAAAGGACAAACGGTCTTTATTGAACCTGTAGCAATTAGTAAATTAAATGAACAACTGACACTCTTAAAAGCGGAAGAAACAGCGGAAGAATATCAAATTTTGGCAGAACTAACAGGGTTAATTAATGAGCAAGAACGACTAGTCGATCAAGCCGTCGATACAATGACCACCTTAGATATTATTTTTGCACGAGGAAAGTATAGTCGCGAAATAGGTGGGATCACGCCAAAAGTCAACAAAGAAGAACGCTTGCGCATTGTTCAAGGAAAACACCCTCTTTTATTAGAACACGCAGTACCATTGACGTTTTCTTTAGGAGCAGAGTATCGAGGACTTGTCATTACAGGTGCCAATGCTGGTGGTAAAACGGTTGTCTTGAAAACAGTTGGCTTATTGACTGTCATGACACAATTTGGGTTGCAAATTCCAGCACAAGTGGGCACAGAGATTCCAGTATTAGATGAAATTTTTGTCGATATTGGTGATCAGCAAAATCTGGAAAATGCGTTAAGCACTTTTTCTGGGCACATGAAAAATATTGCGGAAATGTTGCGTAATGTTAAACGACACACGCTTGTTTTATTAGATGAAATTGGCAGTGGCACCGAGCCGAACGAAGGAGCTGGCTTAGCGATTGCTATCATGGAAACGATGTATCAAAAGGGTGCCTTGGTAGTTGCAACGACCCACTATGGTGAAATTAAACGTTTTGCCCAAGAGCATGATGATTTTGTGCCCGCCGCAATGACCTTCGATCGTGAAACATTAACGCCAAAATATCAATTGAAAATTGGTGAAGTAGGCGATAGTCAGGCGCTTTGGATTGCACATAAAATGAAGATGGAGTCACAGCTCATTGAAAAGGCGGCCCATTATATTCAGCGGAAAGAATACCCTACTAATCGAAGTCTATTTAAACCCCTGAAAGCAAAAGAAACGACCTTTACCACGTTTGTAGAAGAAACAGACCGTTATCAAAAAGGTGATCGTGTCCTATTGACAGAAACACAACAAATTGGGTTGGTTTTTACAGATGAGGGTGAACAAGAAATCCAAGTATTTGTGAATGATAAAATTGAAAATGTACCACGAAGACGGTTGAAATTACAAGCGAAAGCACAAGATCTATATCCGCAAGACTATGATTTAGAAAGTTTATTTACAGATTTCCATGAACGAAAGAAACTCAAAGATATTGAACGCGGCTCAAAAAAAGCGCAGAAACAATTACGCAAAGAAGCCGAAAAAAGAGCAGCAAGACGCGAAAAATAAGGAACTTAACAGAAGCAATACAACAACTTAACACTTTGTTTACTTGTTATTTATCAGAAATCAACTAAGACTTGTTATAGTCAATGTATGGGTAGAGATATGAAGGAGGAAACAAGGAAATGAAGAAAAGAGCTTTGCTAGGGGTTACCTTATTAACATTCACAACATTAGCGGGTTGTACAAATTTATCTGAACAGAAAAGCGGCGAAAAACAAACAGAGGTTGCTGAAGCGAAGGCAGCTGAATCCGAAAAAGCACCAGTAAAAAATGTTATTTTTATGATTGGAGATGGCATGGGGAATCCGTATACAACGGGCTATCGCTATTTTAAAGCCAATCACTCAGACAAGCGTGTTCCCCAAACAGCTTTTGATACCTATTTAGTCGGACAGCAAGCCACTTATCCAGAAGATGAAGAAGAGAATGTCACTGATTCAGCGTCCGCAGCGACAGCGATGGCTGCTGGAGTGAAAACCTACAATAATGCTATTGCACTCGATAATGACAAGTCCAAAACAGAAACAGTGCTAGAACGTGCGAAAAAAGTGGGGAAATCAACGGGGCTTGTAGCAACATCTGAAATAACACATGCAACCCCTGCTGCATATGGCGCCCATAATGTTTCACGCAAAAATATGGCAGAAATCGCCGATGACTATTTTGATGATCAAATCGACGGACAACACAAAGTCGATGTGTTACTTGGCGGTGGCTCCGAATTATTTGCGCGGAAAGATCGTGATTTAGTCAAAGAATTTTCCCAAGCGGGTTATGGTCATGTCACAGACAAAAAGTCGTTAAATGAGAACCAAGACGACAAAATTTTAGGCTTGTTTGCACCAGGTGGACTACCTAAAATGATTGACCGAACGGAAGAAGTTCCTTCATTAGCTGATATGACAGAAGCGGCTCTTCAACGTTTAGATAAAAATGAAAAAGGCTTCTTTTTAATGGTTGAAGGTAGCCAAATTGATTGGGCCGGGCATAGCAATGATATTGTTGGCGCGATGAGCGAAATGCAAGATTTCGAAGCGGCGTTTGAAAAGGCTATCGATTTTGCCAAAAAAGATGGTGAAACATTGGTGGTTACAACTGCAGATCATTCTACTGGTGGCTTGTCTTTAGGTAAAGGAGATCAATACAATTGGTTGACGGAGCCATTACATGCGGCAAAACGCACGCCTGATTTCATGGCAGAAGAAATCATTAAAAATGGTAATGTGGAAAAAACAGTGACTGAGTATATTGATTTTCAATTAAGTGAGGCTGAATTGAAAGCAATGAAAACAGCGGCGGAGTCAAAAGATGTTGAAAAAATTGCTCAGGCATTAAGAAAGATTTTTGATGAACGTTCGAATACTGGTTGGACTACAGGCGGACACACAGGAGAAGATGTAAATGTCTATGCTTATGGCCCACAAGCAGAAGCTTTTTCAGGACAAATTGATAATACAGACCAAGCGAAGATTATTTTTGGCTTAGTAGATGGCACCGGGCAAAAAGCTGAGATTAAAGATAAAGGTATTGGTAAATAACAAAATGAAGAAAAAGCAGAGCGTATAGAAGCTCTGCTTTTTCTTCATTGAAGGCATAAAAATTTTATCTCTGTTATAATGAAGGTAACCAGATAAAAGTGAGGTCAAATAATGAAAAAAATGCATGTTGAAAGTGAATTTGCACCGTTGCGTTCAGTTGTTTTAGCACAATCGCAATTTTGTTTACCAGATAAATTTGATGAAGCGGATACGACTTTTTTAACAGAGGAAAATGCCCGTTTAACACAGAATAATGAAGGCCGTGATTTAGCAGACTTTGCGCCAGAACTTCAGGTACGCTGGGAAAAAGAAAAAGAAGTCATGCAAGGAGTATTAGAATCTTATGGCGTAGAAGTATTTCGTCCGCGTTTATTGACAACCTATGAAAAAGAACATGGCAAGGAATTGGGCGTAGGATATAGTAACTTCTTTTCAAGAGACCCTTTTTTTACAATTGGCAATCTCTTAATAGAAGGAAACTTAAGATTTCAACACCGTCGACAAGAAATTTTACCAATTCGTCCGATTATTCAGCAGTGGACACAAGAAGCAGAAGGCTATTATTTTGCTGCGCCACAACCTGACATTTCTGAAGGGGCTTTAAGTGAAGCAGGTCCCTTTATTGAAGGCGGCGATGTTTTAGTTCTAGGAAAAACAATTTTTGTGGGCTACTCTGGCTTGGCAAGTAACCTAGCAGGAATTCAGTGGTTAGCCAATATGATTGGTCATTTTGGTTATGAAGTGGTGCCGGTTCGGTTACATCCGCATATTCTCCACTTAGATTGTGCGTTAAGCTTGTTGAGAGAAGGCTTGATGATTGTTTGTGAAGAGGCCTTTTTGGATGGACTTCCTGCGCAATTAGCCAACTGGGAAAAAATTCACGTTACTTTGCAAGAAGCAGCGTATTTAGTGACAAATGGTCTACCGCTTAACGAAGAAACTTATATAACGGACCAATCGTTTACAACTTTAATTCCTCAAATAGAAGCAAAAGGTATCAAAGTTGAGGCAATTGATTACCATGTTTCTAGAATGTTAGGTGGTTCCTTCCGCTGTACAACGCAAGCTTTGATTAGAGAATAGTCAGCGAGTGATTATCAATTTTCGTAAGAAAAAATGTACGTTTTGTCTATGAAAACGATATAATTTTAGTTTTCACTATTTTTTTTAAAAATATTGAGGAAATTTCGATTTAATAAATGCGAGAAAACGTCAAAATGTTAGTGTTTGTTACTAATGTTTTGACGTTTTCTCGCTGTTTTTTTATAAAATTACTACTTTATATGTGAAAAAAAACAATATATTTTTTGAAAATTACGTTTTCAAAGACACAAAAAGTCGTTGGAACCTTGCTGTTATAGTAAATTCATTTTTTTTGCATGAGGTGTTTAAAATTTGAAATCACAAGCAGTCTTTTTTTCGCTATACTTAGTTTACGTTCTACTGAGATAGAAAAGTTTTTCACTTTTTTATTCATTAATTAACCAAGATATAAAGGAGAGAGTAAAATGAAGAAAAAAACATTGGTAACTTTATTTGCAGGAACGGCAATTTTAGGGGCAAGCATCGCTCCTGCAGCAGCACATGCAACAACGACTGGTACAACACCAGCAAACGTAGAAATGACGAGTGGTTCATTACCAGGTGGTAATGGTGATGGAGAAGATGGAAGTACCCAAGAACCAGAACCAGGTACGAATACTAACTTTGATTTGTTATATGTTCCAACAGAATTCAAATTTGCTTCGACAGAAGTTAGTTCTGATTTATCAGCGATTTCATTAGATGCAAATGGTACACAAACAAAACGTTATGCGGTCGGGGATGTTCGTGGAACACAAGCGGGTTGGTCAGTTACTGCAGGCGTTGCTGAAATGAAAAATGGTACTGCTACTTTAGAAGGTTCAATTACCTTTGCGCAAACAGGAGCAGTAGCTAAATACGATGAAACAGCAAAAACATACTCACGTGATGTGGCTGCCTTTGCAGCAGATCCAGGAAGTCCTGAATTTGCTGGAACAACTATTCCAGTAGGTGGAGCAGCTGTATCAATTGCTACAGCTGCAGTTGGTAAAGGTCAAGGTACATGGGATTCTGAATTATCAAATGTAAAATTAAACATTACAACACCTAGTTCACAAATTACAAATGGTGCGTATACAGGTAACGTAACTTGGACATTAGTGGCTGCGCCATAAAAAGTTACTAACGAGAATACTGCATTACTAGAAAAGGAGCTGCGCAGTGGTGCACGGCTCCTTTTCGATACATAGGAGGAACAAATAATGAAGACAATGCGCTGGCTAATCGTCACAGTTTTTATTTGTGTGATGGCATTAAGCATCCCTTCTGCTGTACAAGCAGAAGAAGCGGATGACAACATGAATACAAAATTTACAGTTAAACCCAATATTCCTGAGAATCAAGCGAAAAATACGCAATCCTACTACGATCTCATTGTAAAACCAGGACAGAAACAAGAAGTCGAATTATCTTTAATTAATAAAACAGATGAAGAATTGACGATTGATTTAAATTTGGCGAATGCTGTGACGAATGACAATGGTTTAATTGTGTACAATGATTTCGAGAAAAAACCAGATTCAAGTTTAAAAGTACCCTTGACAACATTAATTAAATTACCTGAGGAACATGTAAAAGTTCCCGCTAAGAAAACCGTAACAGCCAAAATGACTGTCGAAATTCCAGCGAATGGTTTCCAAGGATTAGTTTTGGGTGGTGTTTATGCTTCGCTTGCAGAAGATGAAAAGGAAGAAAAAGGAAAATCAACGGGTTTAACCAGTCGATATGGATTTAATGTAGCAATTGCTTTACGAATGTCAGAAGATACACCGATGTATCTAGCAGAGACTCTTCAATTAGTTAAATTAGTTCCGACCATTGCTTTAGGAAATAAATCGGTCCAAGCGGTTATTCAGAATCCGACATCCGCTATTTTTCCTGAAGTACGTTTAGAAGGAAAAGTAACGAAAAAAGGCGAAACGAAAGAATATGCCAAACGGATTTTACCAAGTGTTCGTTTTGCGCCAAATTCGACGATGAACTTCCATTTAGATTTCGGGAAAGAAGATGTTCGTCCAGGAACCTATATTTTTGAAGGAAAAGCGGTCTTGAAAGAAGATGAACAACAAGTGTGGCCGTTTAAGCAAGAATTTACCATCAGTAGTCAAGAAGCCAAAAAATTAAATAAAGAAGCAGTAGTGAAATTGGTCCTACCGACTTGGTGGAATCAAGCTTTTTATGGCTTGTTAGCTGCAACAATTGTGAGTCTAATTCTAGCTATTTGGCGTTTTACGCAACAGAAAGCAACACTGAAACAACAAGCCTATTTACAACAAGAAAAACAGGCAGCCTTGAAAAATAGACAAGGAGTGCGCGATGATGACAGCGAGAAGTAAAGGGTCACTTCTGGTGATATTAGGAATGCTTTTAATCATCGCCAACGCGAGTCTGACCGCTTCTTCTGAGAGCTTTGCAGAAGAAGCGGGACAAACGAATATTGGTGTGACGTTTTATGGTGGGAAGGAACCGCTAGAAACAGAAGATATCACTAAGTCAACAGAACAGCCAATTACTAACAAAGATAAAAAAACGGCACAACGCCAAGAAGAGATGCCTAAGAAAAATACTGCCAAAACAAATCCCACTAATGCCCAGATGTCCTTACCAAGGACAGGTGAACGAAATAGCAGGTGGCTTTACAGTCTTGGTATTGTCTGTCTGCTCATAGTAATAATAAGTTTCTATTATTTGAATAAAAAAAGGAAAAAAGAAAAATAGATTGCCGTTTCTATAAATAAAATCAATTTGAAAAGGAGGCGTATTGATGGGGATTACGATGTGGATTTGGATTTGTGCCGGCTTGGCCGTCCTTTGTTTTGCTTTATTTTTACTATTCTTAGTAAGTAGCATGAATTTTGTTCATCAAGCAAAGCCCAAGCAGTCTTTAGTAAAACAATCAATGTTTAGTTGGCTGCTTCTGGTGATGTGTGGCGGCTGGGTAGCGGTGGCTATTTTACTGAATATCGCATTACAAACACAATTAACATAAAGAAAACCCGTTGTAAGTTTTTAAGAAACTTGCAACGGGTTTTTGTTAACTTTAAAATAAAGAACGGTACAATTTATCAAAAAAGTACAGTAGACATTTGTACCCAACTTAGATAGAAAATAAAGCGCTACCATTATATGATGATTACAGGAGGAGGACACAGGCTGTGAATTATAAAATAAGTTATCTCCTTGACGAGTATGCAGGGCAAAAAATTGCGCTCTCTTTGGCTCAACAAATAACCGATCTTTCGCAACGAGAATTAGTGACGCAACTTTCGGCAATAGGCGGAGAAGTTCAACAGAATACTGTCAGCATTCCAAGTCTTTCCGCAAATGAATGGGGGAAGCAACTTTTTCAACAACGTCAAGTGATCTATAGCGAAGCAGAAAGACAAGCACTCATTTTTTTACTCACTTATTCAGAGATCGAAGAACTATCAGTTTATCATTACCAAAATTTTTTAGACGTTTCGAAAGGCACTATTTTAGCGGATATCAAAAAAGTCCGACACCAACTAGCAACTGAAAACATTGCTTTATCCTACGAACGAAAACGAGGGTTTTACCTAGAAGGAGATGAATTTCGGATTCGTCGTTTCGGGAAAAATTGGCTTGCCCGCCTCTTACAACAAAAGTCGGGCACCTTTGCTTTATTTTGCTGGCTCAGTCAGCATCAAATGAGCCAATACGCAAAAATGCGTGACGGCATTCAATTAGCCGTCCAGGAAGCGCAGCTTCAACTAGTACCCAGCAGATTGGATGAAATTAGTTACTTTCTTGCTTTTTCTCAAAAAAGATTAGGCAAATATGGAACAGTCGTCTGGCCTGAGAACCAGTTAATTCAGTCCTTACGCGCTTATCCCGTCAGTCGTCGTATTTTAAGTGATTTAGTTGGGCCAGTGGCGAATGTAGAAACTGAGAGTCTTTTTTTCACGATTTGTTTAATGACAGCCTTGCAAGGAGAATTGCGAGATACGAAGTTAGAGTTTTTATTAGATATTTCTGGTGAAATTATTCGGAAAATGGAATTATTGGCCGTCGTTCAATTTGAGCAGCCTCGTGAATTGCTCATGAATGTGTATTATCATCTGGTTCCTGCTTATTTTCGGATTAACTATGGCTTTTACTTGCCGAATGTTTTAATCAAGGATATTCGACAATCGTACCGGTCGCTTTATCATCTTTGTGAACAAGCGTTAGCTCCTTTAGAAAAATTAACGAAACGTTCAATCCCGCCAGAGGAAATCGGTTTTTTCACCATATTATTTGGTGGAGAAATTTTCGGCCAAAAAAATGAGCAACGGCAAGAAAAGCTAAAAGCGCTAATTGTTTGTCCTAGTGGCATCAGTTCTTCGTTGATTTTGCAATCGGAATTGCGTCGGCTATTTCCAATGATTGAATTTAAAGAAACAAATGCGGTGAGGGAAATAGAGAATGTATCTGAAAAAAGCTATGACATCATTTTCTCAACGGTCCCTATTGAAACAGCCAAAAAGGTTTATCTTACCAAGCCCATTATGAGCTCTTTGGAGAAAAATCAATTGATGCATCAAGTCCAATCAGATTGGCTATTGCCAGGTATTTCCATGCCAGATGTTAAAGATATTTTAGATGCGTTAAAACCTTATATTTCCTTAAAAAAAGGAGTCACAGAAGCGCAGTTATATCGTGTCTTGCACCGTAAAATGAACAAAATTTTAGAAAAAGAGGAGGATCTGCGTCCAATGTTATCGGAATTATTAACAACAGAAACAGTCCAAGTCCTGCCTGAAGTTGCAGACTGGCGAGCGGGAATTACAGAAGCTGCCAAGCCGTTATTAAAAAATGGCAGTATTACGGAAAAGTACATTGATGCGATGATTCAAAAAGTCGAATCGTTTGGGCCATTTATCCATATCTGTCCAGACGTAGCATTGCCTCATGCGCGACCAGAAGATGGCGTTAATCAGTTAGGTATGTCATTACTAAAAATCCAAAAAAGTGTCGATTTATTAGAAGGTCCTAAGCATGAAATTCACCTTTTTATTTGTTTAGCTGCTTCAGATAACGAAACACATTTACGGGCCTTATCTAGTCTGACAAAAATTCTATCAAAAAAAGAATCATTACATCGCTTAGTGGCGGCTGAAACCGTTCCAGAAATACTATCAATTATCCAAGAAGGAGAGAAATAAGATGAAGATTTTTACAGTTTGTCAAAGTGGTTTAGGAACAAGTTTTATGGTGCAAATGAATATCCAACAAATTTTAGAGGAAGTCGGTGTTGATACAGATAATTTTCAAATTGATCACACAGATGTCGGGAGTGCCAGTGGCGATATGGCTGATTACTTCTTTGTCGAAAAAACATTGCAAGATGCTTTAGGGTCAATTCCTGATGAAAAAATCATTCCTTTAAATGCGATTATTGATTACGATGAAACGAAGGAGAAAGTCTTGAAAGTTTTAGATGACAATGGCATTGCACATCAATAAGAAGGAGGAAAAACATGGAAACTTTATTGAATTTATTTGTTTCAATTGTTAGCCAGCCAGCGATTCTGGTTTCATTAATTGCTTTGTTGGGATTAGTTTTACAGAAAAAGAAATTTTCTGATGTTGTTCAAGGAACGTTGAAAACATTCGTCGGCTTCTTAGTTTTAATTGGTGGCGCAGGGCTATTGGCGAACTCATTAACGCCCTTTGCGGAGATGTTCCAAACCGCATTAAATACACAAGGCGTGGTACCTAGTAATGAAGCAGTTGTAGCGATTGCCTTGCAACAATATGGGACACCAACTGCTCTGATTATGTTGGTGGGCATGGTTGTTAATATTCTGTTGGCGCGTTTTACACGTTTTAAATATATCTTTTTGACAGGTCAAGCGATGATGTACGTTTCGTGTTTGACAGCCGTTATTTTAGTGGGGGCCGGTTTTAGCGTTAGTTTGCCAATGATTCTTTTAGGTGGTTTATTTGAAGGAACTTTATTAACAGTGACACCTGCTCTTTGTCAGCCCTTTATGAAACAAATTACTGGAAATGATAAAGTGGCAATGGGTCATACAGGGAATATCGGCTATGCGGCAAGTGGCTTTATTGGAAAAGTCTTTGGGAATAAAGAAAAGTCAACGGAAGATATTAAAATTCCTAAAAGTTTTGGTTTTTTAAGAGACTCAACCATCTCAATTATGATTTTGATGTCGATTGTCTATGTGATTTTGGCTTTGCTGGCTGGGACAGGCTATGTCGAGCATGAGTTAAGCAATGGCGAAAATGCGATCATCTTTTCATTAATTCAAGCAGGAACCTTTACGGCTGGTTTCGTAGTGGTTTTACAGGGTGTGCGGATGGTTTTAGGAGAAATTGTACCGGCCTTTCAAGGGATTGCTAAAAAATTGGTACCTAATTCTAAACCAGCACTTGATGTTCCCATTATCTTTCCTTATGCGCCAAATGCTGTCTTGATTGGGTTCTTTGTGAGCTTTATTGTGGGAACTATTTCAATGTTAGCGATGGTTGGTCTGAATACCACCGTGATTATACCAGGCGTTGTTGGGCACTTTTTCTGTGGTGCCGCGGCAGGCGTTTTTGGAAATTCCACAGGGGGACGTCGGGGAGCGATTTTAGGGGCTGCGTTTAATGGCTTATTAATTAGTTGGTTACCGTTATTTATTTTACCAGTCTTGGGTGATCTACAGTTAGCATCCTCAACGTTTGCGGATACAGATTATTTAATCCCAGGCCTATTTTTAGGCAAATTAGGTGAGGCAGGTCCGAGTCTTTTAGTAGGAGGAATCATTGCTTTTGTAGTGGTTGTTCTTTTGGCTAGCGCTGTTTTGACTATGCGGGAGAAAAAAGTCGCCGAAGAAAACTAAGTGTTTTCTTCTACAAAAAGGCAAGTGGGACAGAAGTCAAAACGACTTCTGTCCCATTTGCCTTTTACCATTGTTCTTGGATAAATTGTGCAATTTGTTTCCGCGCTTGTCGTCCTTCTGGCAAGTATTGTTTCATTGCGAAAACGTGTTGCATGCCAGGCACCAATCGGCAAGTATCTTGTGGTCGTGGCCCTAATTGTTTTAAAAATTGGTGATAGGAAGGGCAAAAAACTTCATGTGTGCCGCCCACGAAAAAAAGTGGCGGAAATTTTTGATAATCAAAGGACAAGCAATTTAAAGAAAGCGTGGCGTGATTGGCCGTGTCATCAATCTCTTGGGCAATTAATTGTAAATAGTTCATGCCAATCATTTTGTCCTTTTTTTGATAACTTTTGGCAACGGGAATGTCTAAATGTCCATCTAGCCAAGGAGAAATTAAAACAGCAGCTTTGGGTAATCGTTCAGGGAAATCGATGGCTAAATTCTGCAATACGTTTAAAACCAATGTGCCACCAGCAGAATCACCTAATAAAATAACATCTTCGGGATCATAATGCTGTAAAATTTCTTGGTAAGCAGCATAGCAATGATTATAAATATCAGCAAAAGACTTATTTGGTGCTAATGGATATACAGGGATAAAATAATCTGTTGCAAAAGAGAGATCTTCAATTAGTTTATAACTAAAGTCTAATTGGCTATAGGCGAGATTCAATGTAAAGCCCCCACCATGCAGGTACAGTACAGCTTTCTTGGTAGGCGCAATAACGGAGTTTGACATGCGATACATCGTAGGAAATTGAGTCATTTCTTGAAGAGGAAAAAGATGACGTAAATGTTTTGGCAAAGTTACTTGTTCATTTAATGATCGTTGCCAATGATAAAAAGCCTTGGTGACTTTCGGATTTCGTTCAAGGCGAGCAATTTGGGAAAGACGTAAAGAATCTTCAAAAAGACAGGCTTTTAAGGATTTTTGACGAGAACGTGCGTGAAACAAATATGCGCTAGCTAACAACAAACCAATCGATTTCTTTTTCAATTAAGGCCCTCCATTCAGCAAAAAGTAAATCATTTTTTCTACAGTATAACATTTTAAAAGTAGAACAACGAAATTTGTTGAAGGGATGAAAGGACGGTTTAAACGAATGTACGTATTTATTTGTGGTTGCGTAAAGTAAATGATTGTAGTAAATTAAATGAGATTAAGAGGTCCGGTGAATGGGCGCGTTCACGGCAAGGAGAGAAGTAGGATGACAAATAAAAAGGTTACAATTAAAGATGTTGCCAATGACTCAGGTGTCTCCATTACTACCGTTTCACAAATTTTAAACGGGAATGGGGCACGGTTTAGTGGGAAAACGGTCGAAAAAGTATTGGCTGCAAAAGAGCGATTAAACTATCAACCCGACTATTTTGCGCAACGTATGGTGATGAAAAAAAGTAAGACAATTGGCGTAATCGTACCTGATATTACCAACCCATTTTTTGCGCAATTGATTCGAGGAATTGAAAGTGTTTTATACAAAGAAAATTTTATACTGATGTTATGCAATGCGGACCAAGATGTTACAAGAGAACATGAATATTTAACAGAGTTGATTCGTCGCAGTGTCGATGGCTTTGTGATTGCAAGTTCTGAAATTTCCAATCAAACGATTAATGAAACGCTACGTGCGAAAAAGATTCCGTTTATTGTACTTGACCAAAAAAAAGCAGAAGGCTTTAGCGACGCTGTTTTGACAGACGATTATAGAGGTGGGCAACTAGCAGCAAAGCATTTACAAGAGCAACGACATGAACAGGTCGTCGTGGTAATGCCACCACATGCGCCAGTCAATATTCAGCAACGGTTAAAAGGTTTTTGTTCTGTTTATACGGAAAAGATCCAGTTGATCGAAACAGAATTATCAAAAACCGGCGGCTACCAAGCTGTCCCCGAAATTTTAAAAACAGAGAGCACCGGAATTTTTGCTATCAATGATGAAATTGCTTTTGGTTTATATCGAGGATTAGCAGAAGCGGGCAAAAAAATTCCTGAGGATTATAGTATTATTGGTTATGACAATGTTGATATGTGCGAGTATGTTTCGCCGCCGCTAACAACAATTGCTCAACCTGTTTTTCAATTGGGGCAAACTACGGCGACTTTATTATTGGAAAGAATCCATCAGCCTGCAAAAGATTGGGAGGAGCAAACCTTGCCTGTCCAACTGATTGAACGATTTTCGACAGCACCCTTGAAATAGCTTTCAAGGTGTGCTATATTTTTGTTGTGGAATTAAAACGTTTTACTAAAACGTTTTAATTGGAATGAAAAAATAAATTTTATTGAGGTGGATGAAAATGAACGCGGTTACAATTATCGGAAGTATCAATTTAGACACAACATTAAGAGTCAAAGAAATGCCAAAACCAGGCGAAACAATTCACGCCATTGAACATTTTACAGCGGGTGGTGGTAAAGGAGCAAACCAAGCAGTCGCAGCGAAACGTTCAGGCGCAGAAACATATTTTATTGGTGCTGTGGGAAATGATGGCGCTGGAGCTATGATGACAGATTTAATGAGTCAAGATGAAATTAATTTAACTGGGGTCACCACTTTAGAGAAAACAGCTACTGGCCAAGCCTTTATTATGGTAGATAACGCTGGTGAAAATAGCATTATGATTTACGCGGGAGCCAATAACGCCTTTACGCCAAAACAAGTCCAGGAACATCAAGAAATTATTGAAAAAAGTGATTTTGTGATTGCCCAATTTGAAAGTGCGATTGATAGTACGATTGCAGCGTTTAAAATTGCTAAAAAAGCAGGCGTCAAAACGATTTTAAATCCCGCACCTGCGTTAGAACAAGTTCCTGAAGAATTACTAAACGTTACAGATATGATTGTACCAAATGAAACAGAAACCGAAATTTTAACAGGCATTAAAATCACAGATGAAGCGAGTATGCGTAAAGCCGCAGAAGCACTTCATCAATTAGGGATTGAAGCAGTAATTATTACAGTAGGTAGTAAAGGCGCCTTTTATGACGTCAATGGACGAAGTGGTATTGTGCCTGCTTTTAAAGTGAAAGCGGTTGATACAACGGCTGCTGGCGATACTTTTATTGGCGCATTAAGTAGTATATTAGAGAAAGACTTTAGCAATTTGGAAGAAGCTATTCGTTATGGAAACAAGGCATCCTCGCTGACTGTTCAACGTTTTGGAGCCCAACCTTCGATTCCTTATCAACACGAATTGGCAGACAAATAAAAAGGAGCGAGCGACATGAAAAAAACAAAAGTTATTAATTCAGATATTTCCCGCGTCATCGCACAAATGGGTCATTTTGATAAATTAAGTATTGGTGATGCAGGCATGCCTGTGCCTCGAACTACAGAAAAAATTGATTTAGCAGTTACTAATGGTGTCCCTAGTTTTATGGAAGTTTTAAACAATGTTCTTGAGGAATTGGCAGTTCAACGGATTTATTTAGCAGAAGAAATTAAAACAGAAAATCCTGACATGTTGGCAGCAATTGAAACTCGTTTACCAGAAACTCCCATCAGTTTTATTCCTCATACAGAAATGAAACAAGAATTAAACAACTGCCATGCATTTATTCGGACAGGGGAAATGACCCCTTACGCAAATATTTTATTAGAAAGTAACGTTGTCTTTTAAACGAGAGAGGGGAAATAGAGATGAATGCGACTGCATTATTAATCGGTTTAGGACCGCTTCTAGGTTGGGGGCTTTTCCCAACAATCGCTTCCAAAATTGGTGGTCGTCCAGTGAATCAAATTCTCGGTACCAGTTTAGGAACATTAATTTTTGCCGCTATTTTTTCAATGATTAATGGTTTAGCTTTTCCAACGGGCATGGATTTATTCTTTTCAATTTTATCTGGTGTCGGTTGGGCCTGTGCGCAAATCATTACATTTAAATGCTTCACTATGATTGGTTCATCCCGTGCCATGCCAGTAACGACCGCGTTCCAACTTTTAGGTGCTTCTCTCTGGGGTGTCTTTTTCTTAGGAAACTGGCCAGGTGCGACAGCCAAATTGTTAGGCGCATTTGCCTTAGTGTTAATCATGATTGGTGCCAAAATGACGGTCTGGTCGGAAACGGAATCCGCTGAGAGTGCTGGGATTATGAAAAAAGCAGTTCTTCTATTAGCTGTTGGTGAAATCGGCTATTGGGCGTACTCTGCAGCACCACAAGCGACGGCAATTGATGGCATGCATGCCTTTTTACCACAAGCAATAGGCATGGTAATTGTGGCAGTTATTTATTCAGCAGTTGTCACTATTAAGGGTGGGGAAACATCCCCATTTATAGAATCCGTTTCTTACAAACAAATTTTTTCAGGCTTTTTCTTCGCCTTTGCAGCGTTAACTTATTTAATTTCAGCGCAGCCAGATATGAACGGCTTGGCAACGGGCTTTATTCTATCCCAAACATCAGTTGTGCTTGCAACGTTGACAGGTATTTGGTTCTTAGGTCAAAAGAAAACAGCCAAGGAAATGACCGTAACGATTATCGGCTTAGTTTTGATTTTGGCAGCAGCTACGATCACAGTGATGATTTAAAAAAGTATTCAACGACCTATTATTCAGGGCGTTGAATACTTTTTTTTATTTGTTCTAAAAATAATGCAGCAGCTGTGGAAAGAACCGTATTTTTGCGCCAAATTAAACTAATTTTGGCTGTTAAAGCAGGATATAGCGGGATAAAACGTAAATTTGTTTGCTTTGTTTCTAGAATACCATCAATGCTTAGGGCGCTACCTAGCCCAGCTTCTACCATCAGTGAAGCGTTGTAAAGTAAGTTGTAGGTCCCAACGATTCGGAACTGATCTAGACTTGCTTCGAGCCAATCAGAGAGTTGGCTCGGAACTTGTGCTTGTCGAGAAATAAATAAAGGTTCTTCTTTTAAATCGGCTGCAGTAATAACATTTTTAGTGGCTAAGGGATGGTCCTTTGCAGTAATTAAGCCCCATGTATCTACAACTGGTAATGTTAAATAGCTATATTTTTGTTTAGGTGCAGGCTCAATAATTAAACCAAAATCTAATAATCCTTTGTCTAGCCGTTCTATTACATCATCTGCATTCCCGCTGTATAAATGAAGGTGAATATCAGCTGAGTGCTGGCTTGTTATTTGTTGTAGTGCATTCGCTAAAAAAGACATAGCTTTTGTTTCGCCGCCACCAATCGTGATTTCGCCATTAATGAATTCATTTTGCGACAAGTTGGTGACTGTTTTATTCGCTAAGCTTAAAATATCTTGCCCTTGTTTAGCTAAATATTCTCCTTCAGGTGTTAATTGTATTTGTCGATTTCCTCGTATAAATAATGTCACGCCTAATTCTTCCTCTAATTCTTTTAATTGCTTAGATAATGTTGGTTGTGATACATGCAATTGTTTGGCTGCGCCACTAATCGTTTTTTCTTGGACCACTGCTAAGAAATAGTGAATCACTCGTAATTCCATTACTTTCCCTCCTATAACTAAAACGCATACTTATCTATTTATTATAAGTATTAGACAGAGGAGTTGTCACGTATTACGATAAATTTAGCAAAAGGAGGCGATTAGGAATGCTTACAAAAAATCTCCAAGAACTAATTGCAACAGGTAGCATTGATAAAGATGAACCACTATTTCAACTTATTCATCAGATTCAAGAGGAAAATAGTCGCTATTTAATAGAGTTAAATCAACAAGCCTACACACATAATGAAGTAAGGAATCTTCTTGCCACGATTATCCAAGACAAAATTGACGAAACCGTTACGATTTTATTGCCTTTTTATACAGATTTTGGACGCAATATACATTTTGGTAAAAATATTTTTATTAATCGGGCAGCTATGTTTGTTGATTTAGGGGGCATTATAATTGAAGACAATGTTTTAATTGGTCCGCGCGTTAATCTCTTAAGTGTCAATCATCCGGAACTGCCAATGAAACGGCGAGGTGTATTGCTAGCACCAATTACCATTAAAAAATTTGCGTGGTTAGGCGCGGGTGTCACTGTTTTACCAGGTATTACGATTGGTGAAAATGCTATCGTAGCAGCTAATGCGACTGTAACTAAAGATGTGCCAGCTAACGCTATTGTTGCAGGAACACCAGCTAAAATTATTCGTTGGATTCAGGAAGATAAGGAGGAAATATAATGAAATCATTATCAGAAAAAGTTATTGTTATCATGGGCGCTTCCAGTGGCATCGGTGAGGCAACAGCCCGTTTACTTGCCAAAAAAGGAGCGAAGTTAGTCATTGCAGCACGTCGACAAGAACGTTTAATTGCTATAAAAAAAGAACTTCCTGAAGCAACGATTCTCGTGCAACAAGCAGATGTAACGAAAGAAGAGGAAGTTCAGCGTGTAATCAAGCTTACAATGGAAAAATATGGACGAATTGATGTTCTTTTTAACAATGCAGGAGTTATGCCAACGGCGCCTCTTATTGAAGCACCAAAAGGAGAATGGCGTCAAATGCTAGATATTAATATTATGGGTGTTTTAAATGGCATTGCGGCAGTTCTTCCAATTATGGTTGAACAAAAATCAGGGCAGATTATTGCTACTGATTCTGTGGCAGGACATGTCGTTTATCCAGATTCGGCTGTCTACTGTGGAACAAAGTTTGCTGTTCGAGCAATTATGGAAGGATTGCGACAAGAACAAAGAGAGAATAACATTAAATCAACGATTATTTCACCAGGTGCTGTACAAACAGAACTTTATCAAACAATTTCTAATCGAGTAGTAGCTGAAACGTTACATCTAGAACAGTTAAGTTGGGGCTTAAAGGCGGAAGACATTGCGCAAGCGGTGGTCTTTGCCATAGACACGCCAGATCGTATGTCAATCAGTGAAATGGTTGTTCGCCCGACCACACAAACGATTTAATTTAAAAAGTATTCCTAGAAAGGAATACTTTTTTTAAATCGTGATTGTTCGTTTTTTACAGAATTTAGAATTTGATATTTACTTATTTGTTGGTTTATTATATGATTAAACACGTTGTTTCATTAATAAATTGAATATTTTACGAACATTGTAAGATGTTTAGATTTTAGGAGGACGGAACATGAAAGAAAAAATAAGTTCATATTTTGAACTTGAACAATTGAATACGAATATGAAACGAGAAATGTTAGCTGGTTTCACCACATTTATCTCAATGGCGTATATTTTGTTCGTTAATCCAACCGTACTTGGTGCTTCTGGCATGGACGAAGGCGCTGTTTTTACTGCCACCGCTTTAGCGAGTGCCTTAGGTTGTATTTTAATGGGTGTGTTGGCGAAATATCCGATTGCGACAGCACCAGCTTTAGGAATTAATGCATTCTTTGCTTATTCAGTCTCTGTTGGTATGGGGATTCCTTGGCAAACGACATTAGCAGGCGTTTTTGTGGCTTCATTGATATTTATTTTAATTACAATTTTTAAATTACGCGAGCTAATTATTGATGCAATTCCTGCAGACTTGAAATTTGCCATTTCAGGTGGGATCGGGTTGTTTATTGCTTTTCTTGGTTTAAGCCAAGGTGGCTTAATTGTGGCAAATGATGCGACACTCGTTGGCTTAGGACCTTTGAATGTTGGTTCAACGTGGGTCACCATTGTCGGCTTAGTCGTAACTGCAATTTTGTTAGTTCGTCGAGTGCCGGGTGGTATTTTTATTGGAATGGCGATTTCAACGATTGTTGGTTTAGCGACAGGCGTTATTCCAATGCCTGATAAGATTATTTCAAGCGCGCCAAGTTTAGAACCAACATTTTTAGTGGCGTTAGGACATGTGAAAGATATCAATACGATTCAAATGTGGGTCGTGGTTTTAACGTTCCTATTAGTAACATTCTTTGATACGGCTGGTACGTTGGTGGGCTTAGCCAATCAAGCAGGTTTTATGAAGGACAATAAAATGCCGCGTGTGGGGAAAGCTTTAGCCGCTGATTCAACAGCGATGTTAGCTGGTTCTCTACTAGGGACATCGCCAGTTGGCGCATATGTCGAATCATCTGCGGGGATTGCTGTGGGTGGTCGTTCAGGAATCACAGCTATTACAACCGGGATTTTATTTATTTTCAGCTTGCTATTTTCTCCTTTGTTAGCAGTTGTCACTTCGCAAGTTACAGCACCAGCGTTGATTATTGTTGGTGTTTTGATGGCACAATCCTTAAGCAAAATTAAATGGAACGAAATGGAAATTGCAATCCCTTCCTTCTTAATCTTGTTAGGAATGCCATTGACATATAGCATTTCAGATGGGATTGCCTTAGGCTTTATCTTCTATCCAATTACAATGATTGCGGCAAAACGCGGGAAAGAAGTTTCGCCAATTATGTATGGCTTGTTCTTTGTTTTTGTCGGATTCATGTGGATCCTGAATGCGCAATAAGCAAGAGAGAAAGTTATCAAATAGTTGATTCATAAGACAATGAACTTATGAATCAACTATTTTTTTTCGACTAAGCACTAGAAAAACGCCCCTTATTTGATGTATAATTTGCAAAGACATTGACCTGTGAAGATACAGGAACAGAGAGGAATTAATTGAGTGAAATATACAGAAATTATGGTTTTAGGTAGTAATTTCTATTGAAATGTATTGAGAATACTGGTTTTTAATGTCTTTTTTCGTATAGTAAATAAGTTCAAAAAGCAATGATTGTTAGCTCTTGTGTTAGCAGTTGTTGCTTTTTTTAATTGGAGACAATGTAATCTATGGAAATCAATTACTATTAAAAAAACTTGAAATATGTTAAGTGTTTTTACCGACAAACATTAATAGAAATTCTATCTGATAACATAGAAAATTACGTTGAATTTCAGATAATATAGAGAATCAAGTCTCTGTATAGGAGCAGAATAAAATACAAAAAATACTTTCGTAATTAAGAGTGTTTCATTTAATTTATCAAAGAATATTACCTGTAAATCATCCGTATACGATTGAACAAACATACACCCTGAATGTTTGTTCAATCGTGTATTTTTAGTATGTATAATATTAGGCTGTATTAAATATCTTACAAAATTGATAGATGTTTAAATCTTTTTATCTATTGTATTAGGGCTACGCTTCAAGTATAGTGGTTGATGTTCTAAAATTTTGTTGATTTCCTACTTCGTATTTGAATCCTATCTTTATTGGAATCTTATTTTTGGTATATACAACTCAAAATATAGCTGATAAGAAGGAGAATTTATATGAAACTAGATAAATTAAAAAATCTTGTATTAAGCCAAACGCAATTAAAGAGCTTGGTTGTAGTTTATAATCTGTATCCTAGAGGCAAACAAATGAATGAGTTAGAAAATCTCTGCCAAGTTTCTAAAAATGAATTAAAGAGAGTCCTAAAAGTATTGGATGAAGAAGTCAAAAGCCTTCACTTCTTTGATAAGGTTAACAATATAATAGTAGTTAAAGATAAGTTTGTTTCATTTAATTCTGAAATAAATGAAGCAACTTATACAATGTTGCTTATGCAGTTAAGAAAAAAATATTTACTTTCTTCAAGTGTTTACAAAGCATTGCTATTCGTATTAGAGCAACGCTATTTTTGTTTGCAAGAATTAGCTGATCACTTGTTCTATAGTGATTCTTATACTTATAAAATAATAAAAAGATTGAAAAATTTTTTCTATTACTTAGAAACAGATTTAAAATTAGTGAAAGTTAATAAATCTGATCTTTATATTGAGGGGAGTGAATCTTCTAAAATAATTTTTCACTATTTATTAGTCATGTTGGTTTCCCATGGAAATGATTGGGTATTTCAAGACAGTGAAAAAGAAGCGCTGTTATCTTACCAACCCCCAAAAATTTTAGATAGCTTAGAGCTACTTAGCGACTGTAATAGAGATAAAATTTTGAATCTTTTAGCAATCTATAAAATAACCTCTCACGTTAAGGCCCCCTTACTTTGCCTATCTAAAAATATTATTGAAATAGGTGAACTGATGGATAACGATGGTGAATTTCCATTTTATATAAATCAAACTGTCGACGTATTAAATGATGATCGAAACATTCATTTCTTATTCATGGTTCATTATTTCATACAAGAATTACGTGATAGAAGTCAGAAAATTCTAGTTGGCAAGAATTATACGACACTTGAAGAAAATGAAATTATACAAACGTGTATGTATTTTCTAGAGGATCTAAAACAAAACTTTTCGATATCTCAAGATTGTTACTATGAACTGCTGTATACGTTATGTAAAAGGTTAGTTGTTGTTCATCATTTAGGATTGTACCAGTTTATGTTTGAGAGACATACTGTAGAATTTAAAGGGGTTGTTGATAGGCGTGTTGAAGTATTATTTGATAAATATTTTTATCGTTATCAAAATGAAACGTCATACGTAAAATTAAAATATAGCCTAATTCCTTTAGTTACTAGTTATGTGAAGTTAGCTGTGGAACAGCCCCTAAAAATATATGTTGAATTCCAACATCATTCAGAAGACAGAATGATTGTTGTGAATGCATTAAAACACAGATATAGTATAAAAATTTTAGAAATAGTAGAAAGTTATGAATTGGCAGATATTATTATTTCTGATACCCCTTCGACCTCATTTAAAGAAAAAACTTATTTTTTAATTCGTCATGCTTTAGATCCTCATACTTGGTGTTCTTCCATCGTTGAATATGTTAACAGCATTTTAAATACTAAATAAATTTAAGCGAAACCTCAATTAATAAATTTGAGGTTTTTTTGTGTATCAATATACAGTTAAACCTTACTAGTTATCACAGAAGACTAGTCTTTCGACTTAGACTATCAGATAGGTTTTTATCCAAAAAGTAACAAAATTAAAAAAACAAGATAAGACTTTAGTGAAAAAAGATGCTATTTTTTTTGTGAGATATCAGTGTACACATAATCATCTATTTATTTAGGCAACTGTTTGATAAAGGATAAAGATTCATATACCAAGTAAATAATAAGTCAACACTATGATTTTAGGCAGTTACTATCATTAAATACTGTATCTCATAAGGATAAATAGGTGTATACCAAACATATATGTCCAGTGTGTAAGCACAAAATATTACTCTATCCATAGTAGATGTATAAGAAAATTCCCCCTATTTTTATTTTTGAAGCAAGTACAAACTGACATATGTGTTTGGTTATCTTATTAAAGTAAAGGAGGAATAAAGTAAGTTACACACGAAAAAGTCATTATGTGTAGCGAACAACTATGCTATGACAGACAAGTTATTTTGAGGATAATTCTTGTCCATACAAAGAAAGAGTGAAAACCATTTAGCACTTTTAAAAGACAAACAAAACAGGAGGAGAAATATACGTATGAAAAAACTATTTTTAGGAACTAGTTTACTTATTACTTCGCTTTTTGTTAGCGTTCAGATCACACACGCGGAAACGAAAAGTGAAGCAGAATCAAAAAGTACAGTAAAGACAGTTGCAGGTGAAACTACTGAACCGACACCCCCAGTAGATCCCACTGATCCGGAAAAACCAAATCCAGACCCAGAAGTACCTGGTACAGGAAACACTGGACCACTTACAATAGACCATGTTTCTAACATTGAGTTTGGAGAACAGGAAATTAAAGAGAAAGAAGCCGTTTATAATGCAAAGACAGAACATCCTTATGTACAGGTAACCGACCGGCGAGCTACTGGAGCTGGCTGGACACTAAAAGCCTCTATTGATGAGTTTAATAATGAAGATAAGACAAAAACGTTAAAAGGAGCAGAACTTTCTTTAAAAAACGGGACCATCAAATCAACAAGTGGAAACGTATCTGAAAAACCTCAAGGATATGATGTTAATTTAAACAAGGATTTGCAAGTAATTATGAAAGCAGAAACGGATCAAGGTATGGGGACTTGGCTAGATGTATTTTCTGGAACAAAAGATAATAATGCAAATGTCCGATTAAAAGTCCCTGCTGGATCAGCGAAAGCTAAACAAAGTTACTCAAGCGTTATCCGTTGGGAGTTAACCGACGCGCCTGCCTAATATCAAGTAGGTTTTCTAAAGCCAATAACTAGTTATTGGCTTTAGAGAGTAATTACATACATCATATAAAATTAGTAAGAGGTGAATCAACTTGAAAAAATTATCTATACTCTTATTTATGTTAAGCGTGTTTTTAGTCAAAGAAAATGTGTACGCTACCGATGCACAACAAAAATCAAATGCTGAAAGTCAAGTTACAATCACGTTTATAGAAAGCTCAGAAAAGCAAGAACAGTCGAAAAGAAAAGATTCTGAGAAAATGGCTTTAGATAGAAGTTCAAAAACACTTTTGCCTAGTGCAGGTTCAAAAATAAGTGGGCTATTATTTATAGTGGGTATGTCAGCATTTTTTCTAAATGCTACTATTCTATCAATGAGAAGAAAACATAGGAGGAATAACTTATGAGAAAAATCATCTATTCGCTCTGTATCATTTGTTTTATCGCAATATTACCGTCCGATGGAGCCTATGCAGCGGATATGGCATATAGTGTCAAGGCAAACTTGCCAGAAAATCAGCGAAACAATGAACATACGTATTTCGATTTATTCATGAAACCTAAACAAAAGCAAACAATCAGCATTACCTTTGAAAATCATTCAGAAAATCCAATTGAACTAGAAGTGAATTATGAGTCAGCACAAACGAATGACAACGGTGTTATTGATTATAAAGGAACAAAAGAAAAAAAAGATAGCAGTTTAGCGTACGATTTAAAAGAACTTATCACAGGTGACCAAACCGTAAAGTTGAATAGTAAAGAAAAGAAAGAAGTACTGTATACTATCACAATGCCTGAACGCAAATTTGAGGGAATTCTTTTAGGTGGTTTCCATATTCATAAGAAAGACAAAGAAGCTTCTACGAATCAGAAAGTTCAAATCAAAAATGACTATTCTTATGTCATCGGGTTACAGCTGACAGAAACAGAGCAAAAAGTAACGCCAGAATTAAAACTAAACACAGTTGAGCCTGGTTTAGATAATTATCGTACAACATTGTTTGCGAATCTTCAAAATATTACTGCAACAATGATTACAGATATGACTGTTACCGCTGAAGTTTATAAAGAAAATGGTGCGGAAGTCCTTCATAAAACGGTTAAAAACAACCAATCAATGGCTCCAAATTCAAACTATGACTTTCCAATTTCATGGGATAATCAAGCATTCCAACCAGGTAAATATAGATTGAAATTAAATGCAGTTGATAAGGTAGGTCACAAGTGGTTGTTTAATAAAGATTTTGAAATAGAAGACAACGTAAAAAAATATAATGAAGAAGCAGTCAATATAAAAGATCAAACTAATAAAAATGACTATGTAATTTATGTTTTAGCTTTAGTGCTTATTTTTACTGTAGGAATTATTATCTACTTATTGTGTAAGATAAATCGAAAGTGAGGTAGACATTGATTGTATGAAAAAAAGGATATATTACTTCTATATAATACTGATTTCCCTGACTTCCTTTATCAATCAGGAACGGATAGCCTTTGCGGAAACAGCAAACACACCAACTAATGAATTTCTTAATAAAAAAGAGGATAAAAGAAGTATCAAGGCAAAAGATAGCGAAATATATGCGGGGGATCTATGGAATCCTAAGGATAACTTTGTTAGTGCAACAGACGAAGCTGGAAATCCTCTTTATTGGGGAAATTCACAGATTGCTGTAAATACCTATAGCTTTGATCCAAACACTGTAGGTTCATATCAGATCCTCTATTATTTTAGCTATACTGATATTAGAAGCGCGATTTATATAAAGGTAAAACCAAGCATCGAGGCAAAAGATAGCGAAATATATGCGGGGGATCTATGGAATCCTAAGGATAACTTTGTTAGTGCAACAGACGAAAATGGAAATCCTGTTTATTGGGGAGATTCACGTATTACGTGTACTGGTACTGTTGATGTATCCAAACCCGGTATTAATGAAATTGAATATAGGATTACTAGGAATGAAAATGTAATACGTTCTACAGCTAAAGTAAGAGTAAAAGAAGATAAATCAAGCATCAAGACAAAAGATAGTGAAAAATACGTAGGGGAACGATGGGATCCTAAAGAAAACTTTGTTAGTGCGACAGACGAAGCTGGAAATCCTGTTTATTGGGGAGATTCACGTATTACGTGTACTGGTACTGTTGATGTATCCAAACCCGGTATTAATGAAATTGAATATAGGATTACTAGGAATGGAAATGTAATACGTTCTAAAGCTAAAGTAAGAGTAAAAGAAGATAAATCAAGCATCAAGACAAAAGATAGTGAAAAATACGTAGGGGAACGATGGGATCCTAAAGAAAACTTTGTTAGTGCGACAGACGAAGACGGACATTCTGTTCCTTGGGAAGACCCGCGAATTATTAAAAATGGCGCAAGTATTGATACCTCTAAACCAGGTATTCATAAAATGAAGTATACTCATAGAGGAAAAGTGAAAGATATAGATTCTGAATTTACAGTAACTGTGAAAAAAGAAGCTTTTACAATAAAAGAGGTACCTTTTTTTGACTTTGAAGACCATATTCTTGCATCAACAAATAAATCAGTAGTTAATAAGAAAGAAAATCCAATAATAGAAGTAGAAACTCCTTCAATCGAAGGAAAAGATTGGCAATTACAAGTTGAACTATCTCCGTTTCTAGATAAAGAAAATAGTAATAGTATTTTGAAAGGAGTGAGCTTGTTTATTCCGAAGGGAAAACTAGAATCTGATTTAGAAACAGAGGAGCCTAATCAATATGACTGTCAATTAGAAGCAAATGGAAAAGCGAGTATTTTAATGCATGGAACGAAAACAAAAGGTAAAGGTCGTTGGAAAAATAAGTTGGAAACAAAAGGAATAACCTTGTCTATTCCACCAGAAAATAAAACAGGTAATTATGAATCGACATTACATTGGACACTATTAGATGTACCTGGATAAAGTGTTAATGGCGACTTGGTGTAGAAACAAGGATCATTTAAACGAATAATATATACGATCGAGAACAAAGATATATTTTTGAAATAAATGTAAATAAAGAAGCTATCAAGAAGTTAGAATTTCAACTTCTTGATAGACTTGAGAAACTGATAGTGAGGCTTGTAAACATGAAGAAGTATTTAACAGGATTTCAATTAAAGATTATCGGATTGATTACAATGGTAATTGATCACTTAGCAGAATTTTTCAATTTTTTAGGAGTTCCATTATGGTTCCATTGGATTGGAAGAATTACCGCCCCTATTTTTTTATTTGAAAGTTCTGAAGGCTTTGTTCATACGAGTAATCGAAAAAAATATATGTTGCGATTACTCGTCGGCTTTTGGGGAATGAATTTAATAAATCTAGTATTGAATCAATACTTTGTGGTTAATGGAGAAATTATAGCAAATAATGTTTTTAGTACATTATTTTTAGGAACAGTTTATATGCAATCTATTGCATATCTTAAAGAAAGAAAATTTGTTGCAAGTTTCTTTTGGTTCATCATTCCTATCTTAATAGGATTAATTTCATTTATATTTACAATAGGTGAAATGAGTACGATAAAGATGATTAGTTTACAACTATACACCTTATTTTTACCATCTTTATTTGTTACAGAAGGTGGGTTTTTGATGGTAATATTAGGAGTATTGTTCTATATATTTCATGGAAAAAAACACTTTCAGGTTTTATCATTAGGAATTGTGTCTTTTATTTCAGCAGCAGCAAACGGTTTTTCAGATTTATTTTCTAGTAACTATCAATGGATGATGTTCTTCTCAGCAATTCCTATTATTTTATATAACGGAGAAAAAGGAAAGGGGTTAAAAAGTTTCTTCTATTATTTTTACCCTGCACATATTATCTTATTTGCCATTCTTTCTTTTCTACTTCGCCAATAGGAACAGTTCAGAATTAAAATTTGTTCACTCATATAAAGAAACCTATGAGTGAGTGTCTTTAGTCGTTAATTCCTGAATTTTATATGTTATTATTCTTAAACTAAATTGGTAATACTTTTGAGAAAAACAATAAAAGATGTACTTCATGTATTTCCGCTTTCTACTGAAATTATAGTATCACGGAATAGTTCATTTCAAAATATTGTAGCAAAACTATTAGTATGGACTTAGAGACAATCTTTCATTTTTGTTAGCAGAACGTCATATTGTTCAATAGACAAGTGCACCTTGAATATATTTTAATAAGATTAAGTACTTGAAATTAAGGAAAGTTGATATAAAACATGTTGAAAGATAAATAGATAAAGGAGAACTTAGGTTGTTATTCATACTATCATTAAAATTTGTTTCGATGATAGCAATTATTTTCATCGGGATTAAGGCACATTGCGAAAATCATGATGACTATTTTTGAAAATGAGTATTGATTATTAGTAACTTAAATAATAAGTGACTATAAAAATATGAAATTTATTTTCTCTTCTGGATGTATGTGATCTTGTCTATCAGGCACCAGTAAATGGAAAATATTTAAAATAGATAAATAAAATTTATTTTATATAAACTTCCAATTAGATTATTAAAGAAAGGACTAAAAAAGTATGTGTATGAAAAAAGATATTATTGAATTACTCAGGAATCCAATGATCTCGTCTTATTCTATTGAAAAAATGTCTAATGGACGAATATCTACTACTACAGCATCCAAATATCGGAATCGTGTAAAACAAGAGATAGATCCATTCCTTATATTCACTAAGATGTCTTATAGAACTATAAAAAATTTCGAGGAATTAGCGAAAGAATTAAAAGAAGTGAATCCTAAGACAAAAGAAGAAGTTACAATGATGATTGACAATTATAGTTTGAGAAATTACTACAAATTATAAAGTATCAAATTTTAATAAAACTAATTACCATTTTTGGATATAATATCATGATAATATAGGTTAGGAGCTGACTGTATTGAATTTAAAAAGAATCTTTTTTGTCGTAGCAATGCTAGGAGGAATCGTTACTTTTACTGCCTGTGGTCTGGGTAAGGATGAGGTAACAAACACAAACTATAAGGTAACTGTTGAAGACGCAGCAAATATTTACCAAAAAAATACGAATAATTCAGAAATTCTGTCTATTAACTTTGACATTGGTGAAAGCTCTAAAGAATATGAGTATATGTTTGTTAACAAGACTGAAAAAATATATATAAATCCACAAAACGAAAAAGTAAAAAAAGAAAGCATTACTAGCGGTGGAGAGAATAATAAAGAACCATTTAATGCAAAAGAGCTTGAAGGGACTAAATCTACAAAAAAAGTTCTAGAAGAAGCTAAAAATAAGGTAGGAGGAATTTCTCCACGAGTATTGGATTGGCGATTAGAAAAAAAAGACGGAACATTAGTTTATGATATCAATGTTAAGACAAACACAGGCTCTGAAAGAGTTCTATTAAGTGCAAAATAATTTATAAATGTTATGAAAATCATAAAATTGTTTTAGAAGACAATTATGTAACAGAAAAAGAAGGGAATGGTTAAATGAAAAGTTCAGCTAAGTTATTTATTTTAGGAATAGGACTAACTTTTGGAGGTCTTATAACGAGTGTTCCAGCAGAAGCAAAAAATATCGTGACGAGTAACTATGAATTAGGAAGTTTTGCTCAAAATGACCCTGTCAATCAACCCTTGCTAAGAAGTAAACGTAGTCTCAGTGAAACACCTCCGAGAGTGGATTTTATCGATATTTCCTCTCACAATGGAGAGATTTCTGTA
This sequence comes from Enterococcus sp. C102(2024), assembly GCF_040888205.1. NCBI lineage: Bacteria > Bacillati > Bacillota > Bacilli > Lactobacillales > Enterococcaceae > Enterococcus > Enterococcus sp. C102(2024). Next base: position 82,504 of record NZ_JBFOHH010000006.1, on the reverse strand, counting down.
GAACAATTTCAAAAGATGAAAAACATGGGAATTAAAGGCGTAGTAGTCAAATTAACTGAAGGAACAACCTACAAAAACCCGTTAGCCCCTAGTCAAATTACCAATGCCAAAAAAGCAGGTCTAACTGTTTCAACGTATCATTTTTCTTGGTTTGAAAATCAACAAGAAGCAATTGATCAAGCCAATTACTATGCGGATTACGCAGAAGAATTAGGGCTATCCCAAAATAGCGTCATGGTTAATGATGCAGAAACCACGCCAATGATTAACGCGGATGCCACAAAAGTTTCTGTCTACTTTAGAGATCAATTAGCAAAACGTGGCTTCAAAAACGTTGTCCATTATTCTAGCGCTAGTTGGTTCAATAATAATTGGATGGAATATGACGTTTTAGGTAAAGAAAATAGTTGGGTGGCAGAATGGCCAGAGAACCCAATTGCCAATAACTTACTACACACAGACACAGCTGCTTGGCAATGGAGCAGTAAAGGCTCTTTTGATTTCGTTCCTGGAATTAACTTTGATTATAACGTGGATTACTTAGGACGCTTTACGACTAAGTGAATAAAAAGGAGTAGGATATAAGGGGCAAGAATCATAAAATAGAAGACTAAAAATCTTTTTACGATTTTTGATCTTCTATTTTTTAGAGTAGTGAAAAAGAATTAAAGAAAATGAAGTGATAGAAAAAGCTTTAAACAAAATAAATAGTTATGAAACTTTAGTTTATTAAATGCAAAGTTTATAGTAGAGAAAACATAGAAGATAATTATTTTAAATGGAATACTATCCAATTACAATGATTGCGGCAAAACGCGGGAAAGAAGTTTCGCCAATTATGTATGGCTTGTTCTTTGTTTTTGTCGGATTCATGTGGATCCTGAATGCGCAATAAGCAAGAGAGAAAGTTATCAAATAGTTGATTCATAAGACAATGAACTTATGAATCAACTATTTTTTTCGACTAAGCACTAGAAAAACGCCCCTTATTTGATGTATAATTTGCAAAGACATTGACCTGTGAGGATACAGGAACAGAGAGGAATTAATTGAGTGAAGTATACAGAAATTATGGTTCGCTATGGCGAATTATCAACTAAAGGAAAAAATCGTAAAACGTTTATCATGCAGTTAGCACAAAATGTGAAACGTGCGTTAGCTGATTTTCCAGCATTGAAAATCCATGCAGATAGAGATAGAATGCATATTTTATTAAATGGGGAAGATAGTGAAGAAGTGATTCCGAAACTAAGTAAAGTGTTTGGGATTCAAAATTTTTCGCCAAGTATTCGTATTGAAAAAGAAATGCCAGCGATTCGTGCAATGGTTCAAGAGGTTGTTCGGGAAGTTTATACGCCAGGTAAGACGTTTAAAATTACTGCTAAACGCTCGGACCATTCATTTGAACTTGATTCAAATGGCTTGAATCAAGAATTAGGTGGGGCTGTTATTGAAGCCATTCCGGAAATTCAAGTACAAATGAAAAAGCCTGATATTAACTTAAGAATTGAAATTCGTAAAGATGCGGCGTATTTATCTTATGAAACGATTCGCGGTGCGGGTGGATTGCCAGTGGGCACCAGTGGTCGTGGTATGTTGATGTTGTCAGGAGGCATTGATTCACCAGTTGCTGGTTATTTAGCTATGAAACGTGGCGTGGAAGTGGAAGCTGTCCATTTTGCTAGTCCGCCTTATACAAGTGAACAAGCGTTACAAAAGGCTAAAGATTTAGCTGAAAAATTAGTCCCTTATGTAGGAACTATTCAATTTATTGAAGTGCCCTTTACAGAAATTCAAGAAGAAATAAAACGAGTTGTTCCCCAAGGCTACTTAATGACCATTACACGACGTTTAATGTTACGCTTAACAGATGCAATTCGTGAAATGCGGAAAGGTTTAGTCATTATTAATGGTGAATCGTTAGGACAAGTAGCTTCGCAAACACTTCAAAGTATGGTAGCAATTAATGAGGTTACCTCAACACCGATAATTCGACCCGTTGTTTCAATGGATAAGACAGAAATTATCGAAATTGCCGAAAAAATTGACACGTTTGAATTAGCCATCCAACCCTTCGAAGATTGTTGTACAATTTTTGCGCCACCGCAACCGAAAACACGACCTCGTTTGGATAAAGCGCAAGATTATGAAGCGCGCTTAGACTTGGAAGGTTTAATGGCTCGGGCCTTAGAAGGACTCAAAATTACAGAGATTTCAGCAGAAACAGCGAAAGATAAACAAGAAGACGAATTTGCAGATTTCCTATAAGCAATAAATACAGTGACGTCTAAGCGACCGTCACTGTATTTATTTTGTACTTATTTCACAAACAAGTTGCTCGGAGAGGGGAACCGTGATAAACTGAATATGTGAAGTAGGTAACAAGGAGGACAGAGGATGGAGAAAAAAATGCCTAAAGCAACGGCAAAACGTTTGCCGGTTTATTTACGTTATTTAAAAATGTTAGGGGATTCTGGTGTTAAACGCATTAAATCACGAGAGTTTAGTGAAATGATCCAGATTCCTTCTGCAACGATTCGGCGTGATTTTTCCCACGTTGGTGAACTGGGCCGAAGCGGTTATGGTTACGATGTGCCGTATTTAATTGAGGTATTTAGTAATATTTTAAATACGCAAGAAGAAAAAAGAATTGCTCTGATTGGTTGTGGCAATTTAGGCAAGGCATTATTAAAAAATAATTTTAGACGCAACGAGAATTTGAATATTGTCTGTGCTTTTGATAATGATTCAGCTTTAGTTGGCACCACGATTAATGGATTATTAGTTCATGATATGTCTGAGTTAGAAGCATTCGTTCGACAAGAAGGGGTCACGGTAGCCATTTCTACAGTACCAAGTCACCATGCCCAAAAAGCCATCGACAAAATTGTACAAGCGGGTGTGACTGCGATTTTAAATTTTGCGCCAGACCGTGTCAGTGTGCCAGCCAACGTTAGTGTGCAGTATATTGATTTAACTACGGAACTGCAAACACTGATTTATTTTAATGAAACTTTTTCACTAGCAAATAGCCCAAAGCAATAAAATTGTCTTCATAAAAATCCTCTACTATACTTATTATTGAAAGTGGAAAAGGAGGATTTCAGAATGAATGTTACAAGAAAAGGGCACGTATTAGAATTGACAGGTGAGCAGCCTAAAGTTGGCACAAAAGCTCCCGTCTTTTCTTTGAAAAATTTAAACAACCAAGAAATCAACTTGGCAGATTATAAAGGTAAAACGGTTTTAATTAGTGTGGTTCCTGATATCGACACACGTGTTTGTTCACTGCAAACGAAACGTTTCAATCAAGAAGCGGCGAAATTAGACGGTGTTCAGATTATCACGATTTCCAATAACACAGTTGAAGAACAAGCAAATTGGTGTGCCGCTGAAGGTGTCGAAATGGAAATGCTTCATGATACTGAAGACTCATTTGGTGCAGCTTATGGTTTGTATATTCCAGAAATGGGCCGTTTAGCACGTGCTATTTTTGTGATTGACCCAGAAGGAACGTTAGTTTATGAAGAAATCGTCTCAGAAGTTTCGTCGGAACCCGATTATCAACAAGCGTTAGAAGCTGCAAAAAAAGTGTAATCCCTCTAGATTACAAATTGACTTTGCTTGCGCTTCATTGTAGAATGAAGCAAAGACAGCGAACAAGAGGAGTATCATTGGCGTCGTTTTAGAGAAAAAGTCGTTCAGGTGCAAGACTTTTACACAACCAGTGAGAAGGTAGCTTGTGAGTCAATGGTTTGAACACAGTACGTTAGTAGAACGATTCGTTTCGTGAACGTTATCTCACGAATGAGTGGCATTTGAATGAATTCAATTCAAATGCAATTTAGGTGGTACCGCGTAAATAAGATGAATCTACGCCCTAAAATACGAAAGTATTTTAGGGCGTATTTTAGTGTTTAGCCCAAAAAAACTCATTTGTAAAATAATTACCGCTCCAAATCGCGTATTTTAAGAAAGAAGGGGAAAAAATGTCAGAAGAAAAAAACTTACCAACGAAATATCAACCGACAGAAATCGAAGCTGGCCGTTATCAAAAATGGCTAGATCAAGATTTATTTAAACCAAGTGGCGACAAAAAAGCGAAGCCCTATTCAATTGTTATTCCACCACCCAATGTAACAGGAAAACTACACTTAGGGCATGCTTGGGATACAACATTACAAGATATGATTATCCGCCAAAAAAGAATGCAAGGCTTTGATACGTTATGGCTACCAGGAATGGACCATGCCGGAATTGCCACGCAAGCAAAAGTAGAAGAGAAACTAGCACAACAAGGAATTTCACGTTACGACTTAGGTCGTGAAAAATTTGTTGATCAAGTGTGGGAATGGAAAGAAGAATATGCTTCTCACATTCGTGAACAGTGGGCAAAAATGGGCCTTTCTTTAGATTACAGCCGTGAACGTTTTACTTTAGATGAAGGGCTATCTGAGGCCGTTCGTAAAGTGTTTGTCTCTCTTTACGAGAAAGATTTGATTTACCGTGGTGAATATATCATTAACTGGGATCCAAAAGCGAAAACAGCATTGTCTGATATCGAAGTAATCCATAAAGATATTGAAGGAGCTTTTTACCACATGAGCTACCCATTATCAGATGGTTCTGGCGTTGTTGAAATTGCGACAACGCGTCCTGAAACAATGTTGGGAGATACGGCGATTGCGGTCCATCCAGAAGATGAACGGTATCAAGAACTTATTGGTAAGACAGTTGTCTTGCCATTAGTCGATAAAGAAATTCCAATTATTGCAGATGACTATGTAGATATGGAATTTGGAACAGGGGTTGTAAAAATCACACCTGCTCATGATCCAAATGACTTTGAAGTCGGTAATCGTCATGACTTACCTCGAGTAAATGTTATGAACGAAGACGGCACGATGAATGAACTGGCTGGAAAATATGAAGGAATGGATCGTTTTGCTGCACGTAAAGCGATTGTCTCTGACTTGAAAGAATTAGGTCGCTTAATTAAGATCGAAACAATGAATCACAGCGTGGGCCATTCAGAACGAACAGGCGTTGTCGTGGAACCTCGTTTATCGACCCAATGGTTTGTAAAAATGGGACCATTAGCTGAAAAAGCAATAGAAAATCAAAAAACAGAAGACGCTGTTGAATTTTATCCACCACGCTTCAATCAAACATTTTTACGTTGGATGGAAAATATTCATGACTGGGTTATTTCGCGACAATTATGGTGGGGCCATCAAATTCCTGCTTGGTATCACAAAGAAACGGGCGAGATGTATGTTGGGATGGAAGCACCAGCCGACAGTGAAAACTGGGTTCAAGATAGTGATGTCTTAGATACATGGTTTAGTTCTGCATTATGGCCATTTTCAACGATGGGTTGGCCGGACGAAGCAAGCGAAGATTATCAACGTTACTTCCCAACAAGCACATTAGTTACTGGCTATGATATTATTGCCTTTTGGGTAAGTCGTATGATTTTCCAAAGCTTAGAGTTTACAGGCGAACGTCCCTTCCAAAATGTCTTAATTCACGGCTTAATTCGTGATGAGCAAGGACGCAAAATGAGTAAATCATTGGGGAATGGGATTGATCCAATGGATGTCATCGAAAAATATGGCGCAGATGCGTTACGTTGGTTCTTATCAAATGGTTCAGCTCCAGGTCAAGATGTTCGTTTTAGTTATGAAAAAATGGATGCTTCTTGGAACTTTATCAATAAGATTTGGAATGCAAGTCGCTTCGTTATCATGAATGTAGAAGGTATGACTGCTGCAGATATTGACTTTAGTGGTGAAAAGACTGTCGCTGATCGTTGGATTTTAACGCGCTTAAACGAAACAGTCGCCCGTGTGACAGAATTATTTGATCGTTTTGAATTCGGTGAAGCAGGTCGCCAATTATACAACTTCATCTGGGATGATTTCTGTGATTGGTATATTGAAATGAGTAAAGAAATTCTTTACGGAGAAAATGAAGCAGCTAAACAAACAACACGGAGCATCTTGGTGTACACATTGGATCAAATCTTACGCTTATTGCATCCAATTATGCCGTTTGTAACAGAAGAAATTTGGGAAAAAATTCCGCATCAAGGTGAGTCATTGGTTGTGGCAGAGTACCCAGTTGTTCATGAAGAATTTAACGATGAAGCAGCAGCTCGAGGAATGGAAGTTCTGAAAGAAGTTATTCGTTCGGTTCGGAATATTCGAGCAGAAGTGAATACACCACTTTCTAAACCAATTACTTTGTTAATTAAAACAAACGATACAGAAGTAGAAGAATTTTTAACAGCTAATACTAGCTACTTGGAACGCTTCTGTAACCCAGAGGAATTAGTCATCAGTCGTGAAATAGAAGCGCCAGAATTAGCCATGTCCGCTGTTTTAACAGGCGCAGAACTATTCCTACCATTAGCTGGTTTGATTAATATTGAAGAAGAAATTGCTCGCTTAGAAAAAGAATTAGACAAATGGACAAAAGAAGTCAAACGTGTGCAAGGCAAGCTTTCAAATGAACGTTTTGTGTCAAACGCACCAGATGAGGTCGTGGAAGCAGAACGTGCAAAAGAAAAAGACTACCTTGAAAAACAAGAGGCTGTCAAAGAACGGATTGCCCAATTACGTTCAATCTAAAAAAGAAAAGACAACAAAACCAAACGTTGGTTTTGTTGTCTTTTTGTTATAATTTGCCAAATAATTGAAACAAATACAACATTAAGTAGCTGTAAGTAGCCACAGACCAGAATTTCAATAAAAGAACAATTTTCATGAATTCTTTTAAAGAAATATCTGTAATTCCCGCCACTAAACAAACAATATCATCTGGAGCGAAGGGGACTAACATAGTAAAGATTAAGAGCTTTTTGACATTGTGTTCATTTTTGTCCAAAATCTCTTCAAATTTTTTGTATTTATTGGGAGAAAGGATTATTTTTACAAAGTTACGTCCATAGTAACGAACCAGTAAAAAGCCAATAAACTCACCAATGATCAACCCAAGATAGCTATACAAAAGGCCTTGCAAATTGCCAAACATCAACATTCCTGCAACAGAAGAGATTCCTCCAGGTAGAATAGGGATAATCACTTGGACGATTTGTAAAAGAACGAAACACAGAACCGCATAGTTACCAAACTGTTTAATAAAAGCTTGCAAGGAAGCAACAGAATGAAAAATTCCTCTGGAATATCCCCATAAAATTAAGCCGAAGAAAAGCACCAGTCCAACTAGGGGTAACCACCGAATGAGTCCATTTAAAAATTTTTTCTGATTAGTCATGAGTGGCCTCCTGACGTTTTCGACGGTATTTTTTAAAGCCAAGATAACCAGCCGTTCCCAGTAAAATCGTTCCGCTGACGGCAGTGCCGAGATAAATCATTCTTGGATGATAGGCAAAGGTTAACTGCTGTTTGCCAGCTGGGACTTCAACAGCTAAAAAGCCACCTAGAATGCGTTGTGTTTTTAATGGTTCTTTTTGTAGCGACGATTTGACTTGCCAATCTTGGTCATAAGGAATGGACGTATACAGTAACTGAGTATCATTTCCAGGTACATTCAGTGCGCCATTTAAATGGCCTTTTTTAGTTGCATTCACGTGAAGAGCTTGTTGGCGTAATTTGTCAACCGCACGATTAAAGGCTGTTTGGTCTAAAGTTTGAAGTTGCCAATTGGTTAAATCAACCACTTGTTCAGCAGTTAGTGACAGGGTCACGGTAGTTCCTTTTTCAAAATGCCCTAAATTGAACAGTTGATTGGTTGCAATATAAATCGGCGTCGAGATAACTTGTTGGTTTACCTTCAATTTTGTAACTTTTTTCCATTTTAAATTCGGAATATAAAGATGCAAGTCACCAGTGCTATTCACTTTAAAGGTTGCTTCAATTGTTTCGTTGGTATGATGAGGTTCATTTATCAACGAAGCTGTTTTAAAGTAAGGTTTATCCGTCGGCACGAGCGTTTGCAGGAGTTCTTCTTGGGCATCTAAAGGATTATTTTTTGCTAATTTTAACTTGGTTAATGCGGTTGGCGCCAAAAAGCCCATACCGATCGCTTCATCATTTTCCATGATTTTCGTGGAACCAACTGTTTTTAGCAATTTTTCACTCGTAGGTTTTTCAATTGGTAAAAAGTCATATTTCACATTTAAAAGTAAATTGGTTAATTGTGAATTATCCACATAAGCAATCCGGCGATCATTTTTTCGATATAAACCTAGCGCACTTAATGTGTCTTGGGTAGTGGCAGTTAAAGTCGAAGTATAGCTAGAAACGCCAGCATAGCCATAAAGTAAAGGATTATTGTAGCCGTTATTGATTTCACGGAACCCTGTTTCTTTGGAAGGAATGACTTGTTTCATGCGATAAAGTTCTGGTGCTGAGGCCATTTTTTCATCGATTAATTGGCTGTGTTTTCGGTAATCTTGGGCAAATGTTGCTTGGCTACCAAAGGGCATGTGTTTAAAAGAAATCCAGAAATTCGTTGTTAATTCTGTGCTGACCAGTAAGAATAAAGCAACGACTACATAGTTTCTTAAGGCCTTTTTGTGTGCTAAACGCAAGCAAAAGAAAATCAACCAAATAAAAAGTAAACTTAGCCATAAATAATTGATCGAAATTAAGAGATTCTTTTGTGGACCATAATACAAAGATCCGTAGCCAATGACTAACAGCAGACTAAAAATAATAGGTGCGGTCCAAGGAATGGTCACTTTTTTAAGCCAAACTTCATAGGCAAAGACAATCAATAAAAAGCTAAAGATAAAGACATTTCGGTAAGGGAACCCAGCTGGGCTTTGAAACATGTGCCAGACAGTATTAAAGGCTTCTAACCAAAAGCTTAAAAAGAGAATGAATAAAAGAATTGCTGAAGCTATTCTTTCTTTTAACGCAATTTGTTTCGTTTGAAAATAGGCAACACAGAGGAGTGTCACAAATAATCCAGCAAAAACGGTTGGTAAATGGTCTAAACGCAACTCATAATTAATAGAACCTAAGCCTAATTGCGAGAAAAACGAAGTGTTGAACTTAGGCGTTAAAAAGAACGTCGAGACATCAAAATCTGCTTTTTTTGTATAGAGCATCCCTTCTGCTGCAGGTAATAATAAAAAGCTAGTTGCAGTTCCTGTTAAAAAAGAAACGAGGATGAATAACGGACTTTGTTTAAAAAATTGCCGAATAGCATGGGCTTGGGTATTCTTTTTAAAGAACCAATAGATACTGTACAAAACAGCAAAGAGACAAATCATATAACCCATGTAGTAATTCGTCACAATCGCTAAAAACAGGGTTATACTGTATAAGCCCCATTTGCGTTGATCCCATAAACGTTGGAGTCCCAATAAGATAAGCGGGAATAGAATCAGTGCATCCAACCACATAAAGTTTTGGCTATAGACGGTGACAAAGCCACAGAAACTATAGGACGTTGAAAAAAGTAACGTGGTGCCATCAACTTTTTGATAGGTGTATTTTAAATAGCTAAACATCGTAGTGCCCATCAAGGCAAGTTTTAAGGTAATAATCCATAAAATTGCTATAGGTAATTGTTCATAAGGAAAAAAGAAAGCCAACACATTAAAAGGGCTCAGTAAGTAATAGGCTGCCAAAGGAACAATCGATTCACCAATCTCGTTGGAAAAAGAGTAGAATGTAGTTATTCCCTCGTGAAAAGAGCGTTTTAAAAAACTCAAGAAAGGCATGTATTGTGTGCCTAAATCACTAACTAATAAGTTGTTGTCACCAAAAGGCGCAAGTTGTAATGTCATCCATACAAGCAACAGAAGTAAAAACGGCAAGAAAAAACTTCCTAACCATAAAAGCTTCGATTTGTTTTTCATCAAAATAAGTCCACCTTTATAAAAAAATCATGAATAAGCGTGTTGAACGCTCTAAAAATAGTTTTTAATTGGCTGGCTGGAACGAACCATCCAGAATGTTAGTTTACCATAAGTTCATTAATGTATCCGCTAATAACGCAAAATTATGAAAAATGCAAAAAGTTTTCAAGAAAAAGTTTCAATTGGTTATTAGTGAAAAAGTCACCTAACTTAGTTATAATGTAGAAGAAGACAAGGAGTTGGACAAGATGCAATTAACAATAGAAGAAGCCATTGAATGGATTCATAGCCGGTTACCCTTTGGTTCAAGACCTGGTTTGGATCGGATTAATGCGTTATTAGAAAAAATTGATCATCCAGAAAACAAAGTGCCAACGATTCATATCGCAGGAACCAATGGTAAAGGCTCAACCGTGACATATTTACGCTGTCTATTAGAAGAAATGGGCTTGAAAGTCGGAACCTTTACCTCTCCTTATATTGAATCATTTAATGAAAGAATTGCGATAAATGGTCAACCAATTTCAGACGAACAATTGATTACCTATGTGGAAAAGTATCAACCAATCATTAAAGAATTAGACCAGATCACTGAAGTGGCTGGAATTACAGAATTCGAAACATTGACAGGAATGGCCTTGGACTATTTCGTGAATGAACAAGTGGATATCGCAGTTGTTGAAGTTGGCTTAGGTGGATTACTTGATAGCACCAATGTCGTGAAGCCATTATTGACGGGAATTACGACAATTGGGAAGGATCACACAGAAATTTTAGGTGAAACAATTGCTGAAATTGCCTATCAAAAAGCGGGTATTATTAAAGAAAAAGTCCCAGTAGTAACAGGCAATATTTGTGCTGATGCGCTAGCAGTCATTGAAAAAGTCGCACAAGAAAAACAGAGTCCAATTTTTCGTTTTGGCAAAGAGTATCAAGTGGAATATCTACATCCTGATACACAATGGGGGGAAGTATTTAATTTCTATGGAGAAATGGGCAAACTGACAAAAATTAAAGTTCCCTTGTTGGGGCGTCACCAAGTAGAAAACGCGGCGGTAGCTATTCAATTATTTGACAAGTATTGCCAACTACAACATTTGCCGTTTAAAGAACGAGACATTACTCAAGGGTTAGCTAAAGCGCAATGGCCAGCTCGAATGGAACGTCTTAGTGATGAACCGTTGATTGTTTTAGATGGTGCCCACAATGATCATGCAGTAAAACGCTTAGTTGAAAACTTGCGCAAAGAGTTTCCACAACACACGATTCATATTTTATTTTCAGCTTTAGCAACTAAAGATGTGGATGAGATGATTCAGGACTTAAAGCAAGTACCGAATGCGCATCTTTACTTAACTAGCTTCGATTATCCTAAAGCTATTGCACTTACAGAAATGGAAAAATATGAAGACGATTTAACAGAAATTGTGTCTTTATGGCAATTTGGCTTAGGCGAAATTTTAGAAAAAATGTCGACAGATGATTTATTATTAGTAACAGGTTCATTATATTTTGTTTCTCAAGTAAGAGAATTACTTTTAACTATAGGAGGAAATGATGAAGAAATTTGATGGCGTAATTTTTGATATGGATGGGTTGCTTTTTGATACGGAGTTGATTTACTATACATCTACTCAAAAAGTAGCAGATGCAATGGGGTTACCATATAGTAAAGAAGTCTATTTAGACTATGTTGGGATTTCCGATGAAGAAGTACAAGAGAATTACCGACGTATTTATGCATCCTATGGTCACGACACAGTGGAAGAATTTATCCGCCGTTCTTATGATGATACCCTGCAAGAGTTTCGATCTGGTAACGTCCCTTTAAAACCAGGGGTGGTGGAATTCCTCGACTTTTTAGATGATCAAAAAATTCCTCGATTAGTTGCTTCAAGTAACGTCCGTCCAGCAATTGAAATGTTATTAAGCCATGCTGGGATTCAGGATCGTTTTGTAGGAATTGTTTCAGCAGAGGATGTTAAACGAGCAAAACCGGACCCAGAAATTTTTCAAAAAGCTCGTCAACTTTTAGGAACAGAAGCCCCGAAAACCTTGATTTTCGAAGACTCATTTCATGGGGTAAGTGCGGCTCATAGTGCGGGCATTCCAGTGATCATGGTACCTGATTTATTGCAACCAACTGAAGTTATCCAAGAGAAAACATTGCATGTCTTGGAGAGTTTACATCAAGCGCCACATTATTTAAAATAATAAAAACAACACTCCTTTGCGTAGTTTATTAATGACTAGCAAAGGAGGTTTTTTTATGCAAGTATCGGATCTGTTTATTCGTGAGATGCCGAGTGATTGTTTACCACGAGAACGGCTCTTGGCGATAGGAGAAAAAGCATTATCGAATCAAGAGTTGTTGGCGATTCTGTTACGAACTGGCTCAAAAGAAGCTGACGTGATGACTGTTGCTGCAACGCTGTTAAAACAGTTTAAGCAACTTTCTTATTTGCAGCAAGCCACATTGAACGAGTTAATGGCTATTAGAGGCATTGGCCAAGTGAAAGCCATTGAATTACGTGCGGCCATTGAATTGGGGTGTCGAATTTATCAAAGTAGTCAAATCAAATTTGGCAAAGTTACGTCCAGTCAACAAGTCGCTCAACGATTACTCCAAGAGATGAAGGGGCTGCAACAAGAACATTTAATTTGTATTTACTTGAATACCAAGAATGACATTATCCAACAGAAAACGATTTTCAAAGGATCACTGAATCAAAGTGTAAATAACACTATGTACCTAAAATTTATATTTAATAATTACCTCATCATCAAATAGTTCTATACGTTCAACAAACTCTTTGATGATAAGGATTTTATTTTCTGTAGTTTCAGTTTCCCAATTAAAAGTTTTTAACGTTTCAAGCTTATTAATTAATGACTCACTTTTGGTACCTTCTAAGTTTGCTATATTGGCAGTTAACGCATTTATTTCATTATCAATTTTCTTCATACGTTCATTAAGCATTGTGACATCAAATGTACCATATTGATACAAATCTAGAATTTTTTGTTTTTCGTTATGCTTCTTGGAAATTTGGTTGTTAATAGTGGTGATTTTTGATTTTGTTTTATTTTCAACTTGTTTTAATTCACGTTCGATTTTTTTGAAGTCCAATGATTTAAGTGAATCTATTACTTTCTTTTCAACTACTTCTTGTCTGAGACTAGGTTGTTTGCAGTTCCAATCTTTTACTAACGAAGGTAGCATTTTCTTTACGGATCTACACATATAATAATTATATCGATATTTTTTGCCTCCTGATACATAACGAAATACTTTAGCTCCGCATTTACCACAATAAGTAATCCCTAATAAAAGTCCTAATTGATTTCCATGCTGTTCGCCACCCTTTTGAGCCTTTCTGGCAATAATTTCTTGAGCTTTATCGTATATAGATTTATCAATTATAGGTGTGTGATGGCCATCATACACTTTGCCGTCCCAACTTATTTTGCCAATATATAATGGATTGGTTAAGGCATATTTTACTATGGTTAATGTTTTTACCTTATCTGGGTATTTTGCAACCATACGTTTTGTTATATATTGCTGCCCTTTACCTTGGTTCACATATAAATCATAGATTTCTTGAATAATTTGCGCCTCGTAATCATTGATAATTAATTCTCCATCCACATAATCGTAACCTAAGGGAACAATGCCACTTCCGTGATAGTATCCTTGTTTTGCACGTTCTGTTCTTCCCATGTGCATTCTTTCTGTAATTGTGTCTCGCTCTAATTGTGCAAAAACGGATAGCATTCCTATCGTCGCACGGCCAAAAGGTGTTGATGTGTCAAAGCTTTCTTGCATGCTGATAAAGTCTACATTATTTTTTAGAAATACATCTTCAATTAAATACAATGTATTCTTTTGTGAACGTGAAAGCCTATCTAATTTGTAGACTAGAACCACATCAATTTTTTTATTTTGAATATCAGATATCATTTCTTGTAATGCAGGGCGCTCCATTTTTGCTCCTGAAAACCCTGGATCAGTATATACTTTTGTAACTGCCATATCTTTTGCTTTTGCAAAAGCTTTTAGTTTATCTGTTTGTGCGGGAATGCTGTATCCTTCCTTGGCTTGTTCCATTGTGGATACACGTATATACAATGCTGCACGTTTCATATAAAATTGCTCCTTTCAATATAAATACTAGTTGTTTTCATCAATATTTTCTAACTGTAAAAACAATTTGGCATAGTCGGATTTCAATTCCTGATATTCTTCTTCGGTAAATATATAGCTAGGTCCAGTGCGAAGGTTTAAATTTATATATTCGATATTTAGTTCATCGCATAGTCTTTTTTCAACATCATATTTATTCATAGTATAGTTCCTTTCGAATGTATGTTCTCACTTTTTGAAAAAGAAAAGCCCTAAGGCTATTCCTTTTACTTGAACAAATCCCAAAAGCTAAAAGTTGTTTTATTATATACTTTATTATATATAGCTTTTTTGGGGTTCTTAATGAAACCAGTTCCTTTTTGCCCATAACCAGGAATTACTGCTTTTTTTAGCTTACGTTTAGCTTTTCCAGTAGTACGAGCACTTATTGATTTTTTTATACTTGGTTTACGCATTCCTACTTTCATGTTAGTATCCTTTCTATACGTTTTTATTTTGGAAGAACACTAGAATTCTTATCTATACTTTTTTTTATTTCTGCAGGACTTATTGATTTAGAACCAACTAAATTGTCATCTTTTGCAGATTCAAATCTATCTTTGATTAGTTTGATATTTATAGTCTTTGAAACATCACTGATTGGATAATCTACGGCCCCATCTATTTTAGATCCAGTTTTTATATTTAATCTAGATTGCTTATCTAATTGTTCAAATTCTTTGTAATTGAATAAATCAAAACTAGGGGATAGTTCATCATCTGATACGTTATCCTCTTCAGTAATTTCTAAGTAATCACTAACAGTTAGAAGGGGATCGATTTTATCTGTTCCTTTATTTTCCATAGTAAAGTAAAGAACCACTAGACCTTCTGATTTTCTTGAACTAGATAGATTTCCTAAAAAATCAACTCCAGTAATTGATAATTTCAATTTATCATTTTGTAAGTTCATATCATTAATTTTTATTGACGGTGTCAATTCTGAGTTTCCTTTTTCGGAAGAAATAACTTTTGAAGAGCTACTTGTTTCAAAAGTTGTATTTTCCTTATTTAAAGACTCTTTTAATTTATAATTCTCTGTTTTTAAGCTAGATATAGTATTATTTAGTTTTGTATTTTCAGAAGAATTATTACATGCTGATAAAAAAGTTAATGCTCCGATAGCTAAACTACCCAAAATAATTTTTTTCATTTTTAAAACTCCCCATTTCTGATATAATGTATTTATTGAATAATTCTCATAAATGAGGAAAGAGTTCCGTGTTGTAGCACGGGGCTTTTTTATTGTAAATTTGTATTTAAAATCATGACTGACAAATCATTAAACTCAAAAATTCTTCCTTTATAAAAATGGGTATCACCAAATTTTTGACGATAATAGGCGATTATATTTTTTAGCGTTTCAACGTCTACCCCTAAAAATTCAGCACACGTGTAATGATTACTGAATCCTGATTCTGAACACTTAATTAGATCATCCAAAGTGACTAATTGTTCTAAAGCATATTGTCTAGCTTTTAGTTCTTGTTTACGATTTTCTAAACAATCTTGGTTTAATATGTCACCAAATGAAGTATCGTGATGGCCTAGCTCTTCAGCTAGCACATTTCTTTTTTCAACTAGACTCAACGACTTTTCAATATAAATTCTACCATCACGGTACAACCCATAGCATCCAGTATTTTGAAACAAATCTGTTTCAATAACTGGTGCTTTTTTCTGTACCTCTGACACCAACAGTTCATATTCGTTCATAAAATACTCCTGAAAATTATTCTTTATCATCTGATTCATCATCAAAAAGATGTTTACATTCTTTTTGCTTTCTATCATAATCAGCATCCACTTTATCTAGAAATTGATTAATTTTAAGTTTCTCTTCATCAGTAAATATTTTATCAGGATCTGGTGAATGCGCAGCTAATGTATCGTATTTTTTCTTGTTAATGTTAACCACATTATTAGAAGATTTATTTTGTTGTGCTAATTGTTCTTTCGCAGTATCATATACAATTTTTTGTCTTTCTGGTTCTAAAATACTATAGATAGACTCTATAGACGAAGGGTCACTGTTTTCTTTATAAGTTGTATCTATATCACTTTTTTTAATTTTAAAATAATCAGCTATTCTTTGGATTACACCATGGGAAGGATTTGATCTAAGATTCATATAATCGCTCATAGTTGATGGTGATATTCCTATTTCTTCAGCTAATTTTTTTTGTGTGATATTACTTTCTTTAAGATACTTCTTTATATTAGTTGCTATTATAAAGTTACGTTGTTTGTCTTCCAAGATTACACCTCCTTATATTTCATATTATACGAAAAGATAGTAAGAATGTAAATAGAAAAATACGAAAAAATCGAATTTTGTTGTTGACAATACGAAAAAATCGTATTATAGTTATTGCATAGAAGGGAGGTATAATTTATGAAAACATTGAAAGAATTAAGGATTGAATACGGATTAACACAAGAGGAGTTGGCTGACCTGTTTAAAGTAACTTCTAGAACTATTCAAAATATGGAAAAAGATTCATCAAATATAAAAGACAGTTTGCTAAAAAAATATATGGATGCATTTGCTGTTAAATATGATGATATTTTTTTAGGTAACGAATACGAAAATTTCGTACATTTGGAGGAGAAGAAAAAATCTATCATATTAACATTTAAAAATAAGCAGCTAACGTAACAGGTATTCAATTGAAAGGATGTGTTCTATTTGCCAAAAGAAATAAAAGTACGATCATTTTTAGCTGATGGTACAGAAATTTTTGTTAATCCAAAAACAGGAATGTATGATCCGCCAGTATCACCACCTATTGAAAGCCAAAAACGTGTGCTAGACATTATCAATAATAGACGAATTGCAGATGCAGAACGAGCGAATATCACGAAGGTTGTCTGATTATGGGGTATAGCGAAAGACAACAAAAACAAATTCTAAAGTGGATTCAAAATGATAGAAGGGCTATTCAAGAAGATCGTGAAGCCTTAAAAAAAGCTGACATGTTGACCAGTAGGGAAATGGAGCAATTTCAAAGTGAATTAGAATTCTTAAGGGAAATGGAGTTAGAGAATAAGGGGCAACGTCTATGAGAGCTTTAACGATAATAACCACGACAGTATTTAGTCTAATAGCATTAGTTGACATATTTACTGGTCATTTTATTCAAGCCGGAATGTTTGGTGTCATAGCATTGTTTGCCAGCGTTGCTTACAGGAGGCGGTTGTGATGAAAGAGTTGTATAAATCACGCTTACTAGGCGCTTTCATAGGGTTAGCTATAGTTGGCGCAATATTAGCACTAAGTACTCCTGTTGGGTGGTTAGTGGCTATAGCTGGTAGCGCAAGTCTTACATGGTTTGCAAATGATACAGAAGTCCAGTGGGATTTATATGAAAAATCGATTGAAAGGAAAGAAAAAGATGTTGAATGAAAATGAGGCTTTCTTAGTGCGTGAAACCGTGCGAGAAAAGGTTGAATCATTGCAAGACACAGTACGCCATGAAAGTGCTAAACACCCAATGAAACAAGATATCCATACGTTAAAACATTTTCAAAAAGAATTGGATCGTTATGAAATAATTTATCAAAAAATGTTAAACGAAGTGGGATGTTAAACGATGAATGAAATTGAAAAAAAGAGCCTACCTCGTTTGCAGACGAAGTCAGGCACTAAACAAAAATTATACAAGTAAATAATAACACGGAAAGTAGGGATTTAAAATTAAAAAATATTATCACGTAAAAACGAAAGAGGCATATGATAGCTTAATGGCGTTTTTGGAAGTCCAAGGGTATAACTGGGTTTCTGGTAGTAAACTAACGGCATTTAATTCATGGAAAGTCTATAAAGAAAACACAGTACTTTGTGCTGTTGAAGAATCTAAATGCTTAACGTATGGAAATTTTGAAACCCGTACACAAGATGGGATTACTTATTTAATTGAGTGGACAGGTGAACCAGAGGATTTAATTGAGGTTTCTAGAGAGTTTGACGAGTGGGTTCAGAAAGCTAAAACTGCTTGTAGCGATTATAGAGATTATAGAGATGACCGTTGGAAAGAATGGTGTGTATGGCAAATTAACAAGATGGGGTGGAGTCATTGGTTAGAAGAGCCTATTACGCACAAACGAATACAAGATGAACGCGAGGTTTATCCTATATGGACAACAGAGGTACTCAGAAACAAAGAACTATACACACGAGCTATTTTAGACGGTTACACAGTCAAAAAAGAAAAGCTTTATGAAATCCCGTTACCTTATTTAGAAACAAGTGATGGTGAGGCACAGTATCTAAGCTTTAAAGATAAAAAATGGTTTGCTAGTAGAAAAAATACTTGGTTAAAACAACAATTTACTGAACTAGAGTTAGAAAATATGGTGTCGAAATTTTATCGTAAACTAGCTGTGGAAGTTGGTGTAGTCTAATGGCAGTAAAAATAAATAAATTAGAAATAGAAAATGTTAAACGTGTTAAAGCCGTTCAAATTGAGCCAACACAAAACGGGTTAACAATTGTCGGGGGAAATAATAACCAAGGTAAGACAAGCGTATTAGATGCCATCGCATGGGCTTTAGGAGGAAATAAGTATAAACCATCTAAGGCATATCGAGAAGGTTCAGTAAATCCTCCTAATCTTAGAATTACCATGAACAATGGGT
This sequence comes from Enterococcus sp. C102(2024), assembly GCF_040888205.1. Lineage (NCBI taxonomy): Bacteria > Bacillati > Bacillota > Bacilli > Lactobacillales > Enterococcaceae > Enterococcus > Enterococcus sp. C102(2024). The sequence goes on along the minus strand of NZ_JBFOHH010000006.1, from coordinate 63,845 downwards.
TAGTCGTTGAACGAACTGGTAAAAATAGCACATTGAAAGTGATTGATCCAAGTGGTCAAAAAGGCGGACAACAATTGCTCAATAGCTTTGTAGAAGAATTAGCCATTGATTTACCTAAATTCATGGAATCAACAAGCAAAGAAAAGGCGGCCACTTTATTACAGATTATTGGTATTGGTGATCAATTAATGTTGCTAGATCGAAAAGAACAAGAAATATATAACGAACGCTATCAAGTTGGTCGTATTGCAGATCAAAAGAAAAAGTTCGCTGAAGAACAAATTCATTATGCTGATGCACCAAAGGAATTAGTATCAACTTTTGATTTAATTCAACAACAGCAAACTGTGCTAGCTAAGAATGGTGAGAATCAAAAAAAGAGAGAAAATGTTCAACGCCTACAAACACAGTTTGATTATGAAACGCAGGAAGTTGAAAGAGTGCGTCAACAGTTAGCGCAAATGGAAGAAAAGCTCAAAATCACAAAAAGTGATTTAGCAACAGCGAAAATGTCCGCTCAAGATTTGCAAGATCAATCAACTACTGAATTAGAACAAAATATTCAAAATATTGACGAAATCAATCGTAAAGTTCGAGCGAATCTTGATAAAGAAAAAGCTGAACAGGAAGCTGAAGACTATTTAAATCAGTACAAAGAACTATCTGATGCAATTGATCTTATACGTGAAGAGCGTATGAAGTTATTAGAAAATGCTGACCTGCCACTACCTGAATTATCAGTAAAAGAAGGTGAGTTGGTTTATAAAGGACAGCAGTGGGACAACATGAGTGGTTCAGATCAATTAAAAGTATCAACTGCAATCGTACGCAAACTAAAACCTCAATGTGGCTTTGTTTTGTTAGATAAATTGGAACAGATGGATATGATTACACTTAATGAATTTAGTCAGTGGCTGCAACAAGAAGGATTACAAGCCATTGCTACCAGAGTGTCTACTGGGGAAGAATGTAGCATCATTATTGAAGATGGATATGTAACTGAAAATAAATTAGTTGAGGGCGGAACCCCCCTTCAACAAGTACAACCAACATGGACGAAAGGAGCATTCTAATTTATGAACATTACACGTGGAGTAATTGCGAAAGCACAAAAATCAGTAATTTATGGACCCGAAGGAATTGGAAAATCCACTTTGGCAGCCGAATTCCCAGATCCATTATTTATTGATACTGAAGGAAGTACTAATAATATGAACGTTGCCCGAATGGATAAACCAACTAGTTGGAGTATGTTGATGCAACAGATTGAATTTGTTAAGCAAACTATGCCATGTAAAACATTAGTTATAGATACAGCAGACTGGGCAGAACGGTTGTGTATTGAGTTTATAACTAGCAGTGCAAATAAAACAAGTATTACCCAATTTGGTTATGGAGAGGGCTTTATAAAATTAGAAGAAGAATTTGGGCGTTTCTTAAACAAGCTATCAGATTTAACGGAACTAGGAATTAACGTTGTTCTTACAGCTCATGCAAAAATTGTTAAGTTTGAACAGCCAGATGAAATGGGTGCTTATGATCGTTGGGAATTAAAATTAGGTAATAAGACGACAGCTAAAACAGCCTCAATAACTAAAGAATGGGGAGACATGGTTTTATTTTGTAATTACAAAACTTTATCTATTGCTGCGGATGATAAAGGAAGTAAGTTTAAAGGCCAAGGTGGAAAACGAGTTATTTATACGACACATCATCCAGCTTGGGATGCTAAGAATCGTTTTAGTTTACCCGATGAAATGGACATGAGCTTTGCTGGATTAGCACATATTTTTGCGCCCAAGAATCCCTTGCCAGTGCAACAACCAGTAATGGAACCGCAAGTACAAGAGAATCATCAAGAATTACAGTCAGAACCACAAGTACAATCTATTAACGATTCATCGGTTGACTATACAGGTATTCCGCAAAACTTAGTCGATTTAATGAAAGCTAACAACGTTTTACCAGAAGAAATTATGGCAGCTACAGAGTCTAAAGGTTATTATCCAACAGGTACCCCAATTCAGAATTATGATCTTGGTTACATTGATGGCGTATTGGTTGCAGCTTGGCCAGATGTGTTTGCGATGATTCAAGAAATTAGAAAACAAAAAGTAAACTAGGAGGAAAAAATGATGACACAACAATTTCAACAAGAACGTGAATTAGGATGGGACGATACTATCCAACAAGATAATGATGGAGGCTTATTGTTAGAGCCAGGAGATTATATTTTTGAAGTAGTTAAATTCGAAAGATCTCGTTATACACCTAGAAGTGGGGATGCAAAACTTCCAGCTTGTAATATGGCTAAATTAGAATTGAAAATCCAAACAGCTCAAGGGACAGCCATCGTCTTCAATAATTTATATTTGCATACTTCTACAGAAGGGTTATTGTCCGCTTTCTTTGCTTCAATTGGCCAAAAGAAAAAAGGAGAGCCATTACAAATGAATTGGACTTTAGTTCCTGGATCAAAAGGTGCAGTGAAAATTAAACATCGTTCATATAATAACAACACATACAACGATGTAGATCGTTTCTATCCAAGTGACGACAGCTACTATCAAACAAAAGAAATGCCTGAGATTGTTAAACAGTTACAACAGCCAATTCAAGGAACTCAACCAGGAATGCCACAACAAAACAATTGGCAAGCACCACAGGCACCACATCCAGCTCAACAGCCAACTCACGGATATCAACCAGGAGCATTTTAGGAGGAAAATACTATGAGCAAAGAAATCGAATTAAATTTATCCAAATTAGCTAATGGAGCAATTCAAGAAAAATTAGATGGTGAATTAAAAAAGTTGTTTGAAAATATTCATGATCCGAATACTTCTCCAGTTGCTAAGCGAGCAATCACCATCAAGTTAGAATTTAAACCAGATGAAAATCGTCAAGTAGTTTCAATGACAAGTGACTTTAGCTTGAAGTTAGCACCAGTTGATGGAGTGAATACAACAGTATTAACAGGAAAAGATTTAAATACGGGACAGATTGAGGCGCACGAGCTTCAATCTTCAGTCCCTGGTCAAACGTATATGGATCCAGAAACAGGAGAACCAAAAACAGATATTGGTGAACCAATTGATGTCATTGAAAAAGAAGAAGCAAAACAAAAACAAATCATAGACTTACAAGAGAAAAGAGGATAATTAAATGACAATGACTAAAGAAGCAATTCAATATTTAATGGAACAAGGAATCCAACCAGAAAATCGATTGATTAATTTTGATAATGACGAACGTTGGATTTTAGTAGATGCTGCAGGACAAGGAAAAGAAATTTTACCTCGTGTCTACACTGCAGAGGAACCGCTAAGAATTAATACACTAAGTGGATTAGTGAATTATATTAAAGCAAATTTAGAGAGAGAATCAAAAAAACTAATTGTGCATATTAAAAATGAAGCGACAGTTTCAGTAAAAGGTTTGCTTGAAGTAAATGGAGAACGTGAAACATTAGCTGTTGCTCAAGCGATTATCCCGACTTTCAATTTTGATTGTTTCATGGATACTGAAACCTTCAATATTGCTTTGCAGTCAAAATTTGTCAATAACAAGGACCGTGGCATTCTTTTAAAAGTTGTTGGCAATATTGCTGAAGAAAATGTAAAAACTACAGGAGATGACGGTGTTAGCCAAGCAGTCACTATTAACCAAGGTGTGGCTTCAAAAGCAGATGTTCGTGTTCCAAACCCTGTAGAACTTGCACCGTATCGAACATTTTTAGAAGTCGAACAACCTGAAAGTCAATTTATTTTCCGTATGAAAGATGGCCCTCGTTGTGCAATCTTTGAAGCAGATGGTGGGGCATGGAGAAATCAAGCAATTACAAATATTCGAGAGTATCTAAAAAATGAACTATCTGAAGAAATTGATTCTAGTCGTATTACGATCCTTGCATAGAAGGTGACGGTAATGAAGCTCAGACCATATCAAGAGGAAGCACGTTCTGCTGTTCAAAATGAATGGCAGAATAACAAAAAGAAAACATTATTAGTTTTGCCTACAGGCTGTGGTAAAACGATAGTATTTAGCAAAATAATTGAAGACCGCGTAAGGGCAGGCGAGCGTGTGCTCGTCCTTGCTCATCGTGGTGAATTATTAGATCAAGCCTCTGACAAATTAGAAAAGTCAACAGGGCTAAAAACAGCAACTGAAAAAGCAGAACAGACTAGTCTAGGCAGTTTTTTAAGAGTAGTTGTTGGTTCTGTGCAAACCATGCAACGAGAAAAACGTTTAAGTAAGTTTCCAACAGATTATTTTGACACTATAGTAGTTGATGAAGCTCACCACTGTATCAGTGAAGGGTATCAACGAGTATTAAAACATTTTGACAAATCGAATGTGTTAGGTGTAACCGCAACGCCAGATCGTGGAGACATGAGAAATTTAGGTTCTTATTTTGAAAGTTTAGCTTATGAATATTCGCTAGTACAAGCCATTAAAGAAGGCTATTTATCACCAATAAAGGCCCTAACTATTCCTTTAAAATTAGATTTATCAGGTGTAAAACAGCAAACTGGCGATTTCTCTACTAAAGATTTAGGAACGGCATTAGATCCATACTTGGAACAAATTGCTGAAGAAATGGTTAAACACTGCATAAACAGGAAAACAGTTGTTTTTTTACCATTAGTTAAAACTTCCAAGAAATTTAGAGATATTTTAAATAGTAAAGGTTTTAGAGCTGCAGAAGTAAATGGAGATTCAAAGGATCGTCAAGAAATTTTAGAAGATTTCGACAATGATAAATATAACGTACTCTGTAACTCAATGTTACTAACAGAAGGCTGGGATTGTCCTTCGGTGGATTGTGTAGTCGTTTTAAGACCAACAAAAGTTCGATCCTTATATTCTCAAATGATAGGACGTGGCACACGTTTATTTCCTGGAAAGGAAGAATTATTGCTTTTAGATTTTTTATGGCATACAGAAAGACATGAGCTATGCCATCCAGCGCATTTGATAGCAAATAGTGATGAAGTAGCTAAAAAAATGACTGAAAATATTGAAGAAGCAGGTGCCCAAGGTTTCGCTATGGATATTGAAGAAGCTGAAGTTCAAGCAGAAAAAGATGTTATTGCAGAAAGAGAAGAAGCATTAGCAAAGCAGCTTGAAGAAATGCGTAAGCGTAAACGAAAATTAGTTGATCCTCTTCAATTTGAAATGTCTATCCAAGCGGAAGATTTAACTGGTTATGTTCCTAGTTTTGGATGGGAAATGGGGCCGCCTTCAAGTCAACAAGTTTCAGCATTAGAAAAATTAGGAATATTACCAGATGCAATTGATAACGCTGGTAAAGCTAGTCTAATACTTGATCGATTACAAAAAAGAAAAGAAGCTGGGTTGGCAACACCTAAGCAAATCAGATTATTGGAACAACGTGGATTTAAGAATGTCGGTACATGGTCCTTTGATGGTGCAAGTAAAATGATTAATCGCATTGCTGCAAATGGATGGAGATTACCAATTGGTATTAATCCAAAAACATATCAATAAGGTGGTACGCATGCCGTTTAAAAACAAACAAATTGAACGGTTAGTTTATATAGTAGAAAACATTCCTGATTGGGAAAATAATCCTACACTTGTTGAAGAGGTAAAAAAGCTACGTAAGCCTTCACAAGAAGGCATTCATAAGTCGAAAACCAGAATAAGAAACAGGGCAATGGCAAGATATCGTTTATATGAAAATGGTAGTTATGTTACTACCCAGTCGATTAATATGCTATCGGAATACACTGGTCTTTCAGAAATATCATTATATCAAATGCTGGATGTTGAGAGAGTAAACCGTGATGGTGTGCGTAGAAAAATTGAAAGATTGAAAAATTAACCAGAAGGGAGTGGAGGTTTGGTCGACCACAAAGAATTCTTTACTCCTTTGAAATGATGAATAGTTACCAAAAGAAAATGGTTAAAGTCATGAAGGACCTTTGCGGAAAAAGAAGTATGTACGATGTGTTTTTCGATTTTACCAAAATGTCAGCATGCAGTATTTCTAATGTTTTTGACAAAGTACATTTTGAAGAAAGAGAAAAATTGTATAAGTCTATTCAAGAGAAATACACTGAAGAAGAACAAGAAAAGTTCCATGAATTATTCGCTTTGCTAGTTGAAGCTTTAGAAGAGACCACAACTGATATACTAGGCGAATTGTATATGGCTTTGGAAATTGCTAATAAAGATGCAGGGCAATTCTTCACACCATACAATGTAGCTCGTTTAATGGCAGAAATGAATTTTAATGAAAAGGATGAACAATTGAAAAATGGACAGCCAGTTATTTTTTATGATCCTTGCATTGGTGGCGGTGTTACTCTAATTGCTTTAGCTAATATTATGCGAGAAAAAGGCTATAACTATCAAAGAAGTTTGAGAGCGTTGTGTGGTGACATCGACGGAAATGTACTTTCAATGGCATATGTACAGTGTTCTTTGTTAGGAATAGATACGATATTTGAAAGAAAAAATGCACTGAGTAATGAACCTGCAACAGATGTATGGTTTACACCGTTTTACGCTTTGAATAGAGCAAAAGAAAAAGAAACGCAAAACACATTAGAAATACTAAAAGAAGTAATGGAACTTCTGGAAAATAAAACAAGCAGTTCATTTACTGAACCAGAACAGCTGTCACTATTTTAGAAAGTGAGTGAAGAAGATGATTCCAAAATTTTTTAAAGCATTAAGAATCGTCATAAGACGTGCTGTTGTGTTGTTTCGGTATATTACTAGCGAAAAAAACAAACAGATGTCAATAAAAGAACGTTGGAATTGCTATTGGAGGGAACAGAATGAGTAAACAAGAACTAGTAGATAAAAACGAAGTATTAAGTATTTGGCATAATTATTGGGAATCAGATAAATTGGCTTATGAAGCAGAGGACGAGTTAAGAGAGCTAAAAACGATAATATGTATTACAGAACTCAACGAAAATCAGCAGACTGTGCTGGATTGGTTGAAAGAATCATGCAAATTAAACGGATTACGTACAGTTATCGAAATTATGGGGTTTTTATCAACTACTGGTGGAAAAATGAAGTATAAGCAAGTAGCTTATGCATATGGTGATTTAAATGATGATGAATTAGCTCAAGTCTTACAAGCATTTAGCCGATGGGCTATTGAACAGGAGGAAGAGTGATGTTTATTGAACTTACAGCGATGGATGGGAATGTTGAGTTTGTAAATGCCAACCACATCAAGTGTATTTGTAACTCTAACATGCCAGGGGTAGGATCAATTATCGAATGGACGCATGCTCCAGCTTGGAATAATAATCCTACGGACTATAACTCCTACTACAAAGAAACTCCGAAAGAAGTATTTAATAAAGTATATTATGCGCGTCATGAAGAAGGACGTTAGCTATTAGATTGGAGGAAGTGGAATGAAAGTAATTGATAAAAACAAAAATAAAGCAGTGGAAGTGGACAGTGTGTCAAATAATGGTGAAATCTACCATGTGTATGATGAAGGGAATCAATATCGGTTATTCAAGGATGAGGTTCAAGTGATAAATCCAGAAACATGTGATCACGACTGGAGTGTTTACGCATATCAGACTGGACCATATCCCACTGACATAGAAATGGCAGGACACTGTAAAAAATGCGGTTATGATACACATGAACAGTTGTAGGAGGATTATTGATGGATATTAAACAAGGTGACAAAGTGAAGTATATTGGTACAGCAATTCCCGAATATACTAATCAATTCTTAGTAGTGAAATCAGTATTAGGAAAAGGATTGATTCTTGAATTTCCTGAGAAAGATAAAAGAAAAGTTGCACTTGAAGGCGGTGGCATTTGGAACATGAACTCATTAGTTTGCGGATTTAACGAAGTGGAGGAATCTTGTTGAATAAACGCCAAAAAAATAAGCAATTCAAAAAGTGGCTAATTAAAAACGGATATAGCGAAGATGGGAATGTCAGGTGTGTAGAATGCGGTAAAAAAATTGATATGAATGATAAGTGGCAATTAACTTATCAAGCATGTGATTCTACTTGTTATGGCAAAGCAATAAATGTATATCCATAGGAGGAGCAGCGATGAATAAACAAGAATTGATTGGTATTTTAGAAGGTTTAGAAGGTGATTCATTCATCGAAAAGTACAACGAAGGATATGATCAAGCAGTTCGTGCCTGTTTGATTGCAGTAAAACAACTTGACGAACCGAAAAAAGTTGTTGTTCCGAAGTTTGTTCCGAAGTTTGTTGCGAATTTTATAGAAGACGGCAAACATTACGATAAAATAGCGTTCTTAGTACATCAGAAGTATTTAGGTATCAACTCGCTCATGAGAGAATGCCCTGTTAAAGACTGGCTTATGTCTGTTGACTATGAAACTGTATTAAGTTTAGTCAACGGCTACGAAGTCGAGAAAGAGCAATTGTATTATGTGAGTTTTGGTTTTGATAGATTTTTAATCAAGGGGGACTGTAAAACTACCACTGGTGAAGATTTTATTTGGATCGAAGTGTGGGAATGCATCGAAAATGAAGGTTTTGAAGATTTAGTAAAATTCACTGAACAAGAAATCAAAGCAATTGATGAACGTTACTGGCCGTTTGCTGTGAAGGTGGAGGGATAATAAATGGAAAAATCAAAAAGTTTGATCATATGGCTACCGACTGGTGAAACAATGAAGTTTGAAGATGTTAGGCATGTTGAAACAGTTACAACTGATTTAGAATGGGATGTTTTAAAATTTAATTATCTAGATGTTTCAACTGGAGTAAGACGAAATGTAGTATTTGAAATGAGTAAATTAATGGGATGGGCATTGGAAGAATAATAAATGATCAAATTTAAAGAATTCAATACTCAACCTTACGATGTTCACATTACTAGATTTTTTGAAGATTTAAACAGAAACAACCCAGATGATGTTTTTGAATATGTTGACTTGAAATGCGTTGATAGAAACTTAGTGATATTAGTTTACCGTCAAACTAATAGAAGCATACGTCAGCTCAGAAATGTACTTAAGGGAGGATAAGCAATGCTAAGTTATCCAGAAGTTTATATTTTAGGGCGACAAGTCGATGGCGTTTATGTTGAATACCTGAGAAGAACCTTTTACACATTATCAGATGCTAAACGTAATGCAGATTTTTATAACAAACACTATAATGGCGAATGGAAAATTTTAAAATACGGTAGACCGATAACGGTCGAATTAAACAACAAAATTAAAAAAGAGAGCTGAACATATAAATGGAGAACAAGTTAGATTTAATTGAGTTACTAGAATACATTGACCCAGCTTCTCTTGGTTACCAGGAGTGGGTCAATGTTGGAATGGCGCTAAAACAAGAAGGGTACACAGCTGTCGATTGGGATCAATGGAGTCAATCAGATAGCCGATATCATTCAGGAGAATGTTTTAAAAAATGGGAGTCTTTTCAAGGAACCTCTTCACCAATTACGGGTGCTACAATTACACAGTTGGCCAAAGAAAATGGATGGACTTCGCCATTCAAATCAGGAGATGGTGGCCATGAGCTGGATTGGAATGATACTTTACAAAAAGATGACCTGGTTATTATTGACCGAAATTGGATTGAAGGAAAAGAAATTCAGGAACCTAAGAAGTGGGAGCCAGCGAAAGAAATTATTCGCTATTTAGAAACATTGTTTGAACCGTCTGAAACAGTGGCTTACAATGTCCAGTCGTGGCAAGACGAAGATGGAAAGTGGAAGCCTTCTAACAAAGGTGCATATGACAGAACTGCCGGTCAGTTAATCGAAGAATTGACCCATTGCGGGGATGACATTGGAGCAGTACTAGGAGACTATAATGAAGAAGCTGGGGCTTGGATTCGTTTTAATCCTATGGATGGAAAAGGCGTAAAAAATGACAATGTAACAGAATTTAGATATGCATTAGTAGAGTCTGACAATATGGGGCTTGAACAACAAAATGCTATCATGCGAGAACTAGAGCTTCCTATTGCTGCCATGCTGTATAGCGGAAAGAAATCAATACATGCTATCGTTCGAGTAGATGCAGATAACTACGCTGAATATAGAAAGCGTGTTGATTACTTATATGATGTCTGCAAAAAGAATGGGTTAACGAATGATAATCAAAATAGAAATCCTTCTCGTTTAAGCAGAATGCCTGGGGTACTGCGTGGAGACAAAAAACAATTTATCATCGATACCAATTTAGGGAAATCTACTTGGGACGAGTGGAAAGAATGGATTGAAAGCGTTAATGATGATTTGCCTGATCCAGAAAGCCTAGAAGATTTGTTCGCAAAGCCAATTGAATTAGCACCAGAACTAATTAAAGGCATGCTAAGACAAGGCCATAAGATGCTTATAGCTGGTCCATCAAAAGCCGGAAAATCTTTTTCGTTGATACAATTAGCTATTGCAATTGCTGAGGGTCGCCAATGGTTCGGTTTTGATTGCGAAAAGGGAAAGGTATTATATGTAAATCTTGAGTTAGATGAACGGTCCGCAAAAGTTCGTTTTGTTGATATCTATGAAAAATTAGGTCAGGGCCACTCCAATGTATCAAATATTGATATATGGAATTTACGTGGAAAGACAAGTCCAATGGATAAATTGGCGCCTAAGTTGATTAGACGTGCACAGAAATCTAATTACATGGCTGTGATTATTGATCCAATCTATAAAGTTCTGACTGGTGATGAAAATAGCGCCCATGAAATGGCTAAGTTTACCAACCAGTTCGATAAAATAGCTACGGAATTAGATTGTGCAGTAATCTATTGCCATCATCATTCAAAAGGATCGCAAGGAGGTAAAAATTCAATTGATCGTTCAAGTGGTAGCGGAGTATTTGCCAGAGATCCTGATGCGATTTTAGATTTAATCGAGTTACCTATTACAGAAGATAGGTATATGGCTTTAGAGAATGAAGCGATTTGTCAGACTTATGAACAAGCAATAAGAAAATATAATCCATCATATAACGCTATTAGCCAAGATGATGTGTTTAGTACAAAACAAATGGGAATGCACTTAATGAGTGCAATTAAATCTCAAGCTATTTTACAGGAAGTTGAATTAGAAAGACAAAAGGCAGTTCGTGCAGCTCGACAATGCACGGCTTGGAGAATTGATGGCACGCTGCGGGAATTCCCTAAGTTTGATCCTATCAATGCATGGTTCAAATATCCTATTCATGTCCTCGATGATTCATTGAAAGATATTTCGCTAGAAGACAATCCAAAAGAAAACTGGAAAAAAGGTGTTAGTAAGTCTAATCAATCGAGAAGTGAAAAATCTAAGCAAGAACTAGAAACAGCGTTCAGTGCATTATCTATGGATGGTGGACCAGTAGAAGTTAGTGAAGTAGCTGAGTATTTAGATATAGCGAGAAATTCTGTTTATACTCGTGTTAAAAAACACGAAAAGTTTAAAGTTGAAGGCGGATATCTTAAAAAAAATGACAACACTGAAATTGTCGAACCTATTTAGCTCCGACAAGGTACGACAAAAACAGCGTCCGTTAACAAGCTAAAAAGCTCCGACAAGGTACGACAACCTTAAAAACGTTGATACACCGCTGTCTGCTATTCTTGTCTACTCTCCCTTTTCAAGGGATAGAGTAGACAAAAGAATACAGCAAGACAAAAAATAGAATAGACAGAATGAAAAATATTGGACTATACCAAAATAAAATAACAAGAAATGAGGATTATTATGGTTGAGAATGAAAAGCTTGAAATTATACACAAGCAGGTAGATGAAGCTGCGAAAAGCATGTTGAATGATATAAAAAATGAATGTGATAACTTTGGGGAAGTTAAAGTTGAACTCAACAAAAGATTGAAAGGTGCAAAGTGGGAAAATAATGATGCGATTTATATTGAAGTTGTATTAAGAAGCATAGAATTGTTTGAAAAAGAAATTGACACAATTAGTTGCTAAACTAACTGTGTCAGATAGATTATAAAAGTTCAAATTTAACAATAGAGTTTGAAGAATATATGATATCAGGTTTCTCCATATCATAAAAATACTCAGAGTTAGCCAATAACTCAACAAAGCTAGGAGTCAAATGGTTGTGATGGTGTCTCCATAATGAGTAATTAGCTGATAAAGATGGATAAAAAACATCATTATCTTTATCTTTTAATTTTACAATTGAAGTAAACGTTTGGTCTTCGTGGAATACTTCAGTAGAACCATCAGCGAATGTTACCTTGATTTCTGGCATAATAATTCACCTCCTTTAAAAGGAGTATATCAAATTGCAGAATAGGATGATATTATGATTGAATTTTTTCTAAATATAATTCCGCCAGAAACTACCCATCAGCAGAAGAAAGTCCATGTGGTGAAAAACAAGCCAGTATTTTATGAGCCAGACGATTTGAAAAAGGCACGTGCTAAGTTGATGGCCCACTTATCGAAACATGTACCGAACGAAAAATTTGAGGTGCCTGTTCGGATGATGGTGAAGTGGTGTTTCCCGGTTGTGGGCAATCATAGTAATGGTGAGTACAAATATACAAAACCCGACTTAGATAATAGTAATAAGCTGTTGCAAGACTGTATGACAAAATTGAATTTCTGGAAAGATGACAGCTATGTTGTCAGTTTAATCACTGAAAAGTTTTGGGCAGATGTTCCAGGGATTTATATCAAAGTGGAGGCGATTGAATGAATTGGTCCAATGTATTTATAGATATTCAACAATGGATGGCTGATTCTAACCATATATCTAAAAAGTATCCAATCACTTCAGATAAATATTGGGATTGGTTAATACAGTCAATCGGAGAATTAGGAAATCGCTATAACAATCATCCAGTTGTATTAGCATTTTTAACGGTATTGATCAAAATTCAAGAAGATAGTTATAAACAGGTTGTGGGAGGTAATGCCAATGGCTGAAGGACTAAGCAAGCATCAAATTGAGATTATCACAGCTAAAGTTCTTGAAATTCAAGAAAAGAAAAAGAAAGAAACAAAAAGAGAAAAAAGAGACTGGAAATTAAGAAATACAAATTTACTATTGAAAAATTATCGTATGTTAAAAAAACATTGCGATAGCATTGTTCCGACTATTCAAGATTACGAAATAAGCGTATTTGATTCAGAAGCTTTAAACTTAGATACATTAATGAAATATAAAGCTCGGACAAAAGAAATGCTTGATTATTTTGATTTAATGTTTTCGTCCTACAATAATTATTGCAGAAGTAATGGCGATGCAGCGGAGAGAAGATTCGATATTATAAAATCAGTTTATATAGAAGATGGTAATTTCAGAAAATCTAAATCAGAGATGGCCTCTTATTATGCTATCGATTTTCGAACGGTTGATCGAGATATCAAGAAAGCGACGGATGAGTTATCTATATTCTTGTATGGAATCGATAGCTTGGATGATTTAGCAAATGTCTTAAAGTTGTCTTGAACATGCCCTATTTAAGATGTTACTATGGTAGCGTGAAATAAATACGAAAAACAAAGACATCTCTTTCGAGGTGTCTTTTTGCGTTGAAAGAAGGTGAATATCATGGCTGAATCAAAGCAAAGCCAGTTGATTAATGAAATAGCTGATTTAGCATCAGATCTTATGAGCGAGTGGCCATCCACTCGAAATAAGCAAAAAGAATTCGTGTTAGCATATGTTTCAAATGGTTTTATCAATGGAACAGAGGCTGCAAAAAAAGCAGGGTATAGCGCTAAAACGGCAGGAACTATTGCTTCTAACTTATTAACAGGAATGAAAAAGTATGAACACATCCCTCCTGTTATTGAAGAATTGAAAAATGCTTATGATCAAAGATCGATAGAATTATCTATAGCATCAGGAACTGAAGTTCTGCAATATCTCACTTCTGTAATGCGTGGATCTCAAAAAGAGCAAACCTTAATCGGTCTGGGCGAAGGGGCTCAAGGATTAACTGATATTGATGTTGGAGCCAAAGAAAGGCTAAAGGCTGCTGAACTATTGGGCAAACGTCATGCGCTGTTCACTGATAAACAGGAGATTTCAGCGACTGTAAGAACAGATAAACTTGATAGTATCTTACAGCAATTAGGTGATGAAGATGACTGAGTTGGTTTTGTCACCTAAGTATAAAAGATTTCTGAAATATGACACAGATGTTGAATTTCTCGAGGGGACCACAGCAGCCGGGAAGACCACTGTAGGTGCTGTAAAATTTCTTTTTAAAGTTGCTGAATCAGATAGGAAACTGCACATCATTAGCGGTTTAGATTTAGGTACAATCGAAAAAAATATTATACAATCCGAATTGGGAATTATAGATATATTTGGAGATCTGGTAACCTACCATTCCAAAGGGAATAAAGATCATAGTTTACCACATTTAAAATATAAAACATCTAACGGTGAAAAAATAATCTATGTTCTTGGTTATGACAATAAAGCTCGTTGGAAAAAGGTTCTTGGTGGCCAATATGGTTGTTTGTACATTGATGAAATAAATATCGCAGACATGGAATATGTGCGAGAAATTTTTATGCGTGCCGATTATGTAATGGCCACTCTAAATCCAGATGATCCTGAATTACCAATTTATCATGAGTACATAAACCATTCTAGGCCATTACCTGAGTATGAAAATGATGCACCTAGAGAGATTAATGATCAGTTGAACCAGTCTCCCAAAGCAGGATGGGTTCACTGGTTTTTTGGTTTTTCTCATAATTATGGATTAACTGAAAAAAAGAAACAGAAAATAATATCTGCTGTACCGACAGGAACTAAATTATATAAAAATAAAATTCTAGGTATTAGAGGTCGAGCGGAAGGCCTTGTGTTCTCTAATTTCGAATACAAAAATAACGTGATTACAGAACAGAAAGCGATGAGTAAGAACTATGTTCATTTTTCTTGTGGCGTAGATACATCTTATTCAGCGCAATCGAATGATACAATTTCGTTTATATTTCAAGGAATCACAGATGTTGGAGAATTAGTGATACTCGAAGAAGAAGTTAAAAATAATAAAGACGAAAATATACCTTTTTCCCCAAGTGACGTAGCAGCTAATCTTATTCAATTTCTTGATAGGTGTAGAAAAAAGTGGGGCTTTTCTCGAATGGTCTATGTTGATAATGCCGATCAAGCTACTATTACAGAACTAAATAAGTTGAAACGACTTAAACCTAATGCATATACAATTGTTGGTTCTGATAAGCGTATGAAGATTATTGATCGTATTAATTTAATGTTAGGTTGGATTAATTCAGATGGAAAAGCCCCTATATACTTAGTCGTAGACACTTGTAATGTCCACATACATGAGTTAAACACATACGCTTATGATGGAGATCAGCCAGAAGACAAGAACGACCATACTATAAACGCTAGTCAGTATGGGTTTTTACCGATAAGAGAAAAAATAGGATACGCATACAAGAAATCTGATACAAAGAAAAAAATTAAGCGTATCAAACAATTAGGATTATAAAGGAGAAAAAGCAATGGAAAATGAAGAAGTCCTAAAAGTTAATGAATTTGAACATGGATCGGACATCAGCTATTCAAGTGATGTGAATGAAAATTTTGTTAGCTTTGGCGTAGAATCCAATATTCATTATAGATATAGTTCTGCGGATGAATTGTTGGAGAATGCTGATGTTTTAGCAAAAATGATTGCGCACCATAATGAACACCAAGTTCCACGTCTACAGGTTTTGGATGATTATTATAAAGCAAAGAATACAAACATCATCAAAAATCGTCGACGTAAGGAAAAAGAAAAAGCAGACCATAGAGCTGCTCATAATTTTGGAAAAGTTCTTGCAACGTTTGATGTTGGATACAATACAGGCAATCCATTAAAAGTCCAAATTAATAATAAAGCTAGCCAAGAGGCCATTGATAATTTCAATCAAGATAATGACATTGATGGATTGAATGGAGAATTGTGGTTAGATATGGATAAATACGGTCGAGCTTATGAAATCATATATCGAGATGAAGATGACGTTGATTATGTTGATCTATGCAATGTTTTTGAAACGTTTGTTGTTTATGATACAACGGTCAAGCGTAGACCAATACTTGCTGTTCGTTATCCTAAAACTAAATTTACTATAGATGCAGACAAACAGTATATTCAACCGATAATTTACACAAAAGACAAAATCATTACTTACGCTGAAACGACTCTTGCTACGATTAAACTAAGTGATCCAAAAGAGGATTCTCATGATTATAAAGAAGTTCAGATAACTGAGTTCTCTCCAAATCGTTTTAGAATGGGATTGTATGAAGATATTTTATCTCAAATCGATTTGTATGATGCTGGACAGTCTGACACTGCTAATTACATGACGGATTTAAACGATGCGCTGTTAGTGATTAGTGGAGACATCGAAGCAGCGGGTCTATCAACCGAAGATGCTATTAAGCAAAAAGAAGCGAACATGCTTTTGCTTGAATCTGGCACAGATATCAACGGTAACAAAACCTCAGTGAATGCTAACTACATCTATAAACAATACGATGTAAACGGCGTTGAAGCATACAAAGAACGAGTGAGGAAAGGAATACATGAAATATCTATGATTCCAGATTTGACAGATACAAATTTTTCTGGTGTTCAATCAGGAGAAGCAATGAAGTATAAAATGTTTGGTTTCAATCAAATGACGGCAGTAAAGCAAAGACTATTTAAAAAAAGTCTTGTGCGGCGCTATCGTCTTTTATTTAATCTGAAATCAAATGTTTCTGAGATTGATAACTCCGATTTAAAAGGATTGCGAATTATCTTTACTCCTAATCTTCCGAAAGCAATTCTAGAAGAATTAAAAACATTGATTGACTCTGGAGCTGAGTTAAGCCAAGAAACAATTTTAGGTCTAGCTTCGTTTGTTGATGATGTTCAAGCTGAATTAGAACGTGTAAAAAATGAAAATAAACCATTAGATATTACTGATGAAGAAGTAGCCAAAACGAAAGTAAATCAGGCAAAATTTTTAGCTAAACAATCGGAAAAGGAAACCGAGGAGGAATGATTGAATGTCCTACTTGAAAAATCGTGAAGAATCTTGGATCAAAGAACAGATGAAGCTAGATCGCAATAGAGAAAAAGAAATTGTTCAACAGCTTCAAAATGCTATTGATGCGATTCAAACCGAAATTGAAGCTAACTGGGATAGATTTTCCAATGGCCAAAAGATTACGATTAGCGAAGCAAGAAAAATGGCTAATAAGATGGACGTAAAACGCTTTGAGAGAAAAGCGAAGGAGTATGTTAAAAATAAAGACTTTAGTCCACAGGCCAATAAAGAATTGAAAATCTATAACTTGGTAATGCGAGTGTCTAGATTAGAGCTATTAAAGTCTCAAATTGGCTTAGAACTAATCACGTTGTTTGATGAGCTAGATAAGTGGGGATATTCTCAGTTAACTGAAGCCGCAAAAGATGAATATTTAAGACAGGCGGGAATACTAGGCGAAACCGTTAAAGAAAATTATTCGTCTAAGGTTAGAAAAATTGTTAATGCATCATTCAAATCAAGTGACTTCCCTTCGTTTAGTGATAACATTTGGCAAAATTTTGTTGAAATGAAAGCTGATTTAGAAAAAATAATCACTCAGGCAATCACTCAAGGTAAAAATCCAAGAGCAGTAGCAAAAGAGATGGCTAAATTTTTAAAGCCTAATCAATTAAATATAAGATATAAGCTAAATAGGCTAATGATGACTGAAATATCTGGTATTCAAACAGATATTCAAAAGCAAAGTTACTTGGATGCCGATATCGAAGAATATGATTACATTGCTGAACCATTTGCCTGTGAAATATGTAAAAGAGTAGCTAAGGGTAGTCCTTATAAAGTATTAAAGATGAAAAAAGGCATTAATGCTCCATACATGCATCCCCATTGCAAATGCTCTACTGTCCCTAAAGTTAGTGAAGATTATGAAAAGTCGCTGAAAGAAAGAGGTTTGTAAATGGATAATCTATATAAATGCAATCAATGCAATAAATACACTCCGTTAGTTAGAAAATCTGAAAACATCACGAAGGATATTGAACACCATTATGCTGAATGTGCAAATTGTGGGTATAAAGCGACAATAATGTATATGAATACCGAAATTAAGTTATTAATGCATGAACAAAGAAAAACAAACTTTGGCACAAAAAAGAAAGGTAAATTGACAGAAAAGCTAAACAGACTAATTTCTAAATTAAGAAAAGAAGTCGAGGGATCAAGTTGAAAAGTTATTCTTTAGTTTATTGGTCAGGTGTTGACGATGAAACTGGTGCGTTTAAGCAAATAGATTGTCTCATTAATGATGAAACAGTTCAGAAATTGCTTGAAGGTAAACCGAAATTTATCTCAATTATTATTGATGATGGTGAACAAATGTTAATTCAAACGGATAATATCAATCAGATAAAACAAGTTTATGAAAAATACGGCAGAAAGGCGTGATTCTATGAATGACGATCCTTACGATTACTTAGATGCTGATTATGAAGAATATTTAAAGAGAGAAGAGTCTAACAAACGTTAGGCTTTTTATATTGCCTTCTTACTGCTTACAGGCACTAAAGAGAAAGCTGTTTCGATTGATAGGCGTAACTTATCAAATATATCGGGTAGCGGCGTAACCGTGGAGGATAATCATGAAAACAAAAAAACTATTATTGCCAATGCATTTACAATTCTTTGCTGATAATCCAGATACTGGCACTGGAGATACGGACCAACCGGCCGGAGGTCAAGAACAAACGCCACCAGAAGATGATAGTAAAGATAAAGGCAATGGAAAAACGTTTTCTCGTGATGAAGTAGCAAAAATGATCGCTGCTGAAGTATCAAAAACAAAAGAAGCTTGGGAAAAAGAGCAACAAGAAAAACAAGCAGAAGCAGAAAAACTGGCAAAAATGAATGCTCAGGAAAAAGCTGAACATGAAAAGAAACAGTTAGAAGCAAAAATTGCGGAATTGGAACGTAGTCAAGCATTAGTTTCCATGTCAAAGGAAGCTTCTAAAATGCTTTCAGAGGCTAGTTTGCCGCATGACGATGATTTGCTAGGATTGATTGTTTCAGATGATGCAGAAGCTACAAAAAAAGCTGTCGCTATTGTTACGAACTATGTATCAATGATTAAGAAAGAAAATGCTCGTCAAAAAACACCAGGTGAGGGTGGACAATTTTCAACTGATAAAAAAGAAACCGAATCAGTTGCAGCTCTTGCAGCAAGTAAACGAATTGTAAAATAGGAGGAAATATAAATGAAGAAAAAACAATTAATGAAAATGGATATTCAAATGTTTGCTCAAACATGGAATCCAGACAACGTCACTGTATTAGAGAAAAAAGATGGAACAATTCCAGATAAGTACAACACTTTAATTTTAAAAGATGTGATGGAAAATTCTAAGTTAATGCAGTTGGCTAAATATGAAGAAATGGACGGCAAAGAAAAGAAATTCGAATACTTTGCAGAAGGTCCTGGGGCGTACTGGGTTGGTGAAGGCGAAAAGATTAAAACGTCTAAACCTAAATGGTTAAACGTAACGATGACTGCGAAAAAAATTGGTGTTATTATCCCAGTTTCTCGGGAATATTTAACTTATAAGATGTCTGATTTCTTTACTCAAATGCAACCAAAAATCGCAGAAGCATTTTATAAGAAAATTGATGCGGCTACTATCCTTGATAAAGAAAATCCATTCTCTCAATCTATTGAAAAATCTGTCATTGCAGCTAGTAATGTAATTGAGGGCGACTTGACATATGACAACATTTTAGCATTAGAGGATTTGCTTGGAGAAGGTGAATACGATCCGAATGCTTTCATTTCTAATCGTAAGAATCGTACAGTGTTACGTGAAGCAAGTAAAAAAATTGGTGACACAACTCAATTTATTTATGATCGTGTCAGCAATACTATTGATGGACTACCTGTAGCAGATCTAAAATCTATGGATAAGGGAAACCTTTATACTGGTGATTTTGATTACTTGCGCTATGGTATCCCATTTAACATTAATTTCAAAATTTCAGAAGAAGCTCAATTATCTACTTTAACGAATGAAGACGGTACGCCTGTCAACTTGTACGAACAAGAATTGGTTGCTTTACGAGCTACAATGGATATTGGTTTCATGGTCATCAAAGATGAAGCATTTGCTAAGATTCAACCAAAAACTGCGGGGGAGTAACTAGCCCTGTTGTCGGAAAAGTAACACCGACAACAAATGGGGCGACAATCGAACTAACTTAGGTGGTGTTTTGATGTCAGAGATAGCAAATGATGTAAAAAAATTATTAAATGGCAGTCTTGATGAAAAATTAGAAATCATTGAAAGACGTACAAAAGATCGGCTTCAAAATATATTGAATGTCACTGAGTTACCAAAAAGTTTTGATTCAGTTGTATATGAAGTCACTTTAAAACGATTTAATCGTATTGGCCAAGAAGGAATGCAATCTTATTCTCAAGAAGGTTTATCTATGGCATTTCCAGACTCTGATTTTTCTGAATATCAAGATGAGATTGAAGAGTATAAGAATAAGGAAATAGAAGAACTTTATAAGCCTAAACGTGGGAGGTTTACATTTTCATGAGATATTTAGATGAAATTACCTTTGTAAAAAAATCTTCAGAATCGCATTATGATCCAAATTCAGGTGAATGGATTGAAGAAGAACCGTTTAGAAAAACTGCTGATGTCAATGTAACTGATATTGGTACAGATCGTTCTATTACTATTTTCGGAAGCATTAAAGAAGGGGCTAAGGTCATTAGGACACAGCCCCTTTTTGTTATTCCAGAATTTGATTACATTGAGTTTGAGGGTAAAACTTGGGAAGTTATTACAAGTAGAGTTCCTGCATTAAGAAATAGTTTGCTTGTTCAGGAAGTGATTATTGATGGCAAGAAATCAAGTGAGAATTAATGGACTAGCTGGAATTTCTAAAAAACTAAAGAGAAATGCTCAACTTGATGATGTGAAAAAAGTTGTTAGAAATAACACAGCAGAATTAACCGCCAATATGCAAGCTGAAGCCGGAAAAGTGTTAACTGGACACTGGGAAGGTAAAAAATTTGTTAAACCTACTGGGGCAACAAAAAGAAGTATCGTTATGAGGCTTTCGAACAATGGTTTTTCTGGGCATACAGGACCAGGAACAGAATACGCACCATACTTAATACATGGAACAAGATTCATGGTGAAACGTGATTTCTTTTTACCACCGCTGAAACAACAAAAAGTGAAATTTAGAACGGATTTGGAAAGGTTGATGAAATGATTAAAACAAGAGATCAATCAATCTTCGATGAAGTGTATAAGAAGTGTCAATCACTGGGCTATGAAACCTACGATTATAAACCTATGAATGATGTAGGTTATCCATTTGTCGAATTAGAAGATACTCAGACACTGCAACAAGCCAACAAAACTGATATTAAAGGTTCGGTTACATTGAATCTATCTGTATGGGGATTGGCAAAAAAACGTAAACAAATATCGGATATGGCTTCAGCAATTTTTGCTGAGGCTCTATCTATTTCTGAAACGGAAGGTTATTATTGGTCGCTCAATATCCAATCAAGCGGTATTCGGTTAGTAGATGACATTTCGACTAACACACCATTGAAGCGGGCAATGATATCTTTAGAATTCAAAATACTATAGAGAGAAGGAATATAAATGGCTAATGAAGCAAAAGTAGCAGCTAAAGGTATTGATATTATTTTACTGCTCCGTGTGTTAAAAAAATCAAAAGAGGAAGCAGCATGGAAATTAGCTTTCCAGACAGAGCATGAAAATACAAAAACAAAAGATAGCGACTCCGTAGCCACTAAAGATGGTCCGATTCGTATCCCAGGGTCATTGGAAATTGATTTTTCGGCAACATCTATTTTATCAGTCGGTGATCCGTATGTTGACCAGCTAGAAGAAGCTTTAGACAATGACGATATTATTGAAATCTGGGAAATCAACAAAGCAGAAAAAGGTACAGGAGATAATGCTGACAAGTACAAGGCAACCTATTACCAAGGATATTTAACATCATTTGGTAAATCACCTAATGCTGAAGACACTGTAGAAGTTTCATTAGAATTTGGTATCAATGGTAAAGGTGCAAAAGGATTTGCAACATTAACTGCTGATCAAGAAGAAGTAGTTCAATACATCTTCAAAGATACGACTATTGAAACAGATGATCCGGGAAAGTAGATAGCCCTGTTGTTGGAAGTGTAACTCCTACAGTCGATGGGGCTTCTATTGAATTAAGCTAAGAAAGGAAAATAAATATGGTGGATACTTTTAAAATTTATAAAGGCCAAACCGAAGTTGTTTCCGGCACATCACCTTTAACTATAACAGGAATGGAACCTAACACCTCAGTGCCGGCTGGTGAGTACCAAGTAACTCGTGTTGTTAATGGGAAAGAATCAGAGCGAGTAGATATTCCAGCTTTTAAAACATTGTCTATTGCTGTAACTGGCTTAGAGTTTTCTCCTAAAACGTCAACAGCAGATGCGGGTACTGCAGGTAGCCGACAAATCACAGCAACTGTCTTGCCTGAAAATGCAACCAACAAAAAAGTAACCTATAAGATTACGCCTGAAACAGAAGGTCTTGCTGTCTCTGAAACAGGAAATATTACTTGGACAGAAGCGGTACCGGCTGGTGTTTATACCACAACAGGAACAACAGAGGATGGTAAGAAAACAGCTCAACACACCTTAACATTGAATAATCAAGCTTAAAATATAAATTTAGAGGGCAGCTTAGCGGCTGTCCTTTTCTTATGGAGGAAAAGACATGCAAATCGAAATTAAAGGAAAAAAATATAACTGTATTTTTGGAGTCAAGTTTATTCGTGAATTGGATAAGCAGCATGGGGTAGTTCGTAATGATGTGAATCTTGGTATGGGACTAACAACATTATTACCGCAGCTAGTAAGTGGAAATATCGTTGTTCTATCTGATGTACTTTACACAGCTACCATTACGGAAAAAAGTAGACCTTCTAAGGATGAAGTAGATGAGTTTGTTGAAACTGTTGATGATATTGAGGCGTTATTTGATGAAACGTTGAAAAACTTAGAAGAAAGCAATGCGGGAAAGTTAACGGTCAGAAATTTCAAGAAAGCTCTGATGGAGAACAAGTAAGAGAGGAACTAACCTCAGCTGAAGCTTATGAAAATATTCTTATTAATTGTTTTCGTTACCTAGAAATTACTGATTTATCAGAAATCGAACGAATGACTTTGTATGAATATGAAGTTAGGCTATTGGCGTTTCAGTTAAAAAGACTTGACCATGAAAGAGACCTCTATCTTCAATCTTGGCTAAATAACCAAATTAAGGCGACTAAAGGTAAAAAATCTGAACCTTATTATAAGGAATTCAATAAGTTTTTCAATTATGAAGAACGAGAGAAGCTTATTTTGGGTAAATCATTAATTGATGAAAAAGTTGATATAGGAGCAATTGATTTATTAAGAAAAGCAAATAAGTAGGAAAGGAGGAAAATAATGGAATCATATTCAGTCGAAGCAATACTTACTGCTACTGATAGAACGTTTAGTAGCACAATGAGTAGCGCTGAACGCTCTATGGCTGGTGTAAATAAGCAATCTGGCGAACTAGGTGATGGATTGGATAAAAGCACCACTAAAGGGAATCAATTGGGTAAGTCAATTCTTAGCATTGGGGCAGGCGTGGGCGCTGTAAAATTAGTATCTACGGCCGTAAATATGGTTAAGGATTCTGTTGAAGGAGCGATTAACCGTTTTGATACGTTGAATAAATATCCTGTAGTTATGAAGGCTCTAGGTTACTCAACAGAAGATGTAGATAGATCAATGACTAAGTTAAGTGATGGGATTGATGGGCTTCCTACATCGTTAGATGAAATCGTATCAAATACGCAACAACTATCAATTTCAACTGGTAGCTTGAGTAAAGGAACTGACACAGCTATTGCATTAAATGATGCCTTTCTTGCTTCTGGAGCTTCAACTGCTGATGCAACTCGTGGAATGCAACAATATATTCAAATGCTCGGTAAGGGTGAAGTTGATATGCAGTCTTGGCGAACATTACAAGAAACAATGCCAATTGCGATGGATAAAGTTGCTAAGTCTTTCAAAGAACAAGGTGTAAACTCAGTTAACCAATTATATGATGCCTTAAAAGAAGGAGATATTACATTTAATGAGTTCAATAATCGTTTGATTGAGTTGGACAAAGGCGTAGGTGGTTTTGCGGATTTAGCCAAGAAAAACTCAAAAGGTATCAAAACATCATGGGCAAACATCAAAACAGCCACCGTTAAAGGTGTAACTACAGTTATTA
The DNA here is from genome assembly GCF_040888205.1 of Enterococcus sp. C102(2024). NCBI lineage: Bacteria > Bacillati > Bacillota > Bacilli > Lactobacillales > Enterococcaceae > Enterococcus > Enterococcus sp. C102(2024). The sequence continues at coordinate 39,512 of NZ_JBFOHH010000006.1, read as the reverse complement.
AATCGTTTGATGAATTATCCAAAGCGGTGACAGGGAAAAATATTGCCGAAAATTTGGACTCTTTAAAAAATGTAGTGAATATAACTTTTAAGGCAATTGATGCAGCGATTCAATCAACTATCCCATTGATGAAACTATTCGGAAAAGCTATTACTTCGATAGGTACAGCTTTAACACCATTACTACCAACAATTGCCAGTTTTGCTGCCACCTTTACAGCGTTGAAAGTAATTCAGCAAGTGACAGGCTATATAAAACAATCTGAATTGGCAATCAAAGCTTATACAACCGCAATAAGTTTATACAATGGAATATCAAAACTGGCTACGTTATCTACAACAGCACTCGGAAGAGCATGGATGTTAAATTTAGCAGCCGATAAAGCCAATTCTGCAGCAATAGCAATAAAAACTGGTCTTTTAGTGGCGCAAAATACAATCGTTGGTGTTTTGACGGGAACAATTAGTTTAGCTACAGTAGCTACAACTGTTTTTAGTACCGCTATGAAATTGTTGATGGGCCCTATTGGTTGGGTAACAGCTGCAATAGGAGGACTAGTAGCTGTAGGGGTAAACTTGTGGAAATGGTTAAATAAGGAAACTGAATCAACTAAGGCAGTTAAAAAAGAACAAGAAAACCTTATGAAAACCACAGATGACTTGATTAAAAAGAATCAAGAACATACCCAATCACGAAAAGATGAAGCTATTGAATTGGATAATACTAAAGAAAAATTCCAATCTATGATTTCTGAAATGGAAATGCTCTCTGCTAAAGAAAAATTAAGCAACAGCGAGAAAAAACGTATGGTGGAAATTGTTGAGGAATTGAACGGTAAAATGACAGGTTTAAACTTAGTTTATGACGATCAAAAAAATATTTTATCTGAAATGCCCGGAACAATTCAACAACAAGTTGATGCCTATAATGCTTTAGATGAAGCTTCTCAAGCTCAAGAAAACATTAATCAAATGTTAAAAGAACGAAATGATAATGAAGCGAAGCTGATGGAAATTAATGCCGCTAGAGAAAAATGGAATCAGACATTAAAAGAATCTGGCGGGAATACAAAAGAAGCTCGTGAAAATATTGAAAAGTTGGGCGAGCAAGAGCAAGTGTTAAAGGGCGTTCAACAGGAATTAACGAATGAAATTATAAATACAGCTAACGCCCATGAACAATCAATGCAGCGTGCAAGCCAAGCTGTAGCAAATGGAGTTTTAGAACAGACGGTTTCTTACAATGCGTTAAGTGGTAAAACAAAAGAGACTATGGATGCTATGCGTGCTGAATACACTTCTCTTGAAACAAAAGTGGGTAGCGCCTTTGATGTTATTGAGCAAAAGCAGGCTATTTCAGTTGATCAGATGGCTGCTAACCTACAAAAGAACCAAGAAGCTGTTAGTCAATGGAGCACTAACATTGCTGCGTTAGCACAGCGAGGAGTAGATGAAGGGCTTTTAGAGCAACTAAGGAAAATGGGGCCTGAAGGTGCTGCTCAAGCGGCAGAATTAGTTAATTCTTCAGACGAACAATTACAGCGTTTGAATGATGTTTATCGTAATACTGGCGAGGCTTCCATGAATGCGATGAAAGAAGGCTATCAGTTAGGTAAAAGTGGTGTTAATGATGAGATAGCAAGCTTAATTCCAACGCAAAAAGATACATTAATGACACAGATTAAGAGCACTGATTTTAATAGTGTGGGTAAAAGTGTTACTGAAGACTTTAAAGCAGGAATTGAGAATGGTAGAAACGCAGTAGCAGAAATGACCAAAGGAATTGTTCCACAAATGGGAACCGATATGAAAGGCGAAGTTGAAAAGGCTAATTTCCCTGATATAGGTAAAGCTATCCCTCAAGGTCTAGAAAAAGGGATTGGAGCTAATAAACAATTACCTGTGAAAACATCTAATCAAATGATTGATGATGTTGTTTCTGGTGCCAGAAAAGGTTTAGATTCTCACTCTCCTTCTCGTGTATTTCACTCAATTGGTGAAGATGTTGACTCTGGATTATCAAACGGTATCGAACAAAACGCAATGAATCCAGTAAGAGCTGTTGAATCTATTGTCGATAAAATCATTTCTGCAATGGATAAGTTGCCATCAGAAATGAATTCTATTGGTGCAAATGCAATTGATGGATTGACTAATGGCATTAATGCCAATGCTAATAGTGCTTTAGCTGCAGCAAGAGGTGTGGCAGATCAAATTGTAAGTACAATGAAAAGTGCTATGGATATTCATTCTCCATCACGTGTAATGCGTGATGAAGTAGGTAAAATGATTCCAGCAGGAGTAGCGGTTGGTATTGATAAATATTCAAACTTTGTGGAAAAATCTATGCAACGACTAAGTAAAAAGGTAGCCATGCCAGCGCTGGATAATTTAAATTCAAATCTGTCATTTAGTGGAGGATCACAAAGCTTAGCATTTGCTGGAGATGTATCTTCAAAATTCACTGTAGAGGTACCTGTTATTTTCGATAGTTCAGAGGTTGCAAGGGTTATTGCTAAACCAATGAGTAAAGAATTACAGAATCAACAAGATAAAAAGAATGTTTCTTTAGGAAGGAGGCGCTAAATGTTATACAACTTTATTGATGTAAATGAACAACAAACAAAAGCCTCTTTGCCTTCGGAAGCCATGAATTTTAATGGTTCCTTTTTAGAAGATTTAGTTCCAGGTTATAGAACATTATCTGTTGTTGGAAGAGAGTTAGCTCCCACTGAAATACAAAGCTACCAGTTGGGAATTCGTGATGGAATGCGACATGTTTATGCTCGTATTCCAGAAAGAGAATTAACGGTTAAATTCAAAGTTGAGGCTAACTCTAACGAAGCTTTTAGGGATTCTTTTAATAGACTAAATGTTGCTTTGTTCACAGAAAAAGATGTACAGATTTGGTTTAATGATGAACCAGAAATGCTTTGGTCAGGTAGCAAGTCAGACATTGATGCAGTTCCTGAAGGATTGAATCGTGTCGTTGGTACATTTACAATCTTGTTGAATAATCCATATAAATATACTCGAAGCGATGCTACTAGTGTTATGTGGGGTTCTACAGAAATAACGTTTCAGGCTAACTATCTTATGGGTAATACTGGATCAGGGGCTGTTGACTTACCTATTGTTATCGAAGGTGGGGCTTATTGGGGTTCTACCATGATTACTTTTCAAAACCGTTCCTATCTAATGGGAGATAATGGTCAAGAAGTGAAGCCTATTGAAATATATCCAACTGTCGAAGGGTTAAAAGTAAAACCGATTATTACTATAAAAGGTACTGGTAGAGGTGTGTGGATAAAAACTAGAAGCGATACTATTGATATCGGTGATTTTGATAAGTCAGAAATAGTAATCGATACAGAACAGTTTAATATTACGAAAAATGGGAAGCCAATGATTCGTCCTATGAACGATTTTTATATTTATCCAAATGAGCCACTATACATCCAAGCGAAAGATAGTACTTTTAATCTAACTATTCGATATCCAAATCGTTTCTTATAGGAGGTGTTGCTAAAATATGTTGATGGCAATGGATTTAAAAAGAGAATATACGGCAGTTTTAGATAACGCTTATAATGTTGGATATGAAAAAATTGAAAACCAAATAGGGAATCTAGAATTTTCAATGCCGTTGGATGATCCTAAAAATGAATTTTTGCAAGAAATGTTATGGGTTGAACTAACAGATAATGAAAATGAATATATAGGATTATACCGTGTTATGCCTTCAACGGTTCGTAAAGATGCTAGTAACAATTCAATCACGTATACGGCAAATGAAGCCCTATGTACTTTGCTAGACACGGTTCTTTTTGGTTATCATGAACTAGTTAATCGAAAAACAATTGATGTTATTAACTATCTTTTGAATAAACAAAGGACAAAACACTGGGTTTTAAAAAAATGTGAATTTACTCGGTATTTTAGTTATGCATGGGAAAATGAAAATGGTCTCGCTGATGCCTTGTTTAGTATTCCTCAAGCATTTGATGAAGACTACATGTGGCAATGGAATACCAAAGTTTATCCATTCGAATTATCTTTAGTGAAGCCACCAAAAGAACCTGTTGCTCGTATTCAAGAAGGATATAACATGCAAGGGTTTGAGATTGAAAGAGATCCTAACAATTTAGTTAATCGAGTTTATCCTTTAGGCGCTGGTGAAGGCGTCAATCAGATAAATATTAAATCAGTAAATAAAAATATTCCTTATGTTGAAGATGCAAAGTCTATAAAAGAACATGGTTTAGTTGAATATGTTTGGGTAGACCAACGATTCACAGTTCCACAAGCTTTAAAAGACAATGCAATCAACATGTTAAAAAAATGGGCACAACCTAAAATTTCTTGGGATGTGACTGCGGCTGATTTATTGAAATTAACAGATGAACCTTTAAGCATTGATAAGTTAAGACAAGGAACTGTAATTATGATTAACACAGATGATTTTGGAAGTGTAAATTTGCGTATTAAAAAAGAGACAAAACAGGATGTGTTCGGTGCCCCACAAGATATTCGGCTAGAGCTTGGTAATTTATCTGACGATTTTACTACAACAATGTCTGATTTGAAACGTAAACAGGAAATAAATGAGACATACTCGCAAGGTGCAACGAATATTTTGAACTACAGTTATCAAGATAACTGCGAAAAGGCATACCCAGCAGAAATTGAATTCTTCTTAGATGATGATGTATTTCATGTAAATACTGTAGAACTGACTTTTAAAACTAAGCGCTATCGTGGTTATACCAAAGCTGTAAAAGGCGGTGGAGCTACGGTTAAAAGTACTTCAGCTGGAGGAGCTTCAACGCAAACGAGCTCGGCTGGTGGCGGAAGTGTCGTTTCAAGTTCAGCTGGAGGAGGCTATTCTAGTGGATCCACCACAGGTGGTGGTGGAGGTAGTATTCAATCTAGTTCTGTAAATGGTCAAAGCTCACAAACAAGTTCAGCAGGTGGAGATCATAATCACCTAGTTGCATCTAATAATGGTAGCACTGAATCAAGTGCGTTTTATCGAGAAATGGATGCGGGGTCAGGTATGAGATTTAGACTAATGTCGACTGCATCAACAGATTGGTACACAAAGACGAGCTCAGGTAATCATACTCATAATGTGACTACACCGGCACATTCCCACACAGTGAATACACCTAACCATAGTCACAATTTTAATATTTCTATACCAAATCATACACACAGTATATCGGTTCCTAGTCATAGCCATCAAGTAAGAATACCGGCACATACACACCAAATTACTTTACCTGATCATAGCCATCCATTAGAATGGGGGATTTATGAGGCGCCAAGTAGCGCAACTAGTGTTGATATAGTTGTAGATGGTACTACCATTCCAGTTCATGATACTAGCCAACAAAGACTAAACATTGTTAATTACCTTAGGAAAACTAGTGGCGGCAAAATCTCTAGAGGTAATCATACAATCAAGATAATACCTAACAAACTTGCACGAATTGAAGCGCAAGTTATTTGTCGTGTCTTTATACAATCACAATTAGGAGGACAATTTTAAATGAGATTAACAGTAAAATTAATTAGCAAACAAGAAGAATTTATAATTAATGATGAATCAGGTAAAACGTTAGATGATTATTTTGCAGAACTGATTGATAATAGTTCGCCATTCATCAAGATAGGAAATCGTATTTTACAAAAAGCCACTATTGAATATATTAATGCAGAATAGGAAGTGATAAACATGGCTATCGAGCAAATTAAAGAAACCGACACACTGAATCAAGGTCGAATTAAAATTAATGCTATCTTGGATCAATCAAATGCTTCTGTAGAAAAAATAAAGGACTATCAAGATCAATTAACAACAGGGATTAATGACGCCAAAAAAATTGCAGATGATGCTGGAAAAGAAGCCGTAAATATTGCAGAACAAGCGGGAAATCAAGCGAATGAAACAGCGAATCAAGCTTTAACTAATTCTCAAACTGCTATAAATACTTCCAATCAAGCGGTATCTACAGCAAATAACAATAAACAAGAATTCGATGCGTTACGAAACGATTTTGACAAGCTTGTAGGTGAAGCAGGGGACAGCAATCCAGAAATTGTTCAAGCCCGAACTGATACGCAAGGAGTCACTCAACCTACGTTAGCTACTCGGTTACAGGTTGACTTTAATGACCGCATGACAAAATCTGAAGGTGTATCGTTACTTTCTGGAACAACAAACGTAAAAATACCTATGGATTTCACTGGAAAAACAGCGGGTAATACGGCAACAAATGCAAATCAATATTTTACCGATGTAACAGCTAAAGTACTAAAAAAACCAAAAGATACATGGAATGAGATTTCTCAATCTGATTACAACAAATTAGTAAGTCGTGACGATTCTGGTGTAAGCAGTGGTTCAACACAAAATGGTGTTATCCCACAACAGTTAGGTTTGTTTAACGCTTTGGAAGCTGCAAAAAAATTAATTCCTCAAAATTTTGAAGGATTAAGTAAAGAAGAAGCGGTGGCTTTATTAAAAGATAGCTTTGTGGCTTTTACTATTAGTGAACGTGTTAAAGCCACTTCACCTAACAACAAAACAATTAAAGTTTCCACTTATATTGAGTCAACGGACTCATGGACCACTCAAATTCAAGAAAATGCTGGTGAATACAAAGATTTATCAGTCCAAGTAACGGATAAAAATTTCATTACTAGCGAGGGTCTTATCTATCTAATTAGCTATACAGATCCATCAAATGGAGTGACAACTGCTAATCTGGATGTTGACTATTCAGCTATTCAATTAGAAATTAGTATTAATGTACAAGATGTATTAGCAAAAAGTGGCTTTGTAAAAGAGGAACAATTAAAGGCGCATACAGAAAGTCAAGACAATCCACATAACGTGACCGCAAATCAAGTCGGTTTAGGAAACGTTAAAAATTATGGATTTGCTACTGATAGCGAAGCATCTGCTGGAACATCAACGACTAAATATATGAGCCCTAAAAATGTTGCAGATGCCATAAGTGGGCAAGCAGTCACGCAAACTGCGGATCAAGATATCGCTGGGGTAAAAAACTTTACTGATGGATTGCAGTTACAGGGGTTGCCAGTTTTAACAGGTGCAATTGAGCGTGCAGTAACTAATGAAGATCGTAATGACAAAATTAATATTACGGGTGTCAATGGTAGCATATACAGAATGGGAAATTTAGTATTCATTGCAATTAATTTCACATGTCAAACTTGGCCAGCAGGGACTGAAACGAGATGGGCTATAAATGTTCCAAAAGGATTTCAAAGAACTGCAAATAATCCTGCATTTATCCCACTATCTCTTTCTCGTAATGCAAATCAACCAGCTGATGCACGAGCGTTTATTGATCAAGATAATGTAATACAAGTTAAATCAGGGAATGGTAGTTCTTACGTGTCAGGAATGTGGGTAACTCAAGATGTATTTCCAAAATAAAATTTATTGATAAGTTGAAAAAACCGTTTAGCAAAATCTAGACGGTTTTTATTTATAGGAAAAGAAGGGAAGTTAGTGGATAAAATAAGAAGTTTTATCGAATTGAATGGAGTTATTACTGCACTAACAGGAGTAAGTATTCTAGGATTAGTAGGAGCTTCATTCAAACTAATCAGAAAAAATTATAAAGCATTAAAAGAACGAGATGAAAAACTTGATACTTTAATTGCTCAACAAGGTGAAATACAAAAAGACATAAGCGAATTGCAGATGCAAGGAGCCAAACGACAAAAGGCAAATATCGCTAGTTTGCATGATCGAATCTACTCAAATTATGAAACGATTTTAAGTCGTAATCCGCCTAGAATTACTATGAAAGAATTAAATAATTTACAGTATTTGTGGGATGCGTATAGTGGATTAGGCGGAAATGGTACAGGCGAGAAAATGTACAATAGAGTTTGCGACTTGCCTATTGTTGATGATGAAGGAGAGGATTAAATGAATGAAGTAATGAATACAATTTTCGGTGTTGGAATAGGAATGAGTTCATTAGTAATTATTGTGGTGGAAGTGATAAAAAAACCTAAACTAATTCCATCCGATTGGCTGCCTTTGACAGCTTGTGTAGTAGGGATTTTATTAGGTGTAGTCTTGTCTTTTGTATACCCAGAAATAGGAACTTGGGAACAATTGGCGCTCTCTGGTGTCGTTTCTGGAGCCGTAGCTAGTGGCATTTACACACAAACAAGTAGTAATAATTGGAAAGGAAGTGATGGAAATGGCACAAGTGATTAATCAATCAGTTTGTGGTGGTATTGCTGGTAGACGTCCCAATGCGACGCCAAAAGGTGTTGTCATTCATAATGATGCCGGCAGTATTTACGCGACCGCTGCACAGTATGTCAATGCCTTAGCTGTAATGTCTCCTACACAACTGGCGAATGGCTTTGCGCATTATTATATTGATCGAAATACAATTGCACGTGTAGAAGATACATTCAATGCAGCATGGCACACAGCAAATCCAGATGGTAATTTGAACTATGTTGGCTATGAAGTATGTCAATCAATGGGTGCTAGTGATACTGATTTCTTAGCGAATGAACAAATGACATTTAAGCAAGTAGCGGAAGATATGAATTTTTGGGGTATGCAACCTAATAGAGATACTGTAAGATTACACAAAGAATTCGTTCCTACGGCATGTCCTCACCGTTCGTGGGAATTGCATGGAAAAGAAACAAATGCCGTAAAAGACTATTTTATTAGCCAAATAAAAAAATATATGGGCAATCCAAACGAAGGTAACGGCAATTCAAGTAATAACGACCAAAATAATATAAAAGGTGGAGAAGTGAGTATGTATTGTTTATACGAAAGACCAATTAATTCAAAAACAGGTAAACTAGAATGGAATGGAGATGCTTGGACGGTAATGTTTTGTAACGGTGTAAACACCCGGCGTGTGTATCATCCGGATGAGATGAAAGTTATCGAAGATGTATATAAAAAAAACAACGGAAAAGCAATTCCGTTTTATAGCCAAAAAGAATGGAACAAAAACGCTCCTTGGTATAATCGTCTAGAAGCTATGTTCCCAGTCGTTAAATAAAGTATAGTAAAATATTTATAGGTAGTGTAAAATAAGAGTACACTTATTTAAATTTCTCTTGAGTCACCTTCCTCAAGGTGGCTCTTTTTAGGACCATTAGCTCAGTTGGTTAGAGCAAACGGCTCATAACCGTTCGGTCACAGGTTCGAGTCCTGTATGGTCCATAACGAAAGCCTCGCTCCCAGATGAGAGTGAGGCTTATTTTTTATGCACTGATCAAAGATTTCCTTACAAGCATTTTCTCAATGACAAGTTGATTTCGTTTATTCAAATGACCATAGACAGCGAGTTCAGATTGCTCTGGTAGCATTAGTAACATATTTGCCAGTTCGTGTTTAGAGACGATACAGTTTATAGTTTCGTCCTGTGTTACTAATGAGAATCGAACTAGCATTTTTGGGTACATACTTAACATTCTAATTTTTTCAACTACTCCTACATAATTAGTTTTCATGATATCGTCCTCCTAGTAGTGTAATTATATCGAATGTATGTTCGTTTTGTCTATCGATTTGTATAAATGTAATAATTTAGGTATATAGTTTTGTTTATTAGTATTGCTCATCCACGCGAAATTTTTCGGGAAGCGGTTAAATATTCATCTGCTCGCATACTATTAGCTCATAATCATCCATCTGGCAATCCGACACCGTCTCCACAAGATATTCAATTTACCAAACGAATGGAAGAATGTGGCGAAATGATGGGGATTCAATTGTTGGATCATATTATTGTTGGTGATAGCGGATACATTAGTTTGAGAGAAGAGAATTTTTTTGCTTCAGAATGAGGACAATTCTTGCAAAAATATTTTATCACGTGTAAAATGAAAGGGTAATCTTGTTTGGAATTATGTAGACTTTTTAAATTTTTTTAAATATTCTATTGGAAGCGAGCAAAGTTACGACTATTTATGTGCAAATGCACGAGGAGGAACAAAAGAATGGAACAAGGAACAGTAAAATGGTTTAACGCAGAAAAAGGTTTTGGGTTTATCTCACGCGAAGACGGAAGCGACGTATTCGTACACTTCTCAGCTATCCAAGGTGATGGTTTCAAAACTTTAGAAGAAGGTCAAGCAGTGACTTTTGATGTTGAAGATTCAGACCGTGGCCCTCAAGCAGTTAACGTAGAAAAAAACTAATAAAAAATAATCCAAAAACACCTAACGCATGTTAGGTGTTTTTTTGTTAGAAAAAATAGAGAAGAAAAATGAACAAACATTTTTCTTCTCTATTAAATGAGAGCTTTATTGATCACTAACTGTGGCAGTCATAATCATTGGCAGAATCATTGGATGACGTTCTGTTTGTTCAAACAAGAAAGGCTGTAAAGCGGTCGTCATGGCTTCGCCTAATTTTGCTTCGGTACAGTTTTTATCTTTCATTGCTTCACGTAGAGCATTGAATAAAAGACGTTGGCCTTCATGAATCATATCACCAGACTCGCGCATGTAGACAAAACCACGGGAAAGAATGTCTGGACCAGCCATAATTTCTTTATTTTTAATATCAACCGTTGCTACCGCTAAAACTAAACCTTCTTCAGATAAGATACGACGATCCCGTAAAACAACATTCCCGATATCACCGACACCATTTCCATCAACGTACACGTCATTAGCATTGAAGTGACCAGCAGGGCGTGCGCTATCAGCCGTTAAAGCTAAGACATCGCCGTTGCCCATGATAAAGCAATTTTCTTCAGGAACCCCTGTATCTTGAGCGAGCGAAGCATGGATTTTTAACATTCTAAATTCACCATGAACAGGCATGAAATATTTAGGCTTCATCAAGCGAAGCATTAATTTTTGCTCTTCTTGTCCACCGTGACCAGAAGTATGGATATTATTGATTTTTCCGTGGATAACTTCTGCACCGGCTTCAGATAATAAGTTGATTAAACGGTTAACGCTTGTCGTATTTCCAGGAATTGGTGAACTTGAGAAAACAACCGTATCGCCTGGTTGAATACTAATTTGGCGATGTGTACCGTTAGCAATCCGACTAAGCGCGGCCATAGGTTCTCCTTGAGAGCCAGTACATAAAATCATTGTTTCATTTGCTGGCAATTGATTCAGTTCCGCCGCATCGACAAACGTTCCTTTTGGCACTTTGATGTAGCCTAAGCGTTCGCCATTGACAATGGCATTTTCCATGCTACGACCAAAAACAGCAATTTTGCGACCGGTTTTCACGGCTGCATCAGCAGCTTGTTGTAAACGGAAAATGTTTGAAGCAAAACTGGCAAAGATAATCCGACCATCAATTTTTTCAAAGATTTTTAAAATAGAGGTCCCAATTGTTTTTTCGGATTTTGTAAAGGTGGGTATTTCAGCATTGGTACTGTCTGAAAGAAGACAAAGGACGCCTTCTTCACCTAATTTTGCCATTCTGTGTAAGTTGGCTGGCTCACCAACGGGTGTAAAGTCAAACTTAAAGTCACCTGTTGCGACAATGTTACCAGAAGGCGTTTTAACCACAACGCCCAAGGCATCAGGAATACTGTGAGTCGTCCGGAAAAAGCTAATCGCTGTTTTTCTAAAACGAATCACCGTATCTTCATTAATTTCGTGTAATTCCGCTTCTCGCAATAAACCATGTTCATCTAGTTTGTTGGTAATTAAAGCCAAGGCTAGTGGTCCCGCATAGATTGGGATATTCGCTTGACGTAAAAGATAAGGAACGCCACCAATATGGTCTTCATGACCGTGGGTAATAACGAGTGCTTTGACTTTATGCAAATTTTGAACGATGTAGCTATAATCTGGAATCACGTAGTCAATCCCAAGTAAATCATCTTCTGGGAATTTGATCCCAGCATCAATAATGATAATTTCATCTTGGAATTGTACCCCATATGTGTTTTTTCCAATTTCGCCTAAACCACCGATTGCAAAAACGCCAGTTTCGTTATTTTTTATGTTTACTTTCATGTTAAAACTCCGTTAGAGTGAAGTCTGCATGTTCTTGCTCGTAAGCAAGATGTTTTTCGTCTAATAATTGAACGTATTCAATATTGTATGGGGTATTTTCTTCAACTAATTGGCGCACGATTACATCGCTATCGGCTTCCATGTAAAGAGATTTTGTGTCTTCTCTTTTTGGGTTTCTGATTTTTGTTTCTTGATAGTATACTTTGTAAATCATCGATTCATTTCTCCTTCAGCTACTAATAGTAGCAATTTATAGTTTTTTCATTTTAAGACAGAAAATTAAACACAACAAAACGAGGTGCTGATCACCTAAAAAAGAATGCTCATCAAAAACATCTGTTAATGATGAAATGAAGCCTCGACTTTGCTTCATTCTGGGTATTTGATTTTATGTGTTCTTTTTCAACCGTCCCGTGTGTTGTGAATAACAACAATTAAGCTTATTTTATCATAGAATGATAAGGAAGTATAGAAACACTCACTGGACTTTTAAAAAAAACAAACTTCTTGTTTCGCCTTATTCTTGATCAAGTTCGAGTGCCTTTTTTTTAGGACGCCAATACCAACTTAAGCCAATCACGTGGGCTAAATAAACAATCGCTAAAGTCGTAGTCATCAACGTATTTCGGACAATTAAACACGGAATGGCAAATAAAAGAAACATGGAAATAAATAGTTTCCATTTACCTTTACGAGTAATTTTTTTCTCAAAGAAGGCTTCTTGGATATATTTTTGATAATAAGAAGAAGCTAAAAATTTGTTATAAAGTTTATCTGAACTACGCATCCAAAAAAAGGCCGTTAATAAATAAAAACCAGTGGTGGGTAAAAGCGGCAAAAAGATTCCTAACGTGCCTAAAGCAAACGTACAGGAACCGAGAAAAATGAAGAATAATTTTTTCATTCAAAGGGTCCTTTCAGTTTTTCCCAATTATGGCACAATCAAAAGGAAGTAGCAATTTTAATCGTATAAGTAAATCATTAAAATTATCTATTTTTTAGAAAATCTAAAAGAGAAAGGATAGAAAGAGAAAGGCTGTTTTTTCTAGCCAGACAGCTTGTATTACCGATTTCTTTTTGATACAGTGGGAGTACTAGAAAATTTAAAGTAAGATAAGAAGGAGATGATTAATTGAAGTTAATGTGGCGTTACACAATGCGTTATAAGAAATTACTTTTTGCTGATTTTATTTGTGTGTTTGGTTTTATTTTGATTGAATTAGGCTTGCCGACCATTTTAGCACGAATGATTGACAAAGGAATTATTCCTAGAGATATGGACTATATTTATCAGCAAGGGATTTGGATGGTTGTAATTACGATTATTGGCGTCGCAATGAATATTTTGCTAGGGTACTTTGGTGCCAGAATTACAACAAACATTGTTCGTGATATTCGTGATGATTTATTTGAAAAGATTCAAACTTTCTCACACAGTGAATATGAAAGTATTGGGGTTTCTTCCTTAATTACGCGAACTACCAATGATGCATACCAAATTATGCTCTTCATGGGAAATATTTTACGTCTTGGCTTTATGACGCCAGTGATGTTTATTGCCAGTCTTTACATGGTGATGCGAACGAGTCCGTCGTTAGGAATGTACGTTTTAGGTGCCTTGCCTTTTCTGCTGCTAGCAGTTGTCGGAATTGCTCGTTTGTCAGAACCGTTATCTAAAAAGCAACAAAAGAACTTAGATGGAATCAATGGGATTTTAAGAGAAAATCTTTCTGGATTGCGGGTAATACGCGCATTTGTTAATGAAAAATTTGAAGAATCTCGTTTTAATAAAGTCAATGAAACTTACACTAAAAGTTCAAAAAGTTTGTTTCGTTTAATGGCAGCAGCCCAACCAGGCTTCTTTTTCTTATTTAATATTGTGATGGTCTTAATCATTTGGAGCGGGACTGTTCAAATCAGCCACGGGGATTTAGAAGTTGGGAATTTAATAGCTTTTATTGAATATATTTTCCATGCGCTGTTCTCGTTTATGTTATTTGCCAGTGTCTTTATGATGTATCCTCGGGCTGCGGTTTCGGCTTCGCGGATTCAAGAAGCCTTAGACATGGAACCAGCTATTCGTGAAGAAGAAGGCGTAACAGAAACAGATACTAAAGGCTATCTAGAGTTTAAAAATGTAACCTTTGCCTATCCTGGACATGCGGAAAGCCCAGTCATCCGCAATGTAAGTTTTAAGGCGTCACCTGGTGAAACAGTGGCCTTTATTGGGAGCACAGGTAGTGGGAAATCAACATTAATTCAATTGATTCCACGGTTTTATGATGTATCAGAAGGTGAAATTTTAATCGATGGAGTGAACGTAAAAGAGTACAAACTTAGTGCATTACGCAATAAGATTGGCTATATTCCACAAAAAGCGTTACTTTTTACTGGTACAATTGCTGATAATCTTCGCTACGGTAAGGAAGATGCGACGTTAGAAGAAATGGAACGAGCAATTGACATTGCTCAAGCAACAGAATTTGTTTCACAAAAACCGCAAGGCTATGATGAACCTCTTTCAGAAGGTGGCACGAACTTTTCTGGTGGTCAAAAACAACGTTTAGCTATCGCACGGGCGATTATTCGCAATCCGGAAATTTATATATTTGATGATAGTTTTTCTGCGTTAGATTATCAAACAGATGCAAATTTACGAGCGCGTCTGAAAAAAGAAACAACAGAATCCACTGTTTTAATTGTGGCACAACGTGTTGGAACAATTATGCATGCGGACCGCATTGTTGTTTTAAACGAAGGCGACGTGGTCGGAATTGGCACACATCGTGAATTACTTGAGACTTGTCCAATTTACTATGATATTGCGGCTTCTCAATTGTCAGAGGAGGAATTAGCATGAAACACGCCTTTTCTTCTATGAAACGAATCGGTCGCTATATTAAACCGTACCGACTGACGTTTTATTTAGTTATTTTATTTACAATATTAACCGTTGCCTTTAATGCAGCGTTGCCTTATTTGACTGGATTACCAACGACAGAAATTAGCCGTAATATTGCGGCCGGTGAATCAATCAACTTTGATTATGTAATCCAATGTTTAATTTGGATTTTAGTTGTGGGAACAGGTTATTGTGTGGCACAATTTTTGTCAGGATTTTTAATGACGAATGTCGTTCAACAATCCATGCGCGATTTACGTCGAGATATTGAAGAAAAAATCAATCGTTTGCCAGTTTCTTATTTTGATAAGAACCAACAAGGAAATATTTTGTCACGGGTGACGAACGATGTGGATGCTGTCAGCAATGCGATGCAACAAAGTTTTATCAATATTGTTTCGGCAGTCTTAGGTATTGTGATGGCGGTAGTGATGATGTTTTTAATCAATCCGCTGATGGCGATTTTTTCAGTGATTATGATTCCGTTGTCTCTGATTATTTCCAGAACAATTGTTAAAATCTCCCAGAAATATTTCCAAGGAATGCAAAATTCTTTAGGAGACTTAAATGGTTATGTTCAAGAAAATATGACTGGGTTCAGTGTCTTAAAACTATATGGTCGGGAAAAAGAAACCCTTGAAGGCTTTAAACAAGTCAATCATCGTTTAAATGGTTTTGGCTTCAAAGCATCCTTTATCTCAGGATTAATGTTGCCATTGGTTCAAATGACCGCTTATGGGACCTATATCGGGGTAGCTGTCCTTGGTAGTTACTATGTGGTTGCTGGTGTGATCGTAGTGGGGCAGTTACAAGCGTTTATTCAATATATTTGGCAAATTAGCCAACCAATGGGGAATATTACGCAGTTGTCTGCAGCTTTACAAAGCGCTTCAGCTTCGACCATGCGGATTTTTGAAATCCTAGATGAACCAGAAGAAGAACTTAACGAACAAGATGTTCCTTTGCCAGAACCTATTTTAGGCTCTGTTGAATTTGAAAATGTCAGCTTTAGTTATGACCCAGAAAAACCGTTAATTCGTAATTTGAACTTTAAAGTTGATGCGGGCCAAATGGTTGCGATTGTGGGACCAACTGGCGCTGGGAAAACAACCTTAATCAACTTACTGATGCGTTTTTATGATGTAACAGAAGGCGCCATTAAAATTGATGGTATTGACACGAAAAAAATGAACCGTAGTGATGTCCGATCTGTATTTGGAATGGTATTGCAAGATGCTTGGTTGTATAAAGGTACCATTGCAGATAACATTCGTTTTGGGAAGTTAGATGCCACGGATTATGAAGTTGTCGATGCAGCGAAAACGGCCAATGTGGATCACTTCATTCGGACAATGCCAGACGGGTATGAAATGGAAATCAATTCTGAGGGAGATAACGTTTCCCTTGGTCAAAAACAATTGTTGACCATTGCCCGAGCGGTAATTTCTGATCCGAAAATTTTGATTTTAGATGAGGCGACTAGTTCAGTCGATACACGCTTGGAAGCCTTAATTCAAAAAGCAATGGATCGTGTTATGGAAGGACGAACGAGTTTCGTTATTGCCCACCGTCTATCAACTATTCGTGAAGCTGATTTAATTCTTGTTATGAAACAAGGAGAAATCATTGAAAAAGGTACGCATCATGAGTTGCTGGAACAAGGTGGCTTCTATGAAAAACTATACAATAGTCAATTTGCTGAAGAAGGCGACTATGAGGAATAAAAAGAGGTCGGGACAGAAGCGTTTAACTCCGAGAAATAAGAAGGAATTTCCGAAAATTGTTCTTTAATTTTTGGAGAATTCCGGCTTATTTCCGAAGGAGTTGCTTTTGTTCCCGCCGCTTATCAGTTTTTGAGCGTGGAGCAAAAATCCAAAGTGATTTTTGTCCCACGCTCTTTTCTTGTCTTTTTTACTATGAAAGTGAGGAATTCTTGTCTATACTTAATGAAAAGAGGTGACAGAGTTTGAAAAAAGAGTATTTTATTGCTGCTAGTGCAGATGTCTATGGAAACGTACAACTAGCAAAGGATAGTAATATTTGGTTTCAGTCGGTCTTAAGAGGTGACAGTAACACAATTACCATTGGTGAAGGTAGTAATATTCAAGATGGCACGATTATTCATGTTGATGAAGATGCCCCGACAATTGTAGGCAAGTATGTAACGGTGGGCCATCAATGCATGTTACACGGTTGTGAAATCGGTGATGGTGCTTTGATTGGCATGGGTTCAACCATTCTAAATAACGCTATTATTGGAGAAAACAGCCTGATTGGTGCGGGCTCTTTAGTGACAGAAGGCAAAATTATCCCGCCAAATGTTTTAGCATTTGGTCGACCCGCGAAGGTTATCCGTCCGTTAACGGCAGCAGAAATAGCCAGTAATCATACGAACGCCTTACATTATATTCAACGAGCAGAAGAATTTCGCCAACAAAAATACCCGAAACTAACATAGAATTAGGAGGAAAATGATGAAGAAAATTAAAGTAATGACGGTTTTTGGAACACGGCCAGAAGCGATCAAAATGGCGCCCTTAATCAAAGTTTTAGAAGAGCAAAGTGAAGGATTTGACTCTGTAGTAGTTGTAACAGCGCAACATCGACAAATGTTGGATCAAGTGTTAGAAGATTTTCAAATTACACCGAATCATGATTTAAATATCATGAAAGATGGGCAAACCTTAACAGATATTACAAGTCGTGTTTTGAATTTATTAACTGAGGTTCTTGTGACAGAACAGCCGGATATTGTCTTGGTTCATGGCGATACAACCACGTCATTTGCGGCTGCATTGGCTGCTTTTTATCAACAGATTCCAGTGGGACATGTGGAAGCAGGATTGCGGACCTGGCAAAAATATTCTCCGTTTCCGGAAGAAATGAATCGTCAACTGGTAGACGTGTTAACTGATATTTATTTTGCCCCAACCACTCAAAGTAAGGACAATTTAATCAAAGAAAATCATCCAGAAGAACATATTTATGTGACTGGCAATACAGCGATTGACGCGATGGCGTACACCGTTGATGCCCACTATCAAAATGATTTATTGGAAAAAATCCCTACAGACCAACGCATTGTACTAATCACAATGCATCGTCGTGAAAATTTAGGCCTGCCAATGGCAAATGTGTTTAAAGCTGTTCGTCGACTTGTAATGGAACATCCAGAAATTGAAGTCATTTTCCCTATGCACAAAAATCCCAAAGTCCGTGAAATAGTAGCGGAACACTTAGGTGAATTAGCTCGTGTGCATTTAATTGAACCATTAGACGTCAAAGATTTTCAAAATTTTGCAGCGAAAAGTGCGTTAATTTTAACTGATTCTGGCGGTGTGCAAGAAGAAGCTCCTTCCTTAGGTGTGCCAGTTTTAGTTTTACGAGATACAACGGAACGTCCAGAAGGCGTAGCGGCAGGAACATTGAAATTGGTTGGTACAGACGAACATGTAGTCTATCAAGAGGCGAAAACATTATTGACTGATTCTGATGCTTACCACGCGATGGCGCATGCACAAAATCCGTATGGGGATGGTCAAGCTAGCCGCCGAATCGTTGAAGCCATTGCCTATGAAATGCAGCAATCAGATAAAAAACCAGATACGTTTACAGCAAAATAAATAAAAAGGCAGAGAAGCGCTGAAAAATGTGCTTCTTTTGCGTATCTTATTTTGAAGAATCAATTAGACAAAAAATGCTAGAAAGTAGTGAAGTGAAGATGTATCAAACGATTTTATTTGATTTAGATGGCACAATTACGGATTCTGGTAGCGGCATTATGCGTTCTATTTTATACGCAACAGAACAATTAGGCTGGCCAGCTCCTAGCGAGGAGACGTTACGTTCTTTCATAGGGCCGCCTTTATATGATTCGTTTTTGTACATGGCGCCTTCAGCTGAAGCAGCGCAACAAGCCGTGGGTCATTATCGAGCGTATTATCAGAGAAAAGGCATGTTTGAAAACCATGTGTATCCAGGGATTCCAGAAGTGTTAACAAGGTTAAAGGAAGCGGGAGCAAAGTTATACATTGCGACTTCCAAGCCGGAAGAATTTGCTAAAAAGATTATTACTCATTTTGATTTAGATCGTTATTTTACAGGCATCTATGGAGCGAGTATGGACGGTCATCGTTCTAAAAAAGCAGATGTGATTCAGTATGCATTAACGGAAGCTCAATTAGACCCAACCAAAGAAGCGATTATCATGGTTGGTGATCGTAATCATGACATTCTTGGTGCTCAACAAAATGGCTTAGATAGTATAGGTGTCTTGTATGGATTTGGTGAAGAAACAGAATTACAAGAGGCGGGAGCGACATTCCTAGTACAATCGCCTAAAGACTTAGGTGATATTTTGCTACAAAATTCTTAATAGAAAATGGATTTTCGATAAATTTAGGAGGATTTTAAGATTTATTATCGTTTCAATAGAAAAGCGCCATCATAGGCTTTAAACGTTGTCAATGATGAATTTTTTATCGGGGAATGACGGTCTTTTTATTAAAAACATTTAATTTTAAAGAGGTTTCATGTATAATAGTTTCAGTCATAAACGATAGAATAGTAAGGAGGGTTAGTTTTGGCTAATGATAACCAAAATAACCAAGATCCCAAATCTTCGCTTAGAGACCAAGTAACTGGGTCTTTAAAAGGTAGAAATGATGGCGATCAACCTGATTCCTCTGAAAAAAATGATAGGTCTCCCCAACCTTCATCTGATGAATCACAAGAAACAGCGAGCCGTACAACACAAACACGTGCAGGTTCTAGAGCTGCTCGAAGACGTGGGAAAGACAAGACAACACAGACAGTCGAAGAGCCAACCCCGATTGAAACAGACGAAAAGCCAACAAATACAAAAAAACAAACACGTAAAAAAGAAGATCGTTTAGTCGGTCGTATCGTGTTAATTGTAGTTTCTGTATTGGTTTTAATGATGGCAATCTTTGGGTTTACTTTTTATAAATATGTAGACGCTGGGCTACAACCACTAGATAAGAACAATAAGAAACTTGTTCAAGTGCATATCCCAGAAGGATCTTCTAATAAGCAAATTGCTGCGGTTTTAGAAGAAAGCAACGTCATTAAAAGCGGAATGGTTTTTAACTACTACGTAAAATTTAAAAATTTAACAGATTTTCAAGCGGGCTATTATCAAATGTCTCCAAGCATGACACTCGATGAAATTGGTGAAATGCTAAAAGAAGGAGGCACGCCAGAACCAACTAAAATCGCAGATGGCAAAGTAACGATTCCTGAAGGCTACGATATAGATAAAATTGGCGAAGCCATTGAAAAAAATACGGATTTCAAGAAAGCAGATTTCATTGCATTAATGAAAAACGAGGACTTCTTCAATCAAATGAAGGCTAAGTATCCTGATTTACTTGAAAGTGCTGCAACTGCAGAAGGTGTTCGTTATCGCTTAGAAGGCTATTTGTTCCCGGCAACTTATGATTACTACAAAAAAGCAACACTTCCTGAATTTGTCGAACAAATGATTGCTAAAATGAACACAGTAATGGAACAATATACGCCGACAATTCATGCAAAGAATTTAACCAATCAGCAAGTCTTAACGTTAGCTTCATTGGTTGAAAAAGAAGGAGTCAAAGAAGCAGACCGCAAACAAATTGCGCAAGTATTCTTTAACCGCTTGGCTGCCGATATGCCGATCCAATCAGATATTTCTATTTTGTATGCTTTAGGAGAACATAAAGAAACTGTAACGTATGCTGACTTGGAAGTGGACTCGTCTTATAACTTGTATAAAAATACTGGTTATGGACCAGGACCATTAGATAGCCCAAGTGAGGAGTCAATTAAAGCAGTCTTGAATCCGACACCAAGTGACTATTTATACTTTGTAGCAGATATTTCTACAGGAAAAGTATACTTCTCAAAAACATATGAAGAACATCAAGTATTAGTAGATCAGTATGTCAATAATTCAAGTAGTGAATAAAATGAAAACATAAAAGAGCTTGGTGAATCAATTTTGTATGATTCACCAAGCTTTTAGATACTCAAAAAGTAATCTGTTTAAGAGAGGGAAAGCGTAGCAACTAGAAATTTATATAAATAAAATTTAGCAAAATCACAAAAATTCAATAATTATATTTACAATTTAGAAAAAGCGTGGTACTCTTTTGTGGATTGAAAGCGGAATTTTTTTCAATAACCAACCAAGAACTACGTATCGTTAAGCGAAAAAGGAGAATTAACATGGTAGAAAAAGTATATCCAATGACTCTTGAAGGAAAAGAAAAATTAGAACAAGAGCTAGAAGAATTAAAAACAATTAAACGTAAAGAAATCGTAGAGCGTATTAAAATCGCTCGTAGCTTTGGGGATCTTTCAGAGAACTCAGAGTATGAATCAGCTAAAGATGAACAAGCTTTCGTTGAAGGACGTATTACAACGTTAGAAAATATGATTCGTTTTGCAGAAATCATCGATAATGATGGCGTGGACCAAGACGAAGTTTCCATCGGTAAAACAGTTACTTTCCAAGAATTGCCTGATGGAGAAGAAGAGGAATACACAATCGTAGGAAGTGCCGAAGCCGATCCATTTTCTGGTAAAATTTCTAACGATTCACCGATTGCGCAAGCCTTAATTGGTAAACAATTAGGCGACCAAGTGATTATTGCAACACCTGGTGGCGACATGACAGTTAAAATTACAAAAGTTGAAGCAAACTAAATAATTGAGTAGGGCAGGCAGCTTCCAAGGCCTGTCCTTTCGCAATCTAGGACATTTAGGGCTAAAGTCCTATGGTAACCTGAGGCGCAAACCACTATGATTAAATAAAATAAACGAGTAAAATAAATGACAGAGGGAGGAGGCAAATCTATGAATAACCCTTGGCGCTTTTTTATCGTCGCAGAAGCATTACTTTTTATTCTGGCGTTATGGCAAATTGTACATAATCCTGGATTAGCTGTTTTATTAACAATTGGCGTTTTACTTGTGGCCTACGTTTCCAGGAAAGCATCTAAAACACATTTTAACAACTTTCAATTCGTCCTCGGCGTTGTTTTTATTGTCATTGGTGCAATGAACAGTACAGCTGTTTGGTTTATGTTGATTTTTGGCGTACTCTTTATCGGCTTAAAAGGCTTTGAGATTTCAGGCGTGGATATAGCTGAGCGAGCACCTTGGCGTAAAAAACAAATGATTATGGTGGAGACGGCGGCAAAAGAACCTAAAAATGGCAAACGATTTAAACGCCGCTGGTTTGCCAATGAACGCATTGGTAACAATATCTATGAATGGGATGATATCAATATTGATTTAATCTCTGGGGACACCATTATTGATTTAGGTAATACGCTACTACCGAAAGAAGACAATATTATTATTATTCGTAAAGGTTTTGGCCGCACGC
The DNA here is from genome assembly GCF_040888205.1 of Enterococcus sp. C102(2024). Lineage (NCBI taxonomy): Bacteria > Bacillati > Bacillota > Bacilli > Lactobacillales > Enterococcaceae > Enterococcus > Enterococcus sp. C102(2024). The sequence goes on along the minus strand of NZ_JBFOHH010000006.1, from coordinate 17,200 downwards.
GAATTCTAGTACCGTTAGGTGTAGCTATTTTGTTAGAACATTCAACGTTTTACGGAACGGTACGTTTTGAAGAAGAAAAATATCAATTGAAAAACGAATCATTAAAAATTTACAGCAATGATTACGATACCAATCTTCGTCGTTTGAAAATTATGACGAACACTTTAGTAGGAGATGTTGAGGTGATCCGTGTATGACCGATCGGATTTCAAGACGCATGATTTCATTATATGCGTCCCTTAGCACCTTTATTGTTATCTTAATTACATTGTTTTCATATTTTCATTCGATTAAACAAAACCGGTGGCTATTAGAGCTTCTTCAGAGAAAAGTCTTTTATTTACCACTAATTGTGCACATTGTTCTCATATCCTTACTAATAGGCTTATTGACCTTTTTACTGATTTCATTGGTTCAAAAAGGGCAATATGGACGGATTGAAGAAAAACTTCGGTTATTGGCCAATGGTAATTATGAAAGTCCAGTCTTAAACAAACCAACGACCAGTGAAAATCAAGACCATTATCTAACCGAAGTCGAACAAGATATTTGGTCGATTAAAAATAAATTATTAGAGATGTCTAAAGAATTGCAATTATTAAACAGTCGACCGCAATTAATGGATGGGCAAACAAAAGAAGAAATTTTAGAGAACGAGCGGCATCGTTTGGCGCGGGAGTTGCATGATTCAGTCAGTCAACAACTTTTTGCAGCCATGATGATGTTGTCTGCCTTAAATGAACAAGCACAACGAACAGAAACCCCTGAACCATATCGCAAACAACTAGCCATGGTGGCAGAAATCATTAATGCCTCCCAATCGGAAATGCGCGCGTTACTATTGCACTTGCGTCCTATCAGTCTAGAAGGAAAAAGTTTGCGTAAAGGTATTGAACAATTACTGAAAGAACTACAAACAAAAATTAAAATTGAATTGATTTGGGATGTTGAAGATGTTCATTTAAATAGCAGCATTGAGGATCATCTTTTCCGAATTGTGCAGGAGTTACTTTCAAATACCTTAAGACATGCCAAAGCAAAGGAATTAGAGGTATACTTACACCAAGTCGATAAAAACGTGTTATTGCGTATTGTTGATGATGGTGTCGGCTTTGATATGAAGGAACAAAGTAATAAAGCTGGTAGTTATGGCTTAAATAATATTCGAGAACGTGTTGTCGGCATGGGCGGTACAGTTAAAATTATTAGTTTTAAAGGGCAGGGAACCAGCGTTGAAATTAAAGTTCCTGTCATAAAGGAGGAAACTGCAAGTGATCAAAGTAATGCTAGTGGATGACCATGAAATGGTCCGTTTAGGCGTTTCATCATATTTATCTATTCAAGAGGATATAGAAGTCGTAGGCGAAGCAGAAAACGGTAAGATTGGCTATGAAAAAGCATTGGAACTACGTCCAGATGTTATTTTGATGGATTTGGTAATGGAAGAAATGGACGGCATTGATTCAACAAAAGCGATCTTGAAAGATTGGCCAGAAGCCAAGATTATTATTGTGACGAGTTTTATTGATGATGAAAAAGTGTATCCGGCGATTGAAGCTGGTGCAGCAGGCTACCTATTAAAAACATCAACAGCTCATGAGATTGCTGATGCAATTCGGGCGACTTATCGCGGAGAGCGTGTGTTGGAACCTGAAGTGACGCATAAGATGATGGAACGGTTAACAAAAAAACAAGAGCCGGTGTTGCACGAAGATTTGACAAACCGAGAACACGAAATTTTAATGTTGATTGCACAAGGTAAAAGTAATCAGGAAATAGCTGATGAACTCTTTATCACTTTGAAAACAGTTAAAACACATGTTTCAAACATTTTAGCAAAACTAGATGTGGATGATCGGACCCAAGCGGCGATTTATGCTTTTCAACATGGTTTAGCCAAATAAATATCAGATAAATCCATAAATAAATTCTAGGAAATCCTTCTAGGAATTTATTTATGGATTTGTTATACTAATTTTAACGAACAGACAGGAGCGGTCAGAAGAAATGAAACAAAATTTTGCAATTATTGGTTTAGGACGTTTTGGCGGCAGCATATGCCAAACTTTGGTGGAAGCTGGTCAAGAAGTTTTGGCCATTGACAGCAGTGAAGACCGTGTCAATGAATATATGAACATTGCAACGCATGCAGTGGTGGCTAACGCCCAAGATGAAATGACGTTGCGTTCTTTAGGAATTCGGAATTTTGATCACGTAGTGGTGGCGATTGGTGAAGATATTCAAGCGAGTATTTTAGTGACACTAATGGTTAAAGAGATGGGGGTTCCCAATGTCTTAGCCAAAGCAGTCAATGAATATCATGCCCGTGTCTTAGATAAAATTGGGGCAGACATGGTCGTTCACCCAGAGCGGGATATGGGCATTCGAATTGCTCACAAACTTGTTTCACGCAATATTTTAGATTATATTGAATTATCTAGCGAATTTTCATTAGCTGAGGTTCGGGTCACCAATCCTAAATTTTACAATAAAACCTTAGCAGAATTAAATTTCCGTCAACGATTTGGTTTAACTGTGGTAGCGATCCGCCGCTCGAAAACAGAAGTAATTGCTTCGCCAGATGCTTCTGAAATTGTTCGAGAAAACGACAATTTATTAGTTATCGGTGATACCGCAGACGTGGATTTATTAGATGAAAAAATGAATGGCTAAGCACTTTATTCTCTAAAAGCACTGCGCTGTGCTACAATAAATGGCGACAGAGATGTGAAGGAGGAACAAAGAATGAAATTAGAAGTGACACCGAAAGCCCAACAATGGTTTAAAGAAGAAACCGGGGTTCAGCCTGAGACAGGCATTCGTTTTTTCGGAAAAATTTACGGAAAAACACCTGTTCATGATGGTTTTTCCATTGCGATGTCTGTAGAAGCGCCAGATGAGCCAATGATTAAAGAGAATCTAGATGGGATTACCTATTTTATTGAAGAAACAGATGATTGGTTCTTTAAAGGGTATGATTTGATTGTTGATTATGATGAAAAGAATGATGAACCGCGTTATCAATTTGAAGCAAACCAAGAAGATTTAACAAAATAATTTTAGTGTTAAACAGAAGAAGCTTAAGTAGTGCGTAGGACTATTTCTGTTGCTTTCGTTTAACCGCTAGTCAGCCTGAGAAAAAATCGTTTTGGATTTTTTCTCAGGTTCTTTCTATTTAATTAAGCTATTCTTAATTGGATATCGTTATTTAATAAGGCTATCATATGGTATAATGATAATTAACTGAAGTGTGGAGGAAATAAAATGCTATCAATTGTTGTCCCTTGTTATAATGAGGAAGCAGCGATTCCGCTGTTTTTTGAAGAAGTAGAAAAAATTAGCCAGCAACTATCTCATTCAGTAGAATATATATTTGTGAATGATGGCTCAAAAGATAATACGTTAGCTGTTTTAAGACAGCTTTATCGCGAACATCCAGAGAAGGTCCGTTATCTTTCTTTTTCACGAAATTTTGGGAAAGAAGCAGGCTTATACGCTGGTTTAAAAGAAGCAACAGGTGACTTAGTGACAGTCATGGACGTTGATTTACAAGACCCGCCTGAGTTATTACCTCAAATGATTGAGATGATTGAAACCAGTACAGATTTAGATTGTGTTGGCACACGACGCATAACAAGAGACGGCGAACCGCCCATTCGTAGCTTTTTTGCTCGGATGTTCTATAAACTCATTAATCGAATTGCTGAGACAGAAATGGTGGATGGTGCCCGTGACTTTCGTGTTATGACCCGACAAATGGTCGATGCGATTTTAGAGTTATCTGAGTATAATCGTTTTTCAAAAGGGATCTTTAGCTGGGTCGGCTTTAAAACAGAATATATTGAATTTAAAAATCGAGAACGAATTGCTGGAGAAACCTCTTGGTCTTTCTGGAGTCTATTAAGTTATTCAATTGACGGGATTGTCAATTTTTCAGAGACACCATTGAATATTGCTTCATACGTTGGCGCCTTTTCGTGTATTGGTTCTGCACTAGCAATGTTAGTGATTATCTTTCGAACATTAGTTAATGGTGATCCAACAAGCGGCTGGCCTTCAATGGTTTGTATTGTACTTTTTGTAGGTGGTTTGCAACTATTATGTTTAGGAATTATTGGCAAATATATTGGCAAAATTTTCTTAGAAACGAAAAAACGACCAATTTATATTGTAAAGGAATCAGAAAAAGATTCTAAAAAATAACCAAAAAAGCAGAGAAAAATTCTCTGCTTTTTTGTTATGCGTTAAAAAAAGTGTAAATAGGCTTTTCAGAAAAACAACATTTTTTACATAAAAAATACATTAACTTTACCTATTTTTATCTTAATGAAACAGCTTTGCTCTCGCGGTTGCAAGAAATAAATGTTAAAATCAAAAGGTATGCTATTAAATGTTTTTTTGGAGGTTGGGTCATGATAGAAGTTATCGATTTGAAAAAAGTATTCGATAATGGGTTTGAAGCGTTAAAATCGGTCAATTTTACGATTGAGCAAGGGGACTTGGTTTGTTTGTTAGGACCAAGTGGGTGTGGGAAATCCACAATTTTAAACTTAATTGCAGGTTTATTACATCCAAGTGATGGAGATATTCAGTTTCGACAGCAATCGGTTGTCAAAACAGCACCAAAAGATCGGAACATCGGGTTCGTTTTTCAAAACTATGCCTTATATCCACATATGACTGTTCTAGAAAACGTAATGTTTCCTTTGACAGTAGGAAGTAAGAAAGTTCCCAAGGCAGAGGCACAAGCTATTGCCGAAGAATATATGAAACTAACGAATATTGAAGAGTTAAGCCATAAAAAGCCAGGCACACTTTCTGGTGGTCAACAACAGCGTGTTGCGATTACCCGAGCGTTAGTTCAAAAACCAGATGTTTTATTATTAGATGAGCCTTTAAGTAACTTGGATGCACGTTTGCGTTTGAAAATTCGTGAAGAAATCCGCCGCTTGGTGAAAGAAGTAGGCATTACAACAATCTTTGTAACGCACGACCAAGAGGAAGCGCTATCAATCAGTGATAAAATTATTTTATTAAACGAAGGGGTTATTCAACAAAATGATGAACCTCAAAACCTTTACTTAGAACCAAATAACTTATTTGTTGCTCAGTTCATAGGTAACCCAATTATTAATTTATTGTCTGTTGAAGTGAAAGACGGCAAAATGTACCATGAAAGTTTTGAAATTCCGCTTGAGCGTTTTGAGCAAGCACGCTTTAAAATGCCAATGACTGATGGGAAATATACGTTTGCTTCTCGTCCAGAAGATGTGGTACCAGCTGAAACAGGTCTCTTTACCACAACGACAGATTTAGTGGAATTGATTGGTCGAGAACGTATTTTACGATTTACATTAGGAAATGAACAAGTGAAATCAATTGTAAGTGTAGAAGAAGCGATTGAAGAAGGAGACACTTTATCTTTTGATTTTTCATATAAAAAAGTATTTATCTTTAACGAAGCGGGAGACCGGGTTTACTAATGAAAAAATACAATCCAGAAAATCAACCAAAAGCATGGCTCTTCCTTCTGCCATCATTAGGAATCATTTTACTGTTTAGCGTTTATCCGCTGTTTCGTTCTTTGTGGATGAGCTTCCAAAAAGGTTCCTTAATTAACCAACGCTACGCTGGTTTAGAAAATTATCAACGTGTATTGAATGATCCAATCTTCTATAAAGCGTTAAAAAATACAGCGCTCTATGCATTTGCTGTGGTACCGATTGCCTTGATAATTTCCCTAGCAATTGCTTGGATTATCTTTGAAAAAGTTAAACATAAGAGTTTCTTTGAAACGATTTTCTTTATGCCTTATGTAACGAGTACGATTGCCATTGGGATTGTCTTCCGTTACTTCTTTAATGGCGATTATGGAATTGTCAATTACGTCTTAGGTTTTTTCGGCATTCCTTCTGTCAACTGGCTAGATAATGTTCAAATGAGTATGCCAACATTGATTATTTTTGGGGTTTGGACGAGTTTAGCATTTAATATTATTATTTTGTTGGCGGGTTTGAGAAATATTGATGAAGAACACTTTAAAATAGCGAAAATGTTTGGTGCCTCAGACGGCGAAATTTTCCGACGTATTACGTTTCCGCAGCTAGTCCCGACCATTGCCTTTTTATTAACGGTCAATTTAATTGGCGCCTTTAAAGTTTATACACAAGTTTATGCTTTATTCGGTGGTCGTGCGGGGATTGCCAATAGTGCCACAACCGCAGTGTACTATATTTATGACAAATTCCACATTGCAGGGCGTCCCGGAATTGCGATGGCCGCCACAGTGATTTTATTTGTGATTATTTTAGTGGTCACTTTCTTACAAAATAAACTCTTAAAGAAAGTGGGGCAATAAGCCAATGAAAAAAGTTTTAACGATTATCGCATTTGTTTTCTTAGGCATTTTAGCCGTTATTACGTTATTTCCATTTGTCTATATGATTTTAGCTGGTTTAATGAGTTATTCTGAAGCGACCAGCATGCCGCCAACCATGTTTCCAAAACAACCACAATGGCAAAACTACACAGAGGTCTTTCAAAAAGCACCCTTTCTTCGGTATTTCTTGAACACAGTCTTTGTTTCAGGCGTTACAACGATTGCTACGGTAGTCACCGCCGTTTTAGCTTCATTCGCGTTAACGAGTTTGAAGTTCCGTTTTAAAAATGTGGTCATTGCTTTGATGATTTCGTTATTAATGGTTCCGTATGAATCTATTATTTTTACCAATTATCAAACGATTGCGCAATTAGGTTTGTTAAATACTTACAGCGCCTTAATTATTCCATTTTTAACTAGTATTTTTTATATTTACTATTTAAACGGTTATTTAAAAGGTATTCCTGATACTTTTTACAAGGCTGCCAAGATTGATGGTGCTAGTGATTTAGAATATATTTGGCGTATTTTAGTACCAATGTCAAAACCAGCGTTAGTAACAGTAGGGATTTTAACATTTATTTCTAGTTGGAATTCTTTCTTGTGGCCATTGTTGGTGACGAACGAGAAAAAATACCGTTTATTGAATAATGGACTATCGGCCTTTGCGACAGAGAGCGGTAGTGACGTACATTTACAAATGGCTGCTGCAACATTAACGGTTATTCCAATTTTAATTATTTACTTGATTTTCAGAAAAGAAATTATCAGAGGAGTTGCAAAAAATGGAATCAAAGGCTAAAACAACTGTGACTTTTCACAGTGGCATTTTAACAATTGGAGGAACCGTGATTGAAGTGGCGTATAAAGATGCCCACATCTTCTTTGATTTTGGTACAGAATTTCGACCAGAATTAGATTTGCCCGATGATCACATTGAAACCTTAATTAATAATCGTTTAGTGCCAGAATTAAAAGACTTATATGATCCACGTTTAGGTTATGAATATCATGGTGCAGAAGACAAAGAGTATCAACACACCGCTGTTTTCTTATCTCATGCCCATTTAGATCATTCACGCATGATTAACTATTTAGACCCAGCTGTTCCGTTGTACACACTAAAAGAAACGAAAATGATTCTAAATAGTTTAAATCGCAAAGGTGATTTTTTGATTCCATCACCGTTTGAAGAAAAGAATTTTACCCGAGAAATGATTGGTCTTAATAAAAACGATGTGATTAAAGTTGGCGAAATTTCAGTGGAAATCGTACCTGTTGATCATGATGCGTACGGTGCTTCGGCATTACTGATTCGCACGCCTGACCATTTCATCACATACACAGGTGATTTGCGCTTACATGGCCATAATCGTGAAGAGACTTTAGCTTTTTGTGAAAAAGCCAAACATACTGAATTATTAATGATGGAAGGCGTAAGCATTAGCTTCCCAGAACGTGAACCAGATCCAGCCCAAATAGCGGTTGTCAGTGAAGAAGATCTTGTTCAGCACTTGGTTCGTTTAGAACTAGAAAACCCGAATCGACAAATTACCTTTAATGGTTATCCAGCAAACGTGGAACGTTTTGCTAAGATTATTGAAAAGTCACCACGTACAGTCGTTTTAGAAGCAAATATGGCTGCGTTGTTACTTGAAGTATTTGGAATAGAAGTTCGTTATTATTATGCTGAATCTGGTAAAATACCAGAATTGAATCCAGCGTTAGAAATCCCGTATGACACGTTACTAAAGGACAAAACAGACTATTTGTGGCAAGTTGTGAACCAGTTTGACAACCTCCAAGAAGGTAGTTTATACATTCACAGTGATGCACAACCGTTAGGGGACTTTGATCCACAGTATCGCGTGTTTTTAGATTTGTTGGCTAATAAAGACATTACTTTTGTCCGTTTAGCTTGTTCAGGACATGCAATTCCAGAAGATCTGGATAAAATTATTGCATTGATTGAACCTCAAGTATTGGTTCCAATCCATACGTTAAAACCAGAAAAACTGGAAAACCCGTATGGTGAAAGAATATTGCCAGAACGTGGCGAGCAAATTGTTTTATAAATTTTTTTAAGGGAGAGAAAAAAATGAAGTTCAAAACTCTAGCAACAACAGTGTTAGCAACCGCAGCTATTTTCGCATTGGGGGCTTGTGGTAACGGTAATGGGGCCAAAGAATCAAACGATATTGTGAAAGAAGTGAAGGAAGATACGACAATCACTTTCTGGCATGCAATGAATGGGGTTCAAGAAGAAGCGTTAACAAAATTAACGAAAGACTTCATGAAAGAAAATCCAAAAATTAAAGTGGAATTACAAAATCAATCTGCTTACCCTGATTTACAAGCCAAAATCAATTCGACTTTAACTTCACCAAAAGATTTACCAACAATTACGCAAGCGTACCCAGGCTGGTTATGGAATGCTGCACAAGATGAAATGTTAGTGGACTTAAAACCATATATGGATGATGACACAATCGGCTGGAAAGATGCAGAGCCAATTCGTGAAGTGTTGTTAGATGGCGCCAAAATCGACGGCAAACAATACGGCATTCCATTTAATAAATCGACAGAAATGTTATTCTATAATGCTGATTTGTTGAAAGAATATGGTGTTGAAGTACCGAAAACATTAGAGGAATTAAAAGAAGCTTCTAAAACAATTTACGAAAAATCCAACAAAGAAGTCGTTGGTGCTGGTTTTGACTCGTTAAATAACTATTACGCAATTGGAATGAAAAACAAAGGCGTTGATTTTAATAAAGACTTAGATTTAACAAGCAAAGATTCACAAGAAGTCGTGGACTATTACCGTGACGGTATCGAAGCAGGTTACTTCCGCACAGCTGGTTCAGATAAATATTTATCTGGCCCATTTGCAAACAAAAAGGTAGCGATGTTTGTCGGTAGTATTGCTGGTGCTGGTTTTGTTCAAAAAGATGCTGAAGCTGGTGGCTATGAATATGGTGTTGCACCACGTCCTGAAAAAATCAACTTACAACAAGGAACAGATATTTATATGTTCGATAGTGCTACGCCAGAACAACGGACAGCGGCATTTGAATTCATGAAATTCTTAGCAACGCCTGATTCACAATTGTACTGGGCACAACAAACAGGTTATATGCCAATTCTAGAATCTGTTTTACACAGTGATGAGTACAAAAATTCTAAGACAACCAAAGTACCTGCACAACTTGAAAACGCAGTAAAAGATTTATTCGCTATCCCAGTAGAAGAAAATGCTGATTCAGCCTATAATGAAATGCGGACAATTATGGAAAGTATTTTTGCTTCATCAAATAAAGACACGAAAAAATTATTGAAAGATGCAACGTCACAATTTGAACAAGCATGGAACCAATAATCAATAAATAAACAGACGTGGGAGGTTGGGATCTGAGTCGTTATGGCTCGTGTTCTAACCTTCCTGTTCTTTTGGGCGGAAGAAGGAGAGAAACAAAATGCAAATAAAAATTTTAGCAACAAGTGATATGCATGGGTATATTATGCCAACAAGTTATAGTGAAAAAAAGATGGATTTGCCTTTTGGAACCGCGAAAGCAGCAACCATGCTGAAAAAGTTACGTGCGTCTGCCAAAGGACCAGTTTTTCAAATTGAAAATGGGGATTTTATTCAAGGTTCGCCGCTTAGTTATTACGTAAGAAAAGCAGAAACACATTCAGTGGAAGCCATCACTAAGATCATTAATCAAATGGATTATGATGTTAGCATTTTAGGTAACCACGAATTTAATTACGGATTAGATTATTTAAAGGAAACGATTGCCAGTTATCAACAGCCAGTTTTAGCTGCCAATATTCTTGGTAAAGATGGACAACCTTATTTCGGTCAGCCGTATGTCATCATAGAAAAACAAGGGGTTAAAGTAGCCATCCTTGGCGTGACGACTCAATATATTCCTCATTGGGAACAGCCGGCAACAGTCAAAGATTTAACGTTTAAAAGTGTCGTTGAAACAGCGGCAGAATACGTGCCAAAACTGCGGGAAGAAGCGGACCTAGTTGTTGTCGCTTACCATGGCGGTTTTGAAAAAGATTTAGAAACAGGGGAACCCACGGAATTACTAACAGGAGAAAATGAAGGCTACGATTTATTGGAAAAAGTTCCTGGGATTGATGCCTTAGTCACTGGTCACCAACATCGAGAAATTGCTACAAAACTGAATGGAATACCTGTGATTCAACCAGGTTTTCGAGGAGCTTTCGTTGGAGAAATTACTTTAGAAATTGAACCTATGGCTAAAGGCTATCGCGTTATCGGAAGTGATGCAGCTATTCATCCTGTTGGGAACGAACAACCAGATGCAGAAATTTTAGCTTTGACAACAGCGTTACATGACGAGGTAGAAGAGTGGCTTGACCAACCAGTGGGAAATGTGGAAGGGGATATGACGATTCAAAATCCGAATGCCGTACGCCTCAAAGAACATCCATATATAGAATTTATTAATAACGTCCAAATGGCTTCAAGCGGAACGGATATTTCAGGGACTGCACTTTTTAACAATGAAGGCAAAGGGTTTAATAATCAAATTACGATGCGCGATATCATTACCAACTACATTTATCCAAATACCTTGGCTGTATTGCGTGTCACTGGACAAGACCTCCGTGAAGCGTTAGAACAAAGCGCTACTTATTTTGTGTTAGAAAAAGGCCAACCAATTTTTAACCCGAAATATGTCGATCCAAAACCACAATACTATAATTATGATATGTATGAAGGCATTGAGTATACGCTTGATTTAAGACGACCGTTTGGTGAAAGAGTGACGAAACTTAATTATCATGGCAAAGCAGTGCAAGCAGAAGATGTTTTGGAAATCGTGACAAATCAATACCGAGCAGTCGGTGGCGGAAACTATCAAATGTTCCAACCTGAAAAAATTATTCGAGAAATTCAAATTGATATGACGGAACTGATTGCAGAATATTTGAAAAAACATCCAATCATTCAAGCGTCGACAAATGATAACTTCAAGGTTATCTGGTAAAAAATAGCAAAAAAAGCCTTCAACCATGCAATTACTTGAAAGATGGTTGAAGGCCTTTTTTGAGTTAATAGCCTTTTTTTAAGGAAACTTGGTTTTTGACGAGGGTCTGATCCGTCACAAATTGATTTAAGTTTGGAATAAAAATCGCCAGTAATTTTGATTTGAACTTCGGTGTCATGCCAGAAATATGAGGTGTTAATAAAACATTCTGCATCTCCCATAAAGGGCTATCTTCGGGAAGAGGTTCTTCTTCAAAGACATCTAAGGCAGCAAAAGCAATGGTTTTATTGTTTAAGGCAGTTATCAAATCGTTCGTTGCTACTGAGGCGCCGCGACCAACATTTACGAAAATTGTTTCAGGAGCCATTTTTTCAAAAAGTGCCTGATTGTATAAATGTTTTGTTGTTTCAGTCAAAGGAAGAATGTTCACAACAATGGACATTTCATGGATAATTTTACTCATATTCTTCTGTGAATAGCATTCAATGAAGCCTTCCGTCACATGTCCAGAGGTATTCACGCCATAAACTTGAAGATTTAAACCTTTAGCAAATTTAGCTAATTGTTGTCCGATTTGTCCAGTGCCTACGATTAACATTTTTTGCCCAGAAAGTTGTTGATAGGAAGGGGCTGTTTGATTCCATGTGTGTTGCATTTGTTGTTGGATACTTTCTTGCAGTCCGCGGGTATGTGCTAATAAAACGCCTAAAACATGTTCTGAGATAGAAACACTATGGATTCCGCTACCATTAGACAACAGAATGCCTTTTTCTCTTAATTTATCAAAATCCATATAATCAGCACCAGCAGAAATGAGCTGAATCCATTTTAGGTGACTAGTCTCAGAGGCTAATAAACGCGGACCAATTTCTTTATGCCAGCCTAACATAATTTCGATTGCCTCTTCTTCAGCAGAGGATAAATGATCGGTAGATGTTTTAACTAGATAATTGGGTGCCACAGCTTTCACTTGTTCCAGTTGTTCTTCGTTGAATACTTCATTTAAATAAATAATTGGTTGGTTCATCTTTCTTCCTCCTAGCACTTTTTATTGTATCAAAAATAAATTTAAAAGAGAAAAAGAAAGGCTTTTCAGTAAAGCAGAAAGCCAAGGACAAAAATCCGTTTTAGATTTTTGTCCTTGGCTTAAAAACTGCTAAAGTCCAGCGCTAACCTTATTTAGGTACACCGTTTTCAAATAAACTTGTACTATGAACTGGTTGACGTCGAGCATCGGGCCGTAAGTAATGTAAAGCATTATTTACGGCAGTAGGTGCCTCACCAAAGCCTGTAGCGATTAATTTCACTTTTCCCTCATAGGAACAGATATCCCCTACAGCGTATACACCAGGAATGTTAGTTGACATATCGGAATGAACATTAATAGCATTTCTAGAAACGTCTAATCCCCATTCTTTGAGGTGTGTTAAAGAAGAAGTGAAGCCATAATTGATAATTAAATCATCCAGAGGGAGATCCAATGTTTGGTCACCTTTTGTCTCCGTTAATTGGATGCCTGTGAACGTTTCATTTTCCTTTAAAATATCACTAATGATATAAGGAGTTCTGATAGAAACACTAGATTTTTCCAGTTGTTCCACGCTATGTTCGTGGCCGCGAAATTGTGGGCGACGATGGATAATAGATACTTCTTCTGCAACGTTTTCTAGCATTAAAGCCCAATCAATTGCAGAATCGCCGCCACCAGCTATCGCAACTTTTTTGCCAGCGAATTTTTTCATGTCAGTCACATAATAATGGATTGACTCACCTTCAAAGGCTTCAACATTTTCGATAGCTAAACGTCGAGGTTGGAAAGCACCGTTACCAATCGCAAAGATAACCGTTTTAGAATAATGTGTGCCTTTAGTTGTGTCTAAGCGCAGAAGTCCATCTGCTTCCTGTGCAAGGTGTGTGACCTCTTCTTCCAAACAAACATCGTGCTGAAATGGCTGCATCTGTTTTTCCAAATTGGCAATTAACTCACCGGCTTTAATAGCAGGGAATCCAGGAATATCATAAATATATTTTTCGGGATACAGCATTGTTAGCTGACCACCTAATTGCGGCAGGCTATCAATGATTTTCGTTTTCGCTTTACGAATTCCCGCATAAAAAGCGGCAAATAATCCAACAGGACCGCCGCCGATAATCGTTAAATCATAAATATCTTTTTCATCAGACATTTGAAAATTCCTCCTAATTCATTTAGGGTTGAGACAACTATTGATCGTTTTGCGAACACTTCACAAAATAGCACGGCTTTTCGAAAAAAGCAAGTTTGGCTAACGAATCAAAGCATTCTTTAATCATTGGAAAAAGATCATAGCAATTTTCAGCATTTTTCGATATGATGGAACTATAAAATAATTATCTAGGAGGACATTCTCATGTCACAATTTCCACAATTAGATTTAGAAAATGCTAAAGGCCCAAAAGCGGTCATTAAAACAAACCGAGGCGACATCACTGTTCAATTATTCCCAGAACAAGCGCCTAAAACGGTTAAAAATTTTGTTGAATTAGCGAAAAAGGGCTACTATGATGGCGTTATTTTCCATCGTGTGATTCCTGATTTTATGATTCAAGGCGGTGACCCAACCGGAACAGGAATGGGCGGCGAAAGTATTTATGGAGAAGCATTTGAGGATGAATTTTCTCGGGATGTTTTCAATTTGCGTGGCGCATTGTCAATGGCAAATGCTGGTCCTAACACAAATGGTAGCCAATTCTTTGTTGTTACTAATCAAAATGTTCCAGCTCAAATGATGAGTCAGTTAGAAGACGCTGGTTTTCCAGAAGAAATTATTGAAGCTTACAAACAAGGCGGAACACCTTGGTTAGACTTCCGTCATACTGTTTTTGGTCATGTTGTGGATGGTATGGATGTAGTGGATGAAATTGGTGGAGTCCAACGGGATGCCCAAGACCGTCCAACATTTGACGTCGTGATGGACACAGTTGAAATCATTGGTGAATAAGTTTAACCAATTGAAAAAGAGAGTACCAACGAGGGACAAATTCGTTGGTACTCTTTATTTTTTTCTTAAAACGACTAACTTTTTTTTAAAAGCATCCAAATCTCTTCTTTTAATGAAGTCTTTATAGGATACTGAGTTAAAGAATAGAAGGAGAGGAAGCAAATTTGTTAGAAAAATACAGATATCCAATGGCCTTGGCTTTGTTTGCAGTGATACTCCCATTTATAGGAACGTTTTTTACGTATGTAGATCAGCAAGGAATCGTTCATGAACCAGGATTTTATACAATAATAATTGGAGAAATTTTACTTCTATTTTCAGGTATCTGGTTCGTCAGAGTTTATTTAGCTAAACGCAAAAGAAAGAATTAAAAACAGCTGTCCTAAAAACTAGGACAGCTGTTTTTAATTAAAGGCTTTTTTGATACGTAAAAGGCCTTCTTCGAGAGTTTCTTTTGAACAAGCTAAGTTTAAACGCATGTGTTGAGAACCTTGGGGACCAAAACTAATTCCTGGATTTAGAACCACTTTCCCCTTATGAATTAAGGTATCGCGAAGTTCCCGATCCGTTAGCGAATAAGAACTAAAGTCTAACCATAAAAGATAGGTTCCTTCAGGCTCCATTACACGAACGCTAGGCAGCTCTTCACGGAAAAAGGAAAGGGCAAAATCAATATTTTCTTTTAAATAATCCAGTAACGCCGTTAGCCATTCCTCCCCTGTTTGATAGGCAGCTGCCGTTCCAACGTAGCCAAAAGTATTGATACCGCCTTGATGATTTTTGTCTTGTAAAGATACGAAAGATTGCCGTAGTTTTTCATTAGGAATGAACAGCATTGAATTTTTAATACCCGCTAAATTAAAGGTTTTCGTTGCCGCGGTTAAGGTAACTGTGAATTCCTTAAATGCTTCATCAGCGACAGTGAAGGAAGTGAAGGTATGCGGTTTGAAAATCAAATCCTGATGAATTTCATCGCTAACCACAGTTACTTGGTGTTTTTGGCATAAACGGCCAATTGCTAGCAATTCTTCTTTTGTCCAAACACGCCCACCAGGATTATGGGGATTACAAAAAAGTAACAGTTTCACCTTTTCTTCGATTATCTGTTGTTCCATTTTAACCAAATCAACTTCATAATGTCCGTTAACTTCTAGTAAAGAATGGCGCACAAGTCTACGCTCATTTTGTTTTACCACATCTGCAAAAGGGGGGTAGACTGGATCACAAATCATGACAGAATCCGCAGGTACTGTATACGCTTGAACGGCTGTGGCCAAACTGGGAACCACGCCACTATTAAACAAAATTTCTTCTTTTTCAACAATTAATTGATGGTGTTGCCGTTGCCAATCTTGAATTGCTTGATACAGTTCATTAGGTGCAATTGCATATCCTAGAATGCCTTGTTCAATAACTTGTGACAAGGCATCAAGAATAGGCTGATGTACTTTGAAATCCATATCAGCAACCCATAAAGGTAGTAAATCTTTTTCGTGGTAACTCGTTTCAACGGTGTCCCATTTAACACAATTCGTGTGACGACGATCAATGGTTTCATTAAAATTAAACATAAGATAACTCCTTTTCTTCTATATAAAGTCTTACTTCCTATAGTATAGTAGATTTTGCTTAAAAGATGAAACAATTGTTTTAACAACTAGGGAAGAAATAATGCACAAACGTTGAAAAAATGCTATTATTTTAAATGAGTAGAAACGGAAAAAGAAATTTATCGTATGAAAAGAGGAAATTTGATGAAGTACAAAATTGGTATGGTACTTTCTGGCACAATTACCGGACTTCAACCATATGGCGCATTTGTTTCTTTAGACGAAGAAACACAAGGACTGATTCATGTTTCGGAAGTACAAGCTGGCTTTACTAAAAATATCCATGGACTCTTAACCGTTGGACAAAAAGTAACCGTTCAAGTTATTGATGTTGATGAATATTCTCAAAAGATTAGCTTATCTTTACGGACCCTTGAAGACAAAGTTCATTCAGTGAACCATCGACGCAAAAAATATTTTACGGATAAGAATAAAAAAATTGGCTTTGCAACCTTAGACAAAGAACTTCCAGAATGGATTGATGAAGCCATGGATAAATTGCTTGAAAAATAATTCTGTATTTTTTCAGAAAGTGTGTTACAATTTCTTTTGTTAGTGAATCTAAAAATTAATTGAGGTGGATGTCGTGTCTAACAAAAAAGTCGCTGGAACAATCATACTGAACTTAAACGATGGTAGTAAAAAATTTTTGATGCATCCAATAGGTGAAGCGATTGAGTTTGCGATGGCAAAAGTTTCTGATGAGATGACGGGTTTAGCTAGTATGCTACAATGGTTCAAAGAAGAGGTTCAATTGGACGTTACTTCAATTAGCTTAGTAGAATTAACTAACGCGCATATCAATAAAGAAAATGTTCCGCTGTTTGTCTTCGAGATGGATGAACAAGCACTTAAAAATGAAATGGATAAAGACTATACATGGGTAGCACCTGCAGAATTAAAAACGATTTGGTCAAAATATCATATTGAAGGTGTCCCAATGTTTTAAACAAAAAAGAAAGAATCTGTCGATAATCGAACAGATTCTTTCTTTTTTTATGTTGTACGTAAAAAAGTTAATCGAACTATTTCAAAAATATGATTCAAATTGTTCGATTTTTAATAAGGAATTAAACTGTTTTGATAGACAATTAGGATTTAAAAAGTTTAAAAACGAAATAATTGAAAAGAATGAAAACAGATTGAAAACTTCTTTTAATTTTTTTGAAAAAAAGTGTTGACCAAACATCAAAATCTTGA